>JAKAGB010000019.1 GCA_021817705.1 bacterium | reverse complement strand
GGCAAGCTGCACCTTACCGGCGAAGTGTACGACCGCACCATATTCGACGACCCCGCGCGGCTCACGCAGGCGCTTCCCACGGCCGCCGGTTTCGCTGAAGTGATGCCGAAAGACAAGTACACCGCGGTCGAGACCGCCAAGCACACCTACCGCGTGGCGGTCACGGGCGACGGCGCGAACGACATCCCTTCGGTCTCCGATGCGGACGTCGGCATCGCAGTCGCCAACTCGGTAGATGCGCTGCGCGAATCGGCAGACATCGTGCTCCTTACGAACGGCCTTGCCGTCATTGCCACCGCCATACGCGAAGCGCGCATGGTATTCATGCGGCTCTATCACTACTCGCTCTACCGCATCTCGGAATCGACGCGCCTCATCGTCACCATCGCGGTCATCGGCGTCATCATGGGCAACTATCCGCTCACGCCCATCCAGGTGCTCATCCTCGCATTCCTGAACGACGTGCCCATCATCACGATCGCGTTCGATCGCGTTAAGATTCCGCTCGCGCCCGCGAATGTGAACGGAAAGCAGCGCGCCGCCACCAGCCTCTCCTTCGGCCTTGCCGGCATCCTTAATTCGCTCCTTATGCTCTGGGTTGCCGTGGCCTATTTCCACCTGCCCTGGCCTTGGATACAGACGCTCTTCTTCCTGAAGCTCGTCATTTCCGGACACATGCTCATTTACGTGGCGCACACCGAAGACACCTGGTTCCGCTGGTTCCCGTCGTGGCAGGTCATTTCCGCCGTCACGGCAACGCAGCTTCTCGCTACCGTAGCGGCGTTCGTCGGATTCTTCACGACCCCCATCCCGCTGTGGCTCATCGCGTTCGTGTGGGTGTGGAGCTTCTTCTGGATGCAGATTACTTCCCTTTTCAAGATGGTTGCCGCGCTGCCGTTCCGCGCCACGACCGCCAAGCTGGCGCTCCCCTCGCGTCTCGACACGCCCGAAGCTGCGGCGGTGTAGCAAAGCGTAAAAACGGCGCGGAGAAATCCGCGCCGGTTTTTTATGTGCCGAGGCGATGAAAGCGCGAGCGAGTGGCAAGCGGGACCGGACGCGTCCGGAGCGGAGCCGTCGCCCCGAGTCCCTCGAGGGGCGACGCTTGCGCCGAGGATACGGCGCAAGGCAGGCATGGTGCCGAGTCTTCGAGGCCTGCGCGGAGCGAGGAAGAGCGCGGCGCCCTGGCTGGGGGGCGCCGACGCGGCTCTCGGCTTGATTGCTGCGAGCGAGCGCGTCAGGTGCGCACGAAAAAGTACAAAACGCGAAAACGCGCGCCGCGGAGCGGCGCGCGTCTTACACCGTAATCACCACCAAGAAGTTCGTGGAGCCTGTGACGCCGAAATTGAGTCCGGCGGCGACCACTACTTTGTCGCCCGCTGCTGCGAGGCCGCGCTCGCGCAAGAATTGCGGCACGAATGCGAGCGCCGCGTCGATGCTCTTCCCCGCGTCGGCGCGTAGCGGCGTAACGCCACGCACGAGCGCGAGCCGCTCCACCGTCGCCGCATGCGGCGAAAGCGCTACCACGCCGCACGCGGGCTTCCAACGCGCAACCATGCGTGCGGTCGAACCGCTTTCGGAGAGTGCCACGATGAGCTTCGCGCCCACGCGGTCGGCCGTCTTCGTTACGGAATGGCTTATCGAGTCCACCACGCTCTTCGCCTCTGCATGCTCTTTCGGAAGCGAAGCCTCCACCGTTTCCGCGATGCGCGCCATCATGGCCACCGCTTCCTCCGGGTGTTTGCCAAGCGCGCTCTCTTCAGAAAGCATCACCGCGTCGGTGCCGTCGAGAATCGCATTCGCCACGTCCGAAACCTCTGCGCGCGTGGGCACCGGGCTATGAATCATGCTCTCGAGCATCTGCGTCGCCGTGATGACCGGCTTCCCTGCCGCGTTCGCTTCGCGAATGATGATCTTCTGCAAGAGCGGCACCTGCTCGGTGGGCACCTCTATCGCCAAATCGCCGCGCGCGACCATGAGGCCGTCGGCCGCCTCCAATATTTCCGTAAGATTTTCTATCGCTTCCTGCGTCTCTATCTTCGCGATAATCGGCAGCACCGTGCCCGCGGCTTGCATGAGCGCTTTCAGTTCGCGCACGTCTTGGGCGCGCCGCACGAAGGAGAGCGCGACTATGTCGGCACCCGCCTCGAGCGCGAACGCGAGATCTTTCTTGTCTTTTTCCGTGATGGAAGAAATAGAAAGGTACGCGCCCGGCACGTTCACGCCGCGGCGCGCTTTCAATTCCCCGCCCACAACCACGCGGCAATGAATCTCGGTGCCATCCACGCGCTCCACGAGGAGCTTCTTCTTGCCGTCGTCGAGCATAATGACCGAGCCCGCCTTCACTTCCTCAGGAAGCTTCGGGTAGTTCACGGAGATGCGCGCGGCGTCGCCCACGATTTCTTCGGTCGTGAGCACGAGTGCTGCACCCGCTTCTATGGTGATGCGCTCTGTCGCGTAATCGCCCGTGCGGATTTTCGGGCCCGAAAGGTCGATGAGCACCGGCAGGGGCACGCCGGCCTTCTGCGCCGCTTCGCGGATGTTCCGTATGCGCGCGCCGTGTTCCGCGTGGTCGCCGTGGCTCATGTTGCAGCGAGCGACGTTCAGTCCCGCCGCGATGAGTTTCAAAAGCATGTCCGGGGCTTCGCTCCCCGGACCGATGGTCGCTACTATCTTCGTTTTCTTTGCCATAGGGATTGGCATCCTACCGTACTCTTCGCGCAAAATAAAGGCCGCAGATGCCCCGTTTTTATTTGCCGCGACGATAGAAGCGCGAACAAGCGGCAAGCGAGCCGAGAGCGACCACGAGCAGAACACCGAAGCGGCGAAGCGAAGCCGGACGTCCCGAGAAACGGTGGCGGAGGCCTCCGGCACGGTGTTTTGGCATCCGTTTACGTAGCGGCGAGTCTGCGAGCCGCTACTATGCCAAAACCGGAGAGCCAGAGCGTTAGAGAGGCGCCGGCTGGGGCGCCGAACGCCGTTCCGCAGGGACTCCGGCGAAGCTGAGCGGAGGCGCCTCGCGCGCTCGTAAACGCTACGCGCTCGCGAGGCGTGCTAAACGAATAATTTCGTATGAGTGGCGGCCGCCGAGTGCGTGGAAAATCGGCGCGAGCTTGCCCGATTCGTCGGCTTTGAATGCTTCGTTGATTTCGTCAAGCTCATGCCGCTTCGGCAGCAGATGCGCGAAGTCTTCTTTCTGCAAGATGTTTGCTTTGGCGAGCTCTTCCAAATGCGAGACGATAGTCGAAACGGCGAGCCCGCGCTCTTTTGCGGCTTCTTTGAGCGACTTCGTATCGCGCACGGTTTGAAGCGTTTCTGCGAGGCGCGGCGGGAGGACGCCCGCGGTGGCTCTGCCGCCGCGGGATTTCGCGTGCGCGCGTCCGCGCGCGCTCTGCATTTCTTTCCCTTCGCCCATCCACGCGCCGCCCATCGCTTTCACGTACTGCTTCTGCAGCTCTTCCACTTCTTTCTCCGGCATCACGGCGAATGCATGCGCCGTGGCATTCGAATATTCGCGGAACTGTCGGTCCTTCTCGAGCACCTCCGGGTGCACCTCGAGCGCACGCTGGTTTACGCCGAGCAAGTGCACGCCAGCAAGCGTGCGCACGCGGCTGAGGGCCACATATCCCTGCCCGTACTCGAATGCGCGCGACAAATCCATGACCGCCGCGTCCATGCTCATACCTTGGCTCTTGTGGATGGTGATGGCATACGCGAGCCGCAAGGGAACCTGCGACACCGTGGCACGCACCTTGCCGTTCTCTTCCACCTTCCACTCCATGGGTTCGGCAGCAATCGTGTCCCCCTCGCGCACTTCGACGAGCGGCAGCCCGGCTGCGTCGAACGCCACCACCGTACCCAGGGTTCCGTTCACGAATCTTCCTTGCGGCGAGTTCTTGGTGAACATGACGCGCGCGCCTTCTTTGAGTTCGAGCACGTCTGGCGAAAGACAGCCGCGCTTCAAGCTTTCTACCAGCTGCGCGCTCCCGGAATCTTTCATGCGGAAGCGCTTTACGCCGCCCGGGAGCTCGGCGAGCGCTTCGGCATTCAAGCGGTCGACGTCGGCGTTGTGCGAATACAATTTTGGCGCGTCGGGGGGCGCGCCGCGCACAGCGCGGCGCGCAACGAGCGCCTCGTAGTGCGCCTCGCCCACATCACCCGTACGAATCGCCGAAAGCACGCCGAGGAACGCATCGTCATCCTGCCGGTGCTGCTCGCCCAGATAGCAGACGAGCGGATTCAGTTCGCGCCAGGTCGAGGAATCGTACGCGAAGCGCACCTCTTTGCCCCCGCGCGACACCGGCGGCAGCTGAAAGAAATCTCCCACGAAGATGACCTGCAACCCGCCGAACGGCAATGCGGAGCGACGCGCTTCGCGACACACGGCATCCGCCGCTTCCAGGGTGGCGGCAGAAAGCATAGAAACTTCGTCGATGATGAGTACCTTCGCTTTATGCAAGCGCCGCGCCACATGCTCTTTGCCCGCGATGCGGTCTATGTCTGCGGCCGACAGATGATCGGCGACGCCGATGCCGCTCCAGGAATGGAGCGTCATGCCGCCCACGTGCGTAGCGGCAATGCCCGTGGCCGCGGTCACGGACGGCTCGATGCCGCACGCGCGCAGCCATTCGACGAACGTATTGATGGTGTGCGTCTTGCCGCTCCCGGGCTCGCCGGTGAGGAAGGCGTTCGCGCCAGTCTTGAGGATGGTGAGAGCTTCGGCCTGGGTCATCGCACGGATTGTACCAGGTGTGCACGAGCGCCATTTGCACGCGAGGGGCACGGGCGTATGCTTCTACCTGGAAGCAAGCCTCTTGTGGAGGACGGCATGGCCATCGTGCACGCATCGGACGCCTATCTGCGCACCCTCGAGAATTACGGCCTCGCGAGCATCCTCGTGGACTACGCGTTGCCGGACTTCCCGCATCTCCGTCAAGAGTTTCTCTGGCAGGAATACGACTACTATCCCGATTTCCCGCGCATGCATCGGCTGGTCGATTTCTGGCATAAGAATATCGAGGGCAGGATACTTCGCGTACAGATCGAACACGCGCGGCTCCTTAGCAGGACCGAGCTGAAGCTCATCGGCATCGAATACCGGCTCCAATAGAAACGCTCCCGCAGCATGCTGCGGGATTTTTATGCAGGCTTGCCCCGCGCCCGCTTCGCGGGCGCGGTATAGTGGGTGCATATGGATGTACCTTCCTTGAAAGACCGACTCGCCAAAGAATTACACGGCGATGTAAGCGACGCTGCGGCAGACCTTGCAAAAGCGAGCCGTGACACCTCGCTCTTCACGCGCACGCCGAGCCTCATCGTGTTCCCGAAAGACGAGAAGGATGTGGCGACGCTCGTGCGCGAAGCGGCAGCGCTCCGCCAAGCGGGCGAAGACGTTTCCGTAACCGCGCGCGCCGCCGGCACCGACATGGGCGGCGGCCCTTTGACCACGTCCGTCGTCGCGAGCTTCACTAAATATATGAATCATATGGGCGCGGTGACTCCGGAAGCGCACGGCGGCCGAGCCACGACCGAACCCGGCGTCTACTATCGCGACTTCGAGAAAGCCACGCTCGCGAAAGGTCTCATACTCCCCTCCTATCCCGCGAGCCGTGAACTCTGCGCCATGGGCGGCATCGTAGCGAACAACTCGGGCGGTGAACGTACGCTCGCCTATGGCAAGACGGAACGCTACATCGAGGAAATGGACGTCGTCCTTTCCGACGGCTCGACGGCGCACTTCAAGTCGCTTTCCGCGGAAGAGCTTGCAGACAAGAAGAAACTACAGAATCTCGAAGGCGCTATCTACCGCGGCATGGACGAGCTCCTCGCTGAGAACGCAGGAACGATAGACGCGCACAAGCCGAAAGTCTCGAAGAACTCGGCCGGCTACGCGCTCTGGAACGTGCGCGACTACCGCACCGGCGCATTCAATCTGTCGAAACTCATCTGCGGCAGCCAGGGCACGCTTGCCCTCTGGACGAATGCCACCTTGAGCCTCGTGCACCCGAAACCGCACCGCGCGATGCTCGTCATCTTCCTCAAGGAGAAAGACATGGCGCGCCTGCCGGAGGTGGTGAACCGCGTGCTTCCTTTAGAGCCGGAATCGTTCGAGAGCTACGACGACCACACCTTCGAACTTGCGGTTAAATTCCTGCCCGAGATGCTCTCGCAGATGGGCTGGGCGAAAGCCGCACGACTCGGCATCGACTTCATTCCGGAAGCTGAGATGGTGGCAACCGGCGGCGTGCCCAAGATGATTCTCATGGCCGAATTCGCCGAAGACACGATAGAAGAAGCCGACCAGAAGGCCGCGAGCGCGGCAGCCGCGCTCGCGGATCTCTCCCTCAAGACCAAGATCGAGAAGAACGAGAAAGAGAGCGAGAAGTACTGGATCGTCCGCCGCGAGTCGTTCTCATTGCTCCGCAAGAACTTGCGCGGCATGTATGCCTCGCCGTTCATCGACGACTTCGTCGTGCCGCCCGCAACATACCCGGAATTCTTACCCAAACTGAACGCGCTCCTCGACGAATACAAATCGCACTTCATCTACACCATCGCCGGGCACATCGGGAACGGCAACTTCCACATCATCCCGCTCATGGACCTTAGCAAGCCCGAGAACCGCGCCGTAGTATTGGAACTCGCGCCAAAAGTGTACGAGCTCGTCATAAAGGAAGGCGGCACTACCACCGGCGAACACAACGACGGCATCATCCGCACGCCGTACCTGCCGCTCCTCTTCGGTCCCGACATGGAGCGGCTCTTCGAGGAAACCAAGCGCATCTTCGACCCCCACGGCGTCTTCAATCCGGGCAAGAAGGTGGGCGGGACCTTCGTCGACGTGAAGCGCGACATGATTACGGGCGAGTAGCGTTTAGGCAGCGCCCTCGCTCGCAGCAATCAAGCCGAGAGCCGCGTCGGCGCCCCCAGCGGGGCGCCGCGCTCTTCCTCGCTTCGCGCAGGACTCGCAGACTCGGCACCATGCCTGCCTTGCGCCGTATCCTCGGCGCAAGCGTCGCCCCTCGAAGACTCGGGGCGACGGCTCCGCTGCGGACGCTCTCGGCTCGCTTGCCTCTCGCTCGCGCTTCTTGAGCGCGACTTGACATAGTAGTTCTTCGTGTGTACACTGATTTCGGAACGAACGTTGGAGACTTAGGTGCGGAAAAATGAGATTGATGCGTGGCTCGCGGAACTTACGCGAGCCCTCGGCCCCGCAAGGCCGCCAGTGCCGAAGGCGGAATTCCTGCGGCTCAACGCAAAGAAAGACCTCGTGGGCATGTTCCGGCTTGTCCGCAAGCACATGCGGCTTGGCATTCGGTTGCGCTTGCTATTTAGAGAGCGCGTGCGAAACGACGCCGCAATGGAGGTATACGTTCCCCGGCCGATGCCCTTGTACGGCACTGCGGAATACCGTCACTTGTGCATCGTTGTCGCCGTCTCTGAGACATATCTCCGCGATGCACCGGCCGAGATGCTTGTCGTCGGAATCGCGCACGAACTTTCTCACGTCTTGCTGGCGGCATTGGGAAATCCTTTGTGGCAGGTGGAACCGGCAGTAGATTTGGCGGCAATGGTGCTTGGATTCCGTGATTTCTTTCTTCTTCACTCGGAATGTGGTGTGAAACGAGAGAGAATCCCGCCGAGCCTATGGGACCGAGTAAAGCGAATTCTCACGGGATACGAAGCGGTGCAGGAGAAAGTACTAACGCACCGTATCGGCTACCTCACCGCAGAAGAGCTCGGGTACGCACATGCGTGCTTGCAGACTGGCATGATTCGCCGATAACGCCGGCGCGGAGAAATCCGCGCCGTTTTTTATTTGTCGAGGCGATGAAAGCGCGAGCGAACGGCAAGCAAGCCGAGAGCACAACCGCAGCGAATGTGCGCAGGTAAGGAGTACGCGTGCGAACGACCAAAGACGGAGCACCCGCGAGCAGAGCCGCAAGCAGTACAGGCGACACGGTGGAAGCGCCGGCGAGGCGTGTGCGTGCGAAAGGCTGCCCGGACGGAGTACGGCAGTTTTCTTGAGAGCCTTGCGGAGCTCCTTGAAAACTGCCGTAGCTGCGCCGATTCAGAGAGGCGCGGCGTCTCCGCGCAGTCTTGAGACAGTACACGCCCCACCGGCGCGCCACGCGCGCACGGAAACGCGCAAAACGCCCGAACGCGCGCCGCGAAGCGGCGCGCGGGCTGAACAAAATACTTCGAAAGGCGTAGTATATAGGGTGTTGGAACCCATTTCAAAAATAACCACTAAATTATGAGAATCCTGAAGTTTGACGGCGAAAACGGCAAAAATCCTGCTGCGGCTCTGCTTCGGCCGTTTCTTCGTACTTCAAGTACGCAGGAACGCCCTCATTGAGCCTCGCGACGGATTTTTGCCGTTTTCCCTCGCCATTATTTTTGAAATGGGTTCCACTTCCCTACTATGAATACCTCGCTATACCTCGGGCGTGTGCGCGCGGCCGTTTCGGCCGCGCGCCTTTGGGCGCTTGCGCACAAGTTCTGGGCCGCCGTCATCATCATCTTCGTCGTCTGGGGCGGCTCTCGCATCTATTCGGCCGCCACCGCGCCCTCGACTGCCACGCGCTACGTCACCACCACGGTCGCCACGGGCACGGTCGTGGCCACCATGACCGAGACCGGACAGGTATCATCTTCGCAGGAGCTTTCGCTTTCGCCGAAAGCATCGGGCACCGTCACCGCCGTGTACGTGCAGCCTGGTCAGACGGTCGCGGCCGGACAGCTCATTGCGCAGCTCGACGCGACCGACGCCCTGCAGTCGCTCGCGAACGCGAAACTCGCGCTAGAGAGCCAGCAGATTTCCTACGAACAGGCGGTGGCCACGTCCACTCTCGCTCTCAATCTCCTTTCCGCAGAGAATACGCTTTCGAACGCACAAACCGCGCTCCAGAAGACGCACGACTCGACCTACGCCTCGCTCTCGAGCATGTACGCGGACTTCTCGACCCTCGTGAGCAACATCGACAATCACCTGCACAGCGAGAACGTGCAGGGCCGTTCCGGTCAGCAGAACCTTTCTGCCTTCACCGACCTCGTCTCGCAGCGCGATCCGGGCATCGTTGCCTATTCGAGCGCTGCCGAAACCTCGTACCAGACTGCGGTCGCTTCATACAACACGGCTCTTGCCGCGTATAAGGCGGCGAGCCTCTCGTCGACCGACGACGAGCTCGTCGCGCTCACCGACACCACGTACCAAGCGGCCAAAGACATCGCCACCGCGGCAAAAGACGCGCACGACTTCTTCGACCGCGTCTCGGCCGACTACACGCTCTACAACCTCACGGCAAACAGCACGCTCGCGTCACTCCTCTCCGCGTCGCAAGCGGACACGCTCACCATAAACAACGATCTTTCGACCGTGCTCACCTTGAAATCTAATATCGTCTCGGCCGAGCAGACTCTTGCGCAAGCCGAGGATTCGCTCTCGAAAGCGCAGGGGGGCGCGAACGCACTCACGGTACAGCAGGCGCAGCTCTCCTTGCAGCAGGCCGAGCAGTCGGTGACGAACGCCGAACAGACGGTCGCCGACTACTCCGTGTATGCGCCTTTCAGCGGCACGATCGCATCGGTGGGCGTGAAGAAGTACGACCAGGCGTCTTCCGGAACCGCGGTCGCCACGCTGGTTGCGAACCAGCAAACGGTGGACATCTCGGTGAACGAAGTGGATGCGGCGAACCTTAAGATTGGCGAAAAGGCGACGCTCACCTTCGATGCGCTGCCGAACATCATGGTCGCCGGTACCGTCTCCTCCATCAACACGATTGGCAGCGTCTCCTCCGGCGTGGTTTCGTACGATGCCATCATCACCTTCGACACGCCCGCGCCCGCGGTGCTCCCCGGCATGAGCGCGACGGCCGACATCGTCACCGGCACTGAAACCGGCCTCGTGGTGCCACAGAGCGCGGTAAAGACGATCGGCACGCAGAAGTACGTGGAAACGTTCACCCCGCCGCTTGCAAACAGCGCGACCGCGACCGGCGTGACGAGCGCGACGCCGCCCACGCGCGTCACGGTCACGACCGGCCTCTCGGGTGACACGAATGTCGTTATCGAGAGCGGTCTTACGGATGGCACGCAGGTGGTGACGCAGACCATCGCCGGCACGAGCGGGACTGCCAGCACCGCTGCATCAGCGCCGTCGATCTTCAATGCCGCGCGCCCTTCGGGCGCGCGCACGGGCGGCGGCGGTGCCGCCGTCTTCCGCGCCGGTGGCGGATAATCGTATGCCGGAAGCAGCCCAAGCAAAAAATTTCGTAAGCAGAGCTTGCTGGCTGGCGCTCGCTCGGAATATGAAAATCAGACTTTCATATTTCCTCGCTCGCTTAGCAGTAAGACTTGGCCAAGCGGCCCGGAGCGTGAAATTTTTTGCTTGGGCTGCGAACGGCACAGGCATATGATCGACATAAAGAACATAACGAAGACGTACGGCCATGGCGGTGACGCCTACACCGCGCTCCACGGCGTTTCCTTCTCGATAGCGGAAGGCGAATTCGTCGCCATCATGGGGCCGTCCGGATCGGGCAAGTCCACCTTGATGCACATCCTCGGCTGCCTCGACACGCCCTCCGAAGGCACGTACCGGCTCGATGGCAAGGACGTGTCCACCATGACCGATGACGAGCTCGCGTACGTCCGCAAGGATAAGATCGGCTTCGTGTTCCAGGCGTTCAATCTCCTGCCGCGCACTACGGTGCTCCGGAACGTGGTGCTGCCCCTCGTGTACGCGAACGTGCCGTCCGAAGAGCGCGACGCGCGCGCGAAAGAGGCGCTCCGCTCCGCCGGTCTCGACGCGTCGCATTTTTCGCATCTTTCGAACCAGCTTTCAGGCGGACAGATCCAGCGCGTCGCCATCGCACGCGCCCTCGTGAACGAGCCGGTGCTCATCCTTGCCGACGAACCCACGGGCAACCTCGACTCGAAGACCTCGCTCGTCGTCCTCGGCACGCTCCAGAAGCTCAATCGCGAGCACGGCCGCACCATCATCCTCATCACCCATGAACCGGACATCGCCGAGCACGCGAATCGCATCATCCGGCTGCGCGATGGCCGCATCGTTTCCGATGAAAAGAACCCGGCGCCCCGCGACGCGACGCGCGAGACGAAGCTCTACGACGAGCGCGACACCGCCGCGAGCCTAACGAACAAGCTCCCATGACCACCGCCGATCTTTTTGAGGAAACCTACACGGCGCTCTCCGCCAACAAGGTGCGGAGCGGTCTCACGATTCTCGGCATCGTCATCGGCATTGCCTCCGTCATCGCGCTCACGGCCATCGGCCAGGGCGCGCAGAATTCCATCTCTGCCTCTATCAACTCGCTTGGCAGCAACCTGCTCATGGTGTCGCCCGGCGCCGCGCGCACCATAGGCTTCGGCGCTTCTGCAGGACGCGGCTCAGCGAAGTCGCTCACGTCGGGCGACGAGACGGCCATCGCGAGCGTCTCGAACGTCGCGGCCGTTTCTGGCGAGTACTCGTCGCGCTACCAGGTCACGGTCGCGGGCGCGAACACGAACACGACCGTGGACGGCGTCGACGCGAGCTACGCGCAGATCAGGAACCTTACGCTCGCGCAAGGGTCGTTCATCACGGACAGCCAGTCGCAGTCGCGGCTCAAGGTCGCCGTCATCGGAAGCACGGTAGCCACCGATCTCTGGGGCGCGGATGCCACGTCGACGAACCTCGTCGGGCAGACGCTCCGCATCAATAACCTGCAATTCACAGTGGTGGGGCTCATGTCGACGAAAGGCGGGCAAGGCTTCGGCAGCCAGGACAACGAGATTTTCATCCCGCTCGGCACTGCCATGCAGTACTTCGCCGGCAACGGCAACCAGTACCTTTCGACCATCGACATCGAGGCGGCGACCCAGGGCAGCATGACGCAGGTGCAAAACGACGTGACGAATCTCCTCCTCGCGCGGCACGACATTTCCGACCCGACGAAGGCCGACTTCAGCATCATGAACCAACAGGACATCGTCTCGGCGGCCTCGAGCGTGACGAGCACGTTTACGACCTTGCTCGCCGCCGTC
>JAKAGB010000018.1 GCA_021817705.1 bacterium | reverse complement strand
CCGCCCGAACTATACAAGCGCGCATGGGCTACGGCAACCGCTCGCGCTTTTGCCCGCCCGTGCTATCGTTTTTCCTAGAAATCCGCTCCTTAGAGGAGAATCGTGATGGAAACCTTCGGCGCGTTCCTGCAGAAGATTTTCGACAATATCGTCGAGCTCATCCCGTTCTTCTTCACGCGCTCGTACGAGAAGTCGGTCCGCTGGTGGCTCGGCAAACACCCCGAGGCGCTCGACGACGGCATCCATGTGAAGGTGCCGTGGCTGCACCAGGTGGAGACGATCGGCGTCGTTGATGACGTGCTCGAACTACCTATCCAGTCGGTGATGACGAAAGACCGGAAACTGCTCTGTTTTTCGGCGAGCATCGGCTACAGCATCACCGACCCGGTGAAGCATTTCTGTGCGGTGCAGGAATTCGGCACTTCGGTCGCCGGACTCACCCGCGCACACCTTGCGGAATGGGTGGGCAGCCTCACCCTGGACGAGCTCTGCAACGACCGCGAACTGCTGCTGAAGAAACTCCGGTCGAGCCTGCACGCAGAACTCAAGGACTGGGGCACCAGAGTGAGGTGGGTCGGCTTCACGAACTTCGCGGAAGTACCGACGCAGGTGCGCATGTTCGGCATCGGCGACCACGGACTCCTGCAGTCCGCATGAATGCGTCCGCCCGGCTTATCGCCGGGCGGCTTTCTTTTTTTACATGGAAGCCATACCATAGGCGGAGACCTGGCACGGAGAGGTGTAATGAATATACGAGCCTGGGTGGAAAGCAAAACCGCAGAGCGCATCGCGATGGTTCTGTATACGACGTTCTTTTGTTCGGTCGTGCTGCTCCTGGCGGCATACGTCTCCTATGAGTTCGTCTTGAAACCATTCGTCTTCCCTTGGTTCCGTTAGCGCACCGCGTCCGACCTCTTGGTCGGGCGCTTTCCTTTTCCGCGGGCAAAGGGTACGCTTCCGGCAGAAGCACTCTCGAAAGGAGTCGGGTATGACCGACCGGAAACTCTTGCATCTCACCATTGCGAGCGCGGCGCTCATCGCGTTCGCCACATTCTGCGCGATGGGCGCGTACGAATTCACTGCCAGCTATCGGCCGACTCCGCCCGCGCACTTCGTCACGTACGAAGGCGGCGCGTGCGACATCGCCGTGATTTCAGTTGTCGGCTCGCTGTTCTCCTCTGAAGCGCTCGCGAAGGCACAGACGGCGAGCGACCACAGCGCGGCCGTTTCTGCCGAGCACGTGCTCGAGGAGCTCGACCGCGCGGCACATGACCCGAGCATGAAGGGCGTACTGCTCTCCATAAACTCGGGCGGCGGCAATGGCGGCGACCGGATTGCGAATGCCCTCCGGCGTTTTCCAAAGCCGAACGCGGCGCTCATCCTTACGCAGGGCGACTCTTCGGCATACGAAGCCGCGAGCGGCGCGCAGGTCATCATCGCGACGCCGTTCTCGGATGTGGGCGACATCGGCGTCACCATGTCGTACGTCGAGAAAGCAGGAGAAGAGGCGCAGGCGGGCGATCGCTTCGTGAAGCTCTCGGCCGGCAAGTACAAGGACGCCGGCAATCCGGATGAGCCGCTCAGCAAGGACGAGCAGGCGACACTGCAGCAGTACGTCGACCGCGAGTACGAGCTGTTCGTCGAAGAGCTCGCGCGCAATCGGCACATGCCGATTGCGCGCATGCAAGCACTCTCGAACGGCAGCTCCTATCTGGGAGCCGACGCGGTGAAGAATGGGTTGGTCGACCAGCTCGGCGACTCTGAAACCGCGCGCGAGTGGTTCGCGAAGCGCATCCACGCGCCCGCAGTGCTGTGCAAACCGACCTGAAATCCCGCCCGGCGCGTACGCGCCGGGCTTTCCTTTGCATCAAAAAGGCGCGCCGGTTACGGCGCGCCCTACTACTTTTTCGTCAGGAACCACGATCCCGGATACCAGCGGCTCTCTTCGGGGTCTTTGCGGTGGTGTAGGAATTCCCGCATTTTTGCCCGCGATACGGTGCTAGTCGTGCCTTGCGCAGACCCTCCCGCTCCGCGAGAGAAATTCACCGCAGTGAAGCGCTGACCGCGGGCAGACACACCGGTGAAAAGAGTGTAATGACCGGTAAGCGCATTCCCTGCGTCACGGTTGAACCACCCATAGTTTACGAGCACCGCGCGATCTTCCTCGCGAAGGCAATTCTCAATCGCTCGTATGCTCGGCAACGGAACCGTTCCCACTGAGAAATACTTTTCGCCGAAAGCCCTGAGCGCCGGCGCGAAGTCTTTCGGCTGCGTGCCCTCGGGGTAAACGCAGCCTGCAACGGCAGTGATTTCCGGCAGGAGCGCGGCGGTAACAGGCGCTCCTGCCCACTTGAGCGCGTTCAGGATGGCAATGGGGCCGCAGCGGAATGTGTCGCGTTGGCGCACGTAGCGAACCATGTGAAGTCCTCCGTTCTTCCGCGTAAAAACTACACCGCACGGCCTGAAAGCACAATGTGGGGTTTCGTAGACCCTATATTCAGGTGCGAGGGTCGCTCTTCGGCCACTCGACGAGCCGGCCGGCTTTCAGTTCCATGGGGTCGGCGCAGCGGAGATAGGCGCGGCCGCCCAGCGGCAGGAGCCGCACGTGCGGCCGCGCGTTCAAAGCATCGTCGAGCCACCACACATCTTCTGCCGTCATCCACGCGTCGCCATGCCGGCGCAAATCCAAAGGCAACGAATAACTTTCGAGCGTCTTCAAACCGTTCGAATTCATGAACCATTCGTGAAAAAAGCTCATCGCGAGCTCGCGCAAATTTTTGTACACCGGGTCGCGGAAGCGAATCGTCGCATGGTTCGTCTTCCCCACCGCGCCCCAGCGTTCTCCGCGCTTATAGAGCGCGATTACATGGTCTTCTTCGCCCACGCCGTCTATCGAACTCAAATCCATAAGCAGTGGCGGCCGGCCATGAAGCCAGAACGCGGCAGCGGCAAGCACCGCGCCTTCGATGCAGTGCGCTTTCTTGTGGCGCAGTACGCCGCGCGGCGAGTAGTGCGTCTCGCCGTGCTTCTCCCAGTTCATGGGCAGCGTGTCGAGGAATCCTTGCACTTTAATAGGCGTATCGAGCGTGCGAAGCGCGCGCAATTCTTTGGCGGAGAGCCCGTACATCCTTCCACTCTACCGGTGCATGCGGCCACAGCAGGAACATGCACGCAAGAGTGTGGATAACCGCTTGGCGAGGTTGCCGGCCGTTGCTACGCTTCTTCTCAACGACCGATGGGGGTCGCAGTTCTTTGCGGCAATTCCGCCGCATATATAAAGGAGGAGAGCCATGAAGCTCTTCACTCGCCTTGGCGTCGCGGCTCTCGCAGCTGCGGCGTGCATCGGCCTTGCCGCGTCCGCGAATGCGGCCGTGTGCTATGGCGCCGAAACCTTTACGGTGCGGAATTTCTCCGGCCACACGATCGTGGCTATCGACATGGTCGGCGCCGTTACTGGCGAACGTCACGCGAATAACGGGTACATCCCACCTGGGTACCAGAAGACCTACAACTTCGACGATGGCACAGGCTATGTGGACTACCGGCTCCGCGCCCTCCTCGACAACGGTCAGGTCGTCTGGCACGACGACCCGAACATCTGCGTCCTCAATGTCTGGACGATCAGCGGCTATTGAACGAAGCGCCCCCGCTCTTCACCGAGCGGGTTTTTTCTTTGCGGGAAGAATGGGAAAGCGCGCGGTCGCCCCGAAGGGGCGACCGCGCGCTTTCCTGTTTTCTGAAAGAAATTTATTTCGCGAGCGCGACGCCGTCCTTGCCCACCACCATGGCCGCGAGGTCGGCTTGCGATTTTGGCAGATTCGCCGGATTCGAGATGTCGACGAACCCGACCACGCGTACCGTAACGCCCGGGCACACGCCGAGCACTACCGCGCGGTTCTGCTCCTTCGTGGCCGCCGTCGGGAACAGCACGTCCATGCGGTCGGTGAACTTCTTATTCATCGTGTCTGCAATCACGCGGTACCCAATCGTACCGCCGACGACGCCGTACCCGCAGGTCGTGCTCGTCGCGGCAGGTCCTTCTACAGAAATGATGGTGCCGAACGGGAATTCCGCGGCAAGATCCTGCGAGCGCGCCGCCACGACCTCCGGGTTCGAGTACGCGCCGGAAGCGGTCACGAGCGGGTTCGCGTCGGTCTGTGCGGGCACGGCGTTATACCCCGTGAGGGTCACGACGTAGGCCGGCACAGGCGCCGCGGGTGCTTCCGCCTGAGCGGGAACCGCGGCGAAGGCGCCGGTAGAAAGCAAGAAGCCCGTTAGGGCTCCGATAAGGGCTGGCATAAAGATAGCCAGGAATTACCTGGTTATTTAAAGCATAGCATATTGACTATTTTCTGTCAATGGGTTGCTATGAGTCCGCGCCAGACCCTCGCGGTGAAAGAAAAGCGTTTCCCGTGCGTTCTCATCTATATTGGGACCCATTTCGGCTCCCGAACAAGGCACGGAGGTTGCTACCCATGACCCCGCGAGCGGCATGCGCCGCCCTGTTCTTTCTATCGTTCCTCGCCGCAGCACATGCCGCGCCGACGACAACCGGCGTCGCGAGCTGGTACGGGCGTTCGTTCGCGCGCCATCGCATGGCCGATGGCGCGCGCTTCGACCCAAGTAACGCGGCAATCGCCGCGAACCGCACGCTCCCTTTAGGCACGCGCATCCTCGTGACCAACCTCGGGAACGGCCGCTCGCTCGTGATGCGCGTGTGCGACCGCGGCCCCTACGCGCGGCACCACGGCAAGCTCGAACGCACTCGCGTGCTCGATGTCTCGCGCCGCGCAGCCGAACTTCTCGGATTCAAGGAGCGCGGTACGGCGCGCGTGCGTGTCCTTGCGCTTCCGGCTGTTCACCGTATGCCGGCATCGTAATGCGACGCCCGCCCCTCCGGGGCGGGCGCTTTTTGTTGCTACACCTCCATACCAATGCATTGGCGTGGTGGTACACTACTGCCCATGACCATCTTCCACAGCATCATTCTCGGCATCGTCGAAGGCATCACCGAATTCCTCCCCGTCTCCTCGACGGGGCATATGATTCTTGCGTCTTCCCTCCTCGGCATTCCGCCCTCGAGCTTCGATAAGACCTTCGAGGTCGCCATCCAGCTCGGCGCCATCCTCGCGGTCGTCGTCGTGTTCTGGCAGAAATTCTGGAACTGGAACCGGCTGTTCAAGCTCGCGGTCGCGTTCATTCCGACCGGCATCATCGGCCTTCTGCTCTACCACGTGGTCGAGAATCTGCTCGGCAGCGACACCGTCGTACTCGCCTCGCTCTTCGTGGGCGGCATCATCCTTATCGCGTTCGAATACTTCTACGGCAAACGCGAGAATGCGCTCGCCGCAATGAACCCCGGCGAAACCGCGAGCATCGACGTGCCGGAGATGGATCAGATTTCTTACCTGCAAGCTATCGGCATCGGCTTCGCGCAGGCCGTCGCCATAATCCCGGGCGTCTCCCGGAGCGGCGCCACCATCGTGGGCGGCATGGCCATGGGCATCTCACGCGCGGCCATCGTCGAATTCTCATTCCTTCTTGCGGTACCCACCATGCTTGCCGCCACGCTCTACTCGCTCTACAAATCGCACGCGTTTTCGTACACGCCGAACGAGTGGACCGTGCTCGGCATCGGCCTTCTGGTGGCGTTCCTCGTCGCTATGCCCATCGTGAAGTGGTTCCTCGCCTATGTGCGCTCGCATTCGTTCACTGCCTTCGGCTGGTACCGCATTATTCTCTCGATCATTTTTGCTGCGTGGCTGTTCTTGTAAAGCCGCAGACGGCTTTGCTCCCATCGCTCGCTCGCTTGGTAGTAGAATGAACGCATGCGCTATCTGAGCGGCACTGCGTTCATTCTGCCCGGGCTCGTCGCGTTCCTCCTTTTTGCGGGACTCGTGCTCGGCGTGCCGGAGTGGTACGTGCCCGCCATCCTGCTCGGCATCGGCGAGCTGTTCGTCATCGCGTACCGTGACATCCGCACCGGCAATTGGTCGCTCGACTACATCGCGTTCCTTGCAATGGCGCTCGCCTTGGGCACGAGCGAGTGGCTCGCGGGCGCGGTCATCGCGCTCATGTACACGGGCGGTGCGGCACTTGAGGCGTACGCGAGCGCTCGCGCGAATGCGTCCCTCGCGGCGCTCCTTGCGCGATTGCCCAAAACCGCGCTCGTGAAGGGCGACGGGAATGACACGCGCGAGGTGCCGCTCGCTGAGGTGCGGGAAGGCGCTGTTATTGTGGTGCGCGGCGGCGAGCTCATCCCCTTGGACGGCTTCCTCGTTTCGCCTTCTGCGACCTTGAACCTCGCGAACCTCACGGGCGAGCCGCTGCCGGAAAACCTTGCCGAAGGCGCGTTCATAAAGAGCGGCTCAGTGAACGCGGGGGGTGCACTGGAGTTGCGCGTTTCTGGCACACTTTCAACCTCGACCTATGCGAAAATCATCGACCTCGTGCGGGCAGGCGCTGCGAGCCAGGCGCCCTTTGTACGGCTCGCCGATCGCGCGAATCTGCCTTTCACCGTCCTTACGTTCCTCATCTCTGGCGTGGCGTATGCAGCGACCGGCGACCTGACCCGCGTTCTCGCCGTGCTCGTCATCGCGACGCCGTGCCCGCTCATCATCGCGGCGCCGGTCGCGTTCGTGGGCGGGCTTTCGCGCGCGGCAGGGCGGAATATCATCGTGAAGCGGCCGGCAGCGCTCGAGGCCGTGGCACAGGTGCGTACCGTATTTTTCGATAAGACCGGCACGCTCACCCTCGGCGAACCGTCGCTCGTAAAGATCGAGACGCTCGACGGGCTTTCCGCGACACAAGCGCTCTCTATCGCGGCCTCGCTCGAATTCCATTCCATACATCCGACCGCTCGCGCGCTCATTGCCGCCGCTCGCGCGCACGGATTCACTCCGGCGCCGGCCGAGCACCTGTCGGAAACCGTGGGCGTCGGCATCGCGGGCATGGTCGTCGGCCGCTACACCACCATCGAGCCCGCGCCAGACGAGAAGCGCATGCCGGGCGGCATCTCGCTCGCCCTCGCGCAAGACGGCGAGCCGATGGCGTACTTCCATCTCTCTGACGAACTGAAAACGAACTCGAAAGCGTTGCTCGCGAAGCTTGCCGAAGATGGTCTCACGGTCGCCATCCTCACGGGCGACAAGCGCGCGACCGCGGAATCGGTGTTTGCGGGAATCCCGGTCGTGATCCACGCCGACCTCGAACCGGAAGATAAATACAGAATCGTGGAGGACGCGCGCGCCAAAGGCGCGCGCGTAGCCATGGTGGGCGACGGCCTCAATGACGCGCCAGCTCTCGCCAAAGCCGATGTTGGCATCGTCTTCTCGGGCACGGAAAACAGCGCGTCGATAGAAGCGGCCGACATCGCCATACTTGGGCACGACCCCTTGCTCGTGGAAGAGATTTTCGCGCTTGCGCGGCGCTCGGTGCGCATCGCCGAAGAGAGCGTGTATGTGGGCATCGCGCTGTCGGTCATCGGGCAGTTCGTCGCCGCGCTCGGTGGCATTGCGCCGGTTGAAGGCGCCATTTTGCAGGAGGGCATCGATGTCGCGGTCATCGTGAATGCGCTCCGGAGCGCGCTTCGCCCGCGCGCGTAATCGCGCGCGGAAACGGAAAATAAAAATCCCCGAACCGGCAAGCCGGTTCGGGGAAACGCGTTTACGCCACGCGCCCGAATTGCATGAGCTCTTCGAGCGGTAGGAGTTTCCGAGGACCTTCCAGCACCCAATCCGGCAACTCGCTCAGATAGATGTTGGTGTAGCCCTGGAAGTCGTCCATGCCGAAGGTAAGCAGCACCACCTGCCCTTCCGCGTTGCGGTAAGAGTCGAGCGTGCCGTCTGCCTTCCTGGCGAGCACCCATTCGATTGCGCCACGGTACGTCGCGCCGAATGACTGACCGAAGTTGAACTGCACCCCGCGACTCGCGCTCACCACGTATGGCCACGAGAGCCACGACAAGAGCGTGGCTTGGTCGCGCGGACAGCGCAGGATGGTGTCCTCCGGGAAGATGTCGAGCACGCTACGGAGAATGTCATTCTTCGTCTGTCCCATGTTCTTCCCGCCGGAAATATCCTGGCGAGCCGCTGCGACAACAGCCACCACTTTGGTGCGCAGCCCGTGGTTTTTCGTGTACCAGTCGAGGCCGAGCGCGGTGCCCCACGAGCCACCCACAACGAATATCGCCGCAGCGTCTTCGTTGCCGGTGAACACCTGTGGCGCGAGTATATGTCCTTGCGTCCAGGCATTAAACCCGTTCGGGTCGCCGCTGTACTGGTCGAAGTTGTAGAGATTTTCGTCAGCTTCGGCCATTTCGCGCGCGAGCTTTGCGTTTCCGAACAGTCGCCGCAAATTCCCGTCTGTAAGTGCACGGGCACGCTCGAGCTTGGGCGGCGGCATGGAGTTGCTCAAGAGTAGGGTGAACGGCACATCGATTTGCATCGCCACACCCAGCATCTCCGGCCCCGTGTTGCCGCTTGAGGCCTCTATCGCCCGCATACCGGGACGTAGAAACTCCTCTTCGATGGCTTTCTGAAACGCCCGACGTGCCATCGTGCCCTTGCCGCTCATGTTGCAAGTGCCGCGTGCGGCACTCACCGCCTTAATCACCACGCCATCTTCGGCGAAGTAGTTGAAGGCATCGGGGAACGGGTCGGAGGTGACCGCGAGCGTGAATGCTTCCGGATGCTTGAGCACGTCGAATACCGGGTGCTCGAGCTTCTCTTTTTGCCACGTAGTCAGCATGGTGTTTCCTTCCTTCTAAAATAGCATCTGCCCCCACCCTACGCCGTTTCCGAGCATTTGCAACCCGCACATCTTGACAAACAGAATGTGTGGTAGTATGATGCCCGCATCGCAAACAACAGAAAAGGAGATTGCGATGACAACTCGTGCGAAAACTTTGGAAGATCTTTTCAACAAAATCGCGCACCAGTTCCCCGAAGGGGCGCTTGTGCACCAGGACCGCCTGCTCGTGGTTGCGGACCAATCCCGCAACGCGCTCTTCCGCGCGTTGCGCGATCTGGGCTTCCGTGTGAAGCGGGCTAAGGAAATCAAAGAGGAGCTGACGCGCCTCGTGAGCCCCAGGGGCTACTGGTGCGCAACGCTCAAGCAAGACGTGCTCAGAAGCGGACATTTCTGCAACGCATGCCGGAACGAGGTGTCGAGCCTCAACATCTACCAACATGGACGCACTTGCGAACATTGCGGAACACTGTTGTTCGACAGCCGCGTCCCGGCAAGCTATTCATGCAAGCTTTCCCTGCTCGACGGCGTGCAATATCCACATCGCCGTGTAAATGTGTTGAAGAGCTTCATCATCCGCGAAGCGTCGGCTACAAGCTGACCTTCGCACAAAACGGCCCGGCCGCGTCTTCGCGGCCGGGTTTTCTCTTTTGCTGCCCAGTCACCGAGACTGAGTGCACCTGTGTATAACTTTTCTGCAGATGGCGCAAGGGTGTATGCTATTGTGCAATCAGCTCGCGCAGTTCGCGGCTCGTGTTGTGCGTATCGTTCAAGGAACCGCGCGGGTGTTTACCTCAGCTAAATCCGAGGAGGAGCGGGCGCCTGCGCTCTACCCGATTCTTCTCCGCACAGATGATCCTTTTTGCAGTAAACATCATCGCGCTGTGCATCTCGCTCTTTGTCGTCGGGGCAATTCTCGGCGCGCTCTTTTCAAAACCTTTCAGGCAAAAACTGCTTGCGTTCTTGCGCATACACCCGCACCTGAAGCTCGGGCGCTCCGTATGCAATCCCATCCTCGCGCCGGGCGCGTACCCATGGAATGCCGAGGCGGTCTTGAACCCTGCCGCCGCCGTGCTCGGCGGTCGCACGCACCTCGTGTATCGCGCCATCGGTGGCGACGGCGTCTCGCGGCTCGGCTACGCAAGCTCCAAAGACGGCATCGTCTTCGACGAGCGCCTTCCCTACCCCATTTTCGCCGCGCAGTACCCGGGCGGCGTGCCGGAATACCTGCGCCGCTATTCGCCGGTGCTGTACCCTTCGGGCGGCTCCTGGGGCGGCTGCGAAGACCCGCGCATGGTCACGATCGACGGCACGGTGTACGTCACTTTCAATATGTTCGAGAACTGGCGCCTGCGTGTCGGCGTCATATATATGAGCGAGGCCGACTTCCTCGCAAAACGATTTTATAAATGGCAGGGGCCGTACATCCTTTCGCATGGCAACCGCGAAAAGAACTGGGTGCTCTTTCCGGAAAAGATTAACGGCACATTCGCCGTGCTACATGGCATCATCGACCCGGACGAAAACCGCGTGCGCATCGAATATACGCACGACCTGAAGACGCTTTCAAAACAAAAGTTCGAAACGGTCGACCCGCAAAGCGTGCCCAACCGGAAAATCGCGTGGCATGTGCACATACGCAGTGCCGGTCCGCCACCGGTGAAGACGAGCCGCGGCTGGCTCGTGTTCTACCACGCGCACGACGCCGAAGACGGCAGCAAGTACAAGCTCGGCGCAATGCTTTTGGATCTGGAGAATCCGGAGCGCGTCATCGCGCGCGCCGCAGCGCCGGTGCTTTCGCCCGACGCGCACTACGAGAACGACGGCAAGCCCGGCATCGTGTACGCCGCAGGCGCCGTGGTACGCGACGGCACGCTCTTCGTCTACTACGGCGGCGCCGACAAAGTAGTGTGTGTCGCAACCACGCCCTTGGAACCCTTCCTCGACGCACTCCTCGAGGGCGAGCGCCTCGAACTTGTCTCCCAAGCCGCGCAGACGCAGTAGAAATGTGCGATACACTTACATAAATGTTTGTAATACGAAGAGAAGACCATAATCCGATTCTCTCGCCGCTTCGCGAGCGGCCGTGGGAAGCACGTGCAACGTATAACCCATCGGTCGTAAAAACAGACGAAGGCTGGCACCTCTGGTATCGCGCGCTCGGGAACGCAGACATCCTGGGCGCACCCGACCCGGGGCTCTCCACCATCGGCCACGCGTTTTCCGAAGACGGGCTCCACTTCCACTCGCGCACGCAGGTGCTCGCGCCGGATGCGCCCTTCGACCAGTACGGCTGCGAAGATCCGCGCGTCACTTTTTTTGAAGGCAAATACTACTGCTTCTACACCGCGCTCGGCGGCTACCCGTTCGGTCCCGGCAACATAAAAGCAGCGGTCGCAGTGGGCGACTCACCCGAACACTTTGCCGAGCGGCACCTCTTGACTCCGTTTAACGCAAAGGCGGCGACGCTCTTTCCCGAGCGCGTGAACGGCGAGGTCGTGCTCCTCCTCACCGCGCACACCGACTGGACCGATGCGTACCCGCGCCCCACCATCGCGCTCGCGCGCGCCAAACGCATCGAAGATTTTTACGAAGAATCCTACTGGGACGCCTGGCACGACGAACTCCCGACGCACGCGATTCCCGATTTGAAGCGCAGCGACCGCGACCACATCGAAGTGGGCGCGCCGCCCATCATGACCGAAAAAGGCTGGCTCCTCATCTATTCCTACATCGTCGACTACTACGACGAGCACAAGCGCACGTTCACGGTGGAAGCCGCGCTCTTAGACAAGAATGACCCGCAAAAGCTCATCTCGCGCAGCTACCCGTTCATGATTCCGCAAGAAATCTACGAAGTGTACGGCCTTGTGCCGGACATCGTCTTCCCCACCGGCGCAACGCGGCACGACGAGTGGCTCGACCTCTGGTATGGCGCGGCCGATACGGTGTGTGCGAAAGCGAGCGTGCGCTTCAATGACCTCTTGCGCCACCTCGATCCCGAAGACCCCGCGCGCACCTTCACCCGCGCGGAGGAAAACCCCATCCTCACGCCGCGCGCTGCGGGCTTCGATAGCAAAGACGTATTCAACGCGGCGGCGTTCGACCTCGATGGCGCCGCGCACATCTTGTACCGCGCCATGGACGCAAACAACACGTCGACCATCGGCCTCGCCATCGGCAAAGACGGCGTGCACATAGACGAACGGCTTCCGGAACCTGTCTACGTGCCGCGCACCGAGTTCGAACAGAAGAAAGGCAAACCGGATGGCAACTCGGGCTGCGAAGACCCGCGCGCGGTCGTAATCGGCGATGAACTCTTCA
>JAKAGB010000050.1 GCA_021817705.1 bacterium | reverse complement strand
AGAGCGCGCCGGGGCCCATGTGGCTTGCCGTGAGACTCGTGGAAGCGCCGGCGGAAACCACGAGCGCCGACTGCGAGAGCGTGAGCGCGCTCGCCGAAGTGACGGTGGGCCAGGACTCTGTGGACGACTTCGCGCCGTTCGTGCCGCCCACGAGCGCGGTCACGGCCGTGCCCGAGGTGAGGCCGTAGGCGCTCGACGAGATGGTTTCGGTGAAATTGCCGCTCGCGTTCGTGGTGCCCAAGGAGGTGATGGTGGGCCCCGAGCCGGCTTCGGTGTACGAAAGGAGCACGCTCGCGTTCGGGTCGCCGTAGACGGTCACCTGCACCTGGTCGCCCGTGCCGGTTGCGGAGAGCTGCATCGAAGGTGGAACGGTCGCGAATGCGGCGGGCGCGATGCCAAAGCTTATAACGAGTGCGGCAAAAACTGCCGGAGTGAAGAATCGTTTCATACCTATAGTGTAATACGAGCGCGGCGGAAAAATCGTTCACGAGGAGTGCAGAACGCGCGGAAGGCGCGCGCCGCTCCGCGGCGCGCGCTTCTTCTTCCGCTCTACCCCACCGTATTTTCTGCCGCACCCTTCTCGAACGCAGCGATATTCGCGATAGTCGTATCGATAATGCGCGTTACCGCCTCAAGCGTGTCGAACGCCACGTGCGGGGTCACGATGACGCGCGGGTGGTCGATGAGGTAGTTGTTCGCGAGCGCGGTCTTGATCGCCTCTTCGTTCGGATGCGGTGCGCAGAGGAGCTGCGATTCGTCATTGATGTCGCCTTCTTCCTCGAGCACGTCGAGGCCAGCACCGGCCAGGGTGCCATTCTTCAAGGCTTCGACGAGCGCCTCGGTCTCTACCACCGCACCGCGCGCGGTATTCACGAGGTATGCGCCCTTCTTCATCTTCGCGAACGCGTCGCGGTTTATGAGGTGATGCGTGTGCGGGTTGTACGGCACGTGGATAGAGATGACATCCGATTGCGCGTAGAGCTCGTCGAGGGAGACATAGGTGAAATTGAGCGATGCGGCGAGCGCGGCATCCTGGTGCACATCGAAGCAGACGACCCGCATGTCGAATCCGTTGCCCATGCGTATCGCGTGCTGGCCGATGTGTCCGCCGCCCACGATGCCAAGCGTCTTTCCGGCGAGGTCGAAACCGCGGAGCCCTTCCTGCTTGAAGGTGCCGCTCTTGCGCACGGAATCGTTCGCCTCGATGATGCGGCGCGACAGCGCGAGTATGAGGCCGAACGCGAACTCGGCGACCGTGTTCTCGCCGTAGAACGGTACGCTCGCGACCGTGACGCCCTTCGCCTTCGTGGCGGCGAGGTCGATGTGGTCGAAGCCGGTGGAGCGCGTTGCGATGAGCTTCACGTTCGGGAACCGCCCGAGCTCCGCGCTGCCAATCTTCGAATCGATGAAGATGCAGAGCACATCCGCCGCGTCGTCAGTCACGTCCGGGTTCGCTTCCACTGAGCCCTTGTGAAAGACGATTTCGTCATTCGGCATCTTGCCGCGCACGTATGCCTCCTCCCAATCCTCGCCCGAAAAATAGTGAATCTTCATGACCGTGTGATTATACCGCTTCCTTTTCAATCTCGAGCAGGCGCTCGTATTTTTCGAGGCGCTGTTTTTGGCCGAGGCCGCCGGCTTTGATGCCATGGGCGCCCACGCCGTACGCGAAGTCAGAGATGAACGTGTCGTCGGTCTCACCCGAGCGGTGCGAGCAGATGGCCGCCCAGCCGGCCGCATGCGTGGCCTGCACGGCTTCGATGGCTTCTTTCACGCTGCCAATTTGGTTCGGTTTTATGAGCACCGCAGTGATGGCGCCCGCTTCGCGCGCTGCCTCGATACGCTCCGGGTTCGTCACGGTGAAGTCGTCACCGACCACGAGGCACTTCCCGCGGAGCGCGTCCGTGAGGCGCGCGAAATCTTGCGTTGCGTCTTCGCTAAAGGGGTCTTCGATCGAATGCATTGGAAATCGTTCGACAATACTTCCATATATGGAAGTGAGTTCCGCAGCGGTGTAATCCTTACCGAGAAGCGTGTATTCTCCTCGACCATTGCGTAGCTCGTTTGCGGCGGCATCGATGGCGATGGAGGTACCTGAATGTTCAGCAACGAGTGCCGCGAGCAGCTCGAACGGTTTTTCGAGCGTGTCGAAGGTTGGCGAGTAGCCGCCTTCGTCGCCCATGGGCACGTCGCCGAGCTCCGCGCCGAGCTTTTCGAACGCCGCGCGAGCGGTAGCGAGCGCGGAGGAAGTCTTCCCTTCGCACACGAGGATGTATTCCTGAAACGGCAGCCGGAAGTCTGCGTGCACGCCGCCGTTAATGACGTTCACGTAAAGTCGCGGCGCGCCGGGCGCTGTCTTCGCGCGCTCGGCAATCGCTTTCCACAAGGGCACGCCTGCTTCTTGCGCGAAGAGTCGCTGCGCGGCGATGGAGACGCCGAGAATTGCGTTTGCGCCGAGCCGCGACTTGTCGGGCGTGTTGTCGAGCGCGATGAGGAAGGTGTCGAGCTCGTCTGCCGACGCGAAATCGCGCAGCGCGATTTCGCGCGCAATCTCACCCGTCACGTTCGCCACGGCAGTTTCTACGCCTCCATCCGCATCACGCAATTCTTTCGCCTCGTGCGAGCCGGTCGATTTGCCGCTCGGCACGCTCGCCGTCGCCGAAAGCTCGTCCGCATGTAGGGTCACCTCCACCGTTGGCTTCCCGCGCGTGTCCGGAATATTTCGTGCCTCAATGCGATCGAGCTTCACAGTAGTTATTGCAGCTCAACCTTAACCGGCTGATTACCTGAGAAAAGCGGCTGATACATGAGTGCCATATTGGACGTTGCATTCTGCGGCACTTCAAAAAGTATGTCTCCGCTAGTTTTACCTCCTGCTGCAAGCGAGCCTGTGGAGAGCGCGTTCAATCCAACGGTGGAGGTGACCCTAC
>JAKAGB010000049.1 GCA_021817705.1 bacterium | reverse complement strand
CCGATCTTCGTATCTCTAAGAGCAACCCAACGGGTTCCAATACCGTTTCCGTGACCATGGCTGCAAACACGGCATTTGCCGCCGGCGCTGTCTCGTATACCGGCGTAAATCAGACTACACCGCTTGGAACGGCCGCATCGAACAAAGGCAAGAGCACCACGGCATCGGTATCGGTCTCGAGCGCGGCGGGTGAGCTTGTCGTTGACGCTGTGGGACGGCGCAGCGACGTTACGAGCAATCCCATTAGCCCTGGTGCGGGGCAGACGCAGCGCTGGAACACGCATACTGGTGCGAACAGCGCTACGAACGGAGCCACCGGCGGTGCTTCGGAGAAGGCCGGAGCCGCGACGGTGCCGATGAGCTGGACCTGGTCCGGTTCTATTGAGGGGGCGATAGCGGGTGTTTCGCTAAAACCCGCGCCCGACACGACGCCGCCCGTGCGAAGCGGCGGCGCACCTTCCGGCAGCCTGCCCGCAGGCACGACGGGGACGACGCTCGCGCTTGCGACAAATGAAAACGCGACGTGCCGCTACAGCACTACGGCCGGTGTCTCCTATGCGGCGATGACGCACACGTTCGGCTCGACGGGCGGCACGAACCACAGTGAATCCCTTACGGGTCTTTCTGACGGAACCGCATACACCTACTACGTCCGATGCAGCGATACCGCCGGCAACGCGAACACGGATGACTACGTCATTTCATTTTCTGTCGCGAGTCCGCCCGACACGACGCCGCCCTCGAAGCCTGCCAACGTGCACGCGGCCACGATTGAGAGCCATGAGGTGGGTCTCGCGTGGGACGCGTCGACCGACAACATCGGCGTCGCGGGGTACGACGTGTACCGCGACAGCGCGTTCATCGCTTCCACGAGCGCAACGAGCTACACCGATGCTACCGTTGCCGCGAGCACCACATACGCCTACACCGTTGTCGCGTATGATGCCGCGGGGAATCATTCGAGCGCATCCGACCCGCTCTCGGTAACGACCCTTTCGGGCGACGTCACCGATCCGGTAATTTCAAATATCGCCGTATCGGGAATCGCGACCTCAAGCGCAACGGTCTCGTGGGACACCGATGAGTCGAGCACCTCGAAGGTTGAGTACGGCCTCACGGTCGGATATGGCCTTTCCGCTTCGAGCAGCGCGCTCACGCTTACGCACAGCCTTCATCTATCGAGCCTCGAACCGGGCGCGACGTATCACTACCAGGTCGTCTCGCGTGATGCGGCAGGGAACGAGTCTGCATCGACAGACCGCACATTTACGACCGTAGCCGTGCCCGACACCACGCCGCCGCACGCGATTTCCGACCTCGCGATTGCAGGCGGCTCGGAGTCGTCTCTCGACCTCACGTGGACTGCGCCGAGCGATGACCCTGGCGCGGCGGTTGGCTCCTACGACATCCGCTACTCGACCGCGCTCATCACGGACACGAACTGGGCGAGCGCGACTCCCGCCACCGGCGCACCGACGCCGAGCGCGCCCGGTGCCGTAGAAACGTACACGCTTGTCGGCTTGTTGCGGCAAACGACCTACTACGTAGCCATCCGCTCTGAAGACGGCGTGGGCAATATTTCTGCGCTATCGAACGTCGTTTCTGGCGCAACGTCCGCCTCGGTGCCTTCGTCAACGGGGAGCACCAATATCCCGAAGCTGCCGCCTCCTGCGGCATTTACCGCGCACCCGGAGGACGAACAGGTGTCACTCTCGTGGAAGAATTTGCATGGCCTCGGCTACGTGCGCACCGTAATCCTGCGCAAAGTGGGCTCGGCGCCGCAGACGCCGAAGGATGGCAAGCGCATATACGAAGGGAAGCTCGAGCAGTTCACGGATCTCGGTCTCACGGATGGCATCGACTACTATTACGCGGCGTTTGCAATCGGCCTCGAGGGGAACACGTCGCCGCTCATGATAGTAAAAGCGACACCGCGTGAGGGTATCGAAGCCGAGCAGATTATGACGTATGCCACCTCTTCGTCACTGAGCGAGGCGGGAGAAGCAAGCACCACGCAAGTGAACGTCGCGACCGCGCCTCTGGCGCTGCCGCTTTTGCGCGATTTGCATGTGGGTAGCGTCGGCGACGATGTCAGCTGGCTTCAGGCGTTCCTTGCCGGAGACGCGAGCTGGTATCCCTCCGGACTCGTGACCGGCTATTACGGAGCGCTCACGGAAGGCGCGGTAGAAAAGTTCCAGTGCGCGCACGTAATCGTGTGCAGCGGCTCGGCAGCGTCTACCGGCTTCGGCCGCGTGGGTGCGCAGACGCGCGCAGTCATTCACGCGCATATCGGTTCATAGGCGCCGTTCTTCGCGCAAAGAAAAACCCCGCAGGTGCGGGGTGGTTCGTCATGAGGCAGCCGGTTGCGCAGCCTCTGCCGTGCTGGTTTTGAGCGGGCACCAGATCGGCACATCGCCTTCTTTGCGCAGGTTGTATGGGCGGATTGCGCACATCACCACGCGGTGCGGAGAATGGTCAGCCTGGTGTTTCGAATCGAAATTCTGCTTGGGGTTTGGTGTTTTGGTGCAGACAATAGCCATATCATTGTCGCAGAACCAGTCATCCGGATCTGGATCAGGGACTGTCTCGTGATGTGGGCAGTCCATGCAGTTCGCAAAGTGCTTCGTCTCGGGCATCGGAGCCTCCTTCGGTTTCTGTTTATAAAGTACGCTTTCCTGGCTGTCTGTCAACTTGCGCGCTTTGTCACCAAAACAGGGGCGCGGCAGGCGCGTATAAGATAGGTACATGAAGACGGCGATTGTGGGGCACGGGAGGGAGGCGGTGGGGCGCATGCTCGCCGCACACGGTGACTTTTTTGAACTTGTGGCAGAGGGCGAAACGCCCGAGCTCGTCATTTCGTACGGCGGCGACGGCACCTTGATGCAAGCGGAGCACGCATTCCCGGGCGTGCCGAAGCTGTACCTGAAGAACAGCCGCATCGGCAAGCTCGCGCATCCGAGTAAGGAAAATGAAGAGATACTTGCGCATGTGGCGCGCGGCGAATACCAGGTGGAAGCAGTGATGAAGCTTGAAGC
>JAKAGB010000048.1 GCA_021817705.1 bacterium | reverse complement strand
GTCTTCACCTGCCCCTTATGGAGCGCCTCGAACTCGAAATCCGGCACGTTCTCGCCCACTTTCACCTGGCTCACGTAATCGTGCGGCTGGTCGTGGAAGCCGCCGCAGTACTCGCAGTAGTTGCTCTTTACTTCTTTCATACGGTATGTGCGTTAGGGTGCCCTCATGGTACCCCGTTAGAAGTTTTCTGGCAAAAATATTTCAGGGTGCCTAAATATTTTTGCCTTCGGCACACCATGCCAGCAGCACGCCTGACGCGCGCGAGCCACAAGCGCCAAAAGACGCACGACAAACTTCTAACGGGGTGATAGCATCCGGCGCATGAAGAGGAAAATCCTCATCGTGGCAGGGCCGACCGCCTCCGGCAAAACAGCGCGCGCAGTGGAAGAAGCGCTCGCGCGCAAAGGAGAAGTGATTTCGGTGGACTCGCGGCAGGTGTATCGCGGCATGGACGTGGGCACGGAAAAGGCGACTCCTCTGGAGCGGCGCGGCGTGCCACACCACCTGTTTGACGTGCGCGAGCCGGAAGAGACGTATTCCGCCGCAGAATTCGTCGCAGACGCCGAACGCCTCATCGAAGAGATTTCTGCACGCGGCAAGCTGCCCATCCTAGCGGGCGGCACGCACTATTACTTCGACGCCTTGCTGCGCGGCCTGCCGGAGGTGCCGCCAAATGAAAAACTGCGCGCAGGACTGGAAACCGTGCCGACCGAAGAATTGTATGCGCGCGTCCGCGAAGCGGACGCGCGCCGTGCTGCCGAGCTCGACCCGAAGAACCGTCGGCGGCTCATCCGCGCGCTCGAGATTATCGAAGCAAAGGGTGCGGTACCGCCGCGCTCGGCCTCGCCGCGCGCAGACTACGAAGTGGAGTGGATACTGCTCGAGCCGTCGCGCGAAGCTCTCCGCGTACGGCTCGACTCCCGCGAGGCGAGCAAGTTCCCGCGCGGACTTGTCGAGGAAGTGCGGCGCATCCGGGAGCGCGTCGGCGACGCGCGCCTCAATGAGCTCGGCCTCGAGTACCGCATCGTGGGCGAATACCTGCGGGGCGAACGCACTGAAGAATCGCTTCTACCCGCACTCTCGGCAAAACTCTGGCAATACGCGCGCCGGCAATACGCCTGGCTGCGCAAGCTGCGCGACGAATACGTCGCGCGTTAGGGAAGCGTCGTGGCGTTCGGGCAAAAACTGAAGAGCAAATTCTGCCCCGCATACTGCGGATTTACGTACGACGTCGTGCTGAGGAAATATTTGAGCTGACAAAGCTCAGCAGGTGGCACGCCGAGCGCGGTCTCCATGAATTGCTCGGCGTCCGTGCGCGCTTGCCCTAAAGGCTCTTTGAGGAGCGATATATAGAAGGCCTGGTCGGTCGCGTTATACACCACGTGGTACTCGGTCGACGTCGCGCCGCCCGGGCACGTGCCGTTCTTCAAGCAGTATCCGGCGGCGCCGGCAAGGTAGTACGTGCCGGGGTTCTGCGGATCTTCCTGGGTCACGCCATCGTGCAGGAAGTCTTTGGTCGCGATAGCGCTGCCCGCAAGACCGGCGACGGTCATGGTGGGCGTCTGCGCTCCTGTGGTGCTACCCGCTGGCAGGGGCGCCGTGCCGGCAGAGGGGAGCCCCGGTTGGCTCGTCGCTGTCGGCGCGGTTGTGGGCGCGCTCGCCTTCCCCGGAATAAGGAAGTACGCGAGCGCCGCGACGATAAGGACTGCGATCGCGCCGATGAGCAGGATGCGTTTGGTGGGAGTCATAGGCAAGAGTTATTGGACGGTACTGAACTGCTGGATGCACTGCGCCTGGTTGCTCGAGCTCGAATCAGCGGTCCATGCGCCCCATCCCTGGTGCTGCTGCACATACACCGCTGAGGCGAGGCTGCATGCCGTTTGTGCGGCGGCAGTCGTGCAGCTCGTTTCCGTCGAGTTGTTGAGCGGATTCCCTTGCGGCGTAAAACCGTTCTGGCAATTCAGAGGGCCGGAAACGCTCGCCGCCTGGTAGCAGGTCTGATTTTCGTACGCAGCGTGATTGCTGGAGAGCGTCACCTGGAATGCGCCGTAGGCGCTTGAGCCCTTGTTCCAATTGTAATTCTGGATATTCGCGCCGCAGGAGCTTTCATACTTTGCAAGGCATGCGAAGGTGTCGGCCTGCGCGACCGTAAGCGACGAATTGAGCGACGAGAGATACGAAGCGGAACACGGTCCCGCGCTTGCCGCATTCGGGTCGAACGAAAGATACTGGCCGCCCGCAGCCGTTATGCCGGTGGCGCTTGGCGCAATCGAGCACGACTGCGGCGAGACGCACTGGTTGTTGACGCAGGTGTCGTTCGGCGAGCAGGTGCCGCCGGCGCACGAGACGCCCGCAGGGTACACGCATGAGCCGTCGGATGCCGCACACACCTGGCCGGCGAAGCAGAGCACGCCGTTACACGTCTGGCGCGGCGGCAAGCAGGTGTTCGTGGAAATGTCGCAGGTGAGGCCGGAAGGACATGCAGCGCCGGTCATCGTCTGCCCCGCGCTCGGGCTGAGCGTGTTGAGCGCAGACGGCTGCAGGATGCACGGGTCGACGCCGCTCGTCGTGACGAGCGAATACCAGGTGGCACCCACGGCCGAGGGGTTGTAGAAAATCGCCATAAAGGCGTCCACGATCATCCAGCCGGCAAGCGCGACCACGATGCCGATTATGGTATTCGTGAAGATGGCCTTCCCTTTCTTGATGTCGCCGAGCGAGGTCGGGTTCATGACCATGAGGAAGCCTGCCCAGGCGAACGAGATGGGCGCGACGAACACGATGGCGATGGAGAGCGCCACCGTGATGATGTTATTGATGACATTCATGAACGCGCCGAAGCCGAGAGGGCACTGGTTCCAGCTCGTTTCGATGATGGGCCCGAAGTACGGGATGCTGTGCGCGGACGCGATGAACGGCACCGCGAAGAGCGCCGCGGGGATGAGCGCCATAAGGAACCGAGCCGCGCGAGAAGGCATACCTGTATCATACCGCGCGCGCTTCGCGCGCGCGGGCGCTTTCCCCACTCGACTCGGATAACTGCGTCATCCGCACTCGTGGCACGCCAGCCCCCTTTCTGGTATTTTGTGCGTACGGGC
>JAKAGB010000047.1 GCA_021817705.1 bacterium | reverse complement strand
CGTGGCGGCAGAGGCGGCCGCCCCGGCGCCGCGCAGCGGCGCATCCAGCGCATCCTGCGCCGCCCGGGCGCGGGCGGCGCGCGCCCACCGCGCCCGCAAGCCGACTACTATCCGGAGGCACCCGCGCCCGGTGTCGTGCGCATCATCCCCCTCGGCGGCGCCGAAGAAGTCGGCCGCAACATGTGCGCCATCGAAGCCAACGGCGACATCCTCGTCTTTGACGCGGGCTTCCAGTTCGTTTCCGAAGACGGCGGCCAGGGCGTCGACTACCTTCTCCCGAACACCAAGTACCTCGAGAAGAATCAGGACCGCGTGCGCGCGGTCGTGATCACGCACGGCCACCTCGACCACATCGGCGGCATCCCGTTCGTGCTTCCCCGCTTCGGCACCCCGCCCATCTACACGCAAGAGCTCACGGGCATCATGATCAAGAAGCGCCAGGAAGAGTATCCGGACGTGCCCGCGCCGGAAATCCGCTCCGTGAAGGTCGGCGACTCGGTCACCATCGGCAACACGAAGGTAAAGTTCTTCCCCGTGACCCACTCCATCCCCGACTCGATGGGCGCGTCGATCACGACGCCGCAGGGTCAGGTGGTCATCTCGGGCGACTTGAAGCTCGACCACGACGACGGCACGCCTTCCGAACGCGAGCAGAAGACCTGGGGCGCGCTTAGCAAAGACGACAACATCTTCTTCATCGCCGACTCGACGAACGCCGAGAAGGACGGCTTCTCGATTCCAGAAAAGCGCGTGAACCAGACCTTGGAAGACATCGTGAAGGGCGTGCACGGTCGTCTCATCATCGGCACGTTCGCCTCGCAGTTCGAGCGCATGATCCGCATCATAGAGAGCGCCGAGAAACTCGGTAAGAAGGTGGTCACCGAAGGCCGCTCCATAAAGAACAATCTCGAGATCGCGGAGAAGATGGGGCTCTTGAAGGTGGATAAAGGCACCATCATTCCGGCGCAAGACATGAAAGACTATCCGCCGGACAAGCTCGTCATCCTTACCACCGGCGCGCAGGGCGAGCAGTTCGCCGCCCTCATGCGCATTGCGACCGGCCAGCACAAGTTCATCACCTTGAACGAGCGCGACACCATCGTGCTTTCGTCGTCCGTCATTCCGGGCAACGAGATTAACGTGCAGACCCTGAAGGACAACCTGTACCGCCACAACGTCACGCTCATCCACTACCGCTCGTCGGACGTGCACTCGACCGGCCACGGCAACACGGGCGAACTCGTGTGGATGAACCAGCAGGTGCACGCCAAGTTCTTCATGCCGTACTACGGGTACCGCTCGATGACCACGTGCCACGCGCGCGCGGTGGAGCAAGCCGGCCGACCGAAAGACACCATCATCATTCCGGAAAACGGCATCGTCATCGACATCGTGGACGGCGAACTGAACATCCACAAGCAGCGCGTGCCAAATGCGCCCTTGGTGGTGGACGGCTTCACGATCGGCGACATGCAGGAGGTGGTCATCCGCGACCGCCAGGCGCTCGCCAAAGACGGCATGTTCGTCATCATCGCGAGCGTGAATATGAAGACCGGCAAGCTGCGCAAATCGCCGGACATCATCTCTCGTGGCTTCGTGTACCTGCGCGAAAGCCAGCCGCTCCTGAACGAAGCGCGTCTTCTCATCAAGAAGACCATCGAGGACTCGACCCGCGGCATGAACCCGGTCGACCTCGACTACGTGAAGAACAACCTTTCCGATGTGATGGCAGGATTCCTGTTCACGCGCACGAATAAAGCGCCGATGGTTATTCCCGTCCTCATCGGAATGTAGGGGAAATAGGTTTCAGGTGTTAGGGATCAGGTTTCAGCAAACCCCCGCGGCGCTTCGCGCCGCGGGGGTTGTGGTTCTGTTTGAACCATGGTAAAGTTTTATCGGAAACCTGCGGAGTAAGCACCGATGACAATTCGCTGCACTCACTTTCACGTCTTCTCAAAACACAGCACAGGATCTAGAGGTCTCGGGCACTTCGGCCTCGCTCGATGTGGGTACGCCGAAAAACACAGAGGCGACCATCGAGCTCGCGCTCCGTCAGGTTTTGACGGAAGCCCTGCGGGGGATGCAATCATTTCGTGGGCTTCAGGCTCTGCCGAAGACGTGCACACCTCTGATGTTCCCTCGCTCCTGCAAGGACTGCTCGATGGGCGGTGCCTGCGGGAAATGGAATTCTGGACTGATGAATAAACCCGCATTCGCGCGGCAGCATTCGCTGCCGCTTTTCTTTTTGCCGAAGCGCGAACGAGCAGTAAGCGAGACGAGAGCGTCCGCAGCGGAGCCGTCGCCCCTCGTCCGCGAGGGGCGACGCTTGCGCCGAGGATACGGCGCAAGGCAGGCATGGTGCCGAGTCTTCGAGGCCTGCGCGGAGTGAGGAAGAGCGCAGCGCCACGCAGGGGCGCTGACGCGGCTCTCGGCTTGATTGCTGCGAGCGAGCGCGCCGGGGCGCACGAAAGCAATCGAAACGCTCGAGCGCGCGCCGCTTCGCGGCGCGCGCATGCTATCCTCGCCGTATGAAACCGCGCGTCGTGCTCTCGGTCGGGAATTTCTTCTTCGGCATCTTTGCGACCCTGGTCGTCTACATCATTCTTCCCTACCTCACCACCTTCATGCCCGGCGCGGTGGCAGGGCTCGTGATTGCCGCTGGCGCATTCATCGCGTGCTGCATATTCCCGTTCTTGCCGCAGCTTGTTCGCCACTACGGCGCGCAGCAGCTCGCGCTCGTCTTCGCCGTGTTCGAGATGCTCGCCTTGTTTGCGCTCGCGGCCGCGCCGGGCGCATTCGCCGCAGCGTTTTTCGTCGCGGTGGCTATCGCGGTGCAGCCACTCATGGCCTACGAACTCGACCTTTTGCTCGAAGCGACGGTGGAGGAAGAAGGCACGACCGGCCGCGTGCGTACGCTCTTCCTCACCGCCTGGAATATCGCGGCTCTGGGCGCACCCCTCGTCACGGGCGCCTTGCTCGCCTCGGGCGACGCCTACGCGCGCGTGTTCCTGGCGGCGGCGGCCGCGCTCGTACCCTTCCTCGTCCTCTTTGCCGCACGCACGCTACCAAGGGGTGCGGCACCACGGCTCGCAAAGATGCGCGAAACGCTCCGCTGCGTCGTGCGTGACCGCGATCTTCTGGCCGTTTCGATTGGCCACCTGCTCCTCTACCTCTTCTACGTGTGGGCGCCGTTCTATGTGCCCGTGTACCTCCACGAAGTGCTCGGCATCCCGTGGAGCGAGCTTGGCTGGTTGTTCTCTCTCATGCTCGTGCCGT
>JAKAGB010000017.1 GCA_021817705.1 bacterium | reverse complement strand
CTGTCTTTCTTTGACGACGTGCGCTACGTGGTTGCGGCGCGCACGTATGTGCGCGAAGCCAAGCACGTAATCGCAAACGGCTTTGCGCCCTGCGATGCGTGGAGCTACGTGCGCGCCGAGCTCGTAGAGGCGCGCATCCGCGTGTTGCAAGGCAATACGCGCGAAGCTTCCGAACTGCTCGGCAGCATCGTGGCGCACGTGCTCGGCGAGGGCGAGCCCTGGCTCGGTTTCGCTGACCTCACTGGGAAGCAGAAGCATGCAATCCTACACGCATGCATTCCGCTCCTGTTCGCACTCGACGACGACGCGCTTGCTGAGCGCAGCCTTGGCTGGGTGATGCACGCGAGTCCTTTTCCTGCTTAGTCATTCCCGCGAAGACGGCTTCGGCCGCTTCGCGGGTTTTTCATTTGTCCCAACCCGAGGTACGCAGATTCACCTTTGCGCCAGCAAAGGAAACGCCCTCGTCGATGAGCTTCTTGCGTTTCTCGGAAACGCCCTTGAATGCGTAGCCCACGAGGGCGCCGTTTGCCCCCACCACACGGTGGCACGGGCAGTGCGCCGGGCTCGGATTGGTGCGCATGAAGAAGCCTACCGCCCGCGCGGCTCGCGGATTACCGGCGAGCCGCGCTATCTGCCCGTAGGTGGCCACCTTGCCTTTCGGAATCATACGCGCCGCTGCGTACACTCGTTCGCCAAAATTCGCCATGTGCGTAGTATAGGGCATCCGCGGTATGATGCCACGCATGCAAACGCATCATTTTCTCCGCGCATTCCTCGTTGCGTTTTTGCTTGCAACCATTGCCGCAGGGGTGTACCTGCTGTGCTTCTCCAGTGCGTTCGCTACGTACTACGAGAGCGTGGCGGCTGGATATACACCGCCGCCGTGGCCGCTGCCTTTAGACACCGCAGCCTACAACGCGAAGATGCTCGCCCTCGCGCACTACGTCGCGCCCGTCACCGCGTCCAGCACCGCTGCCTCAACGGTGCCCACACCGTATTGGACGGCGACTACGACCCCATTAGAGAGCGGCGCGGACGCCGCCTCTAACGGGGCAGGGCGTCTTTTGTCTGTGCCTGTTTGGACTGCAACAACAAGCGTATCGGTTCCTGGTCATACATGGCCGCACGGCGCTGAGTACCCAGAGGGCGGCGCGATTCTGCCATTCAAACGTATCGTCGCCTACTACGGCAATTTCTATTCCACCAAGATGGGCGTGCTTGGCGAATATCCGCCCGACGTAGTGCTCCAAAAGCTTGCGTCGACCACGGCCGAGTGGGCAGCGGCAGATCCCACGACGCCCGTCATCCCCGCTATCCAATACATTGCGGTGGTAGCGCAGGGGCAGCCGGGCGCGAGCGGCCTCTACCGCGCGCAGATGCCAGACGACCAGATTCAAAAGGCGCTCGACATGGCGAACCAGATGCACGGCCTCCTCATTCTTGACGTGCAAGTGGGGAAGTCGACCCTACAAGCAGAATTGCCGGAACTCGAAAAATGGCTCGTGCTGCCGAACGTCGAGCTCGCCATAGACCCGGAATTCTCTATGAAATTCGGCAATCCGCCGGGCACGGTCATCGGCACGTTCGACGCGAAGGACGTGAACTGCGCCGCGCAATTCTTGGCGGGCATCGTACGCGAACACAAGCTTGCGCCGAAGGTGCTCATCGTGCACCGCTTCACCTATGACATGGTGACGAATGCGGACAAGATTCAGCCGCTTCCGGAAGTAGAAGTGGTGATGGATATGGATGGCTGGGGCTCGCAGGCGAAAAAGATAGGCACCTACACGCACGTGGTCTCGCCCGAGCCCGTGCAATTTACCGGCATCAAACTCTTCTACCACGCCGACCTGAAGCCGCCTTCGACGGGCATGCTTACGCCAGAGCAGGTTTTGAATCTTACGCCGGCACCGATTTACATTCAGTACCAGTAGCGCAGGTTTCAGGGATTAGAGGTCATGTGTCAGGGATACAAAAACGCGGCTGGCAAAGCCAGCCGCGCACTCATCCAACCTTAATACAGAGGCGGCAGATGGTCGGCCACACGAATGCGTCGACCAACTCGGTTTTCTTGTCGTGCTTCGCGAAGGCCTGCTTTACATAGCGATAGACGACCCGTTCGTGGAATTCGCGCCACGAACCGTCGAATCCGAAGCCGTACCGCTTCTCGATAAAATCAGTGCGGCGGAATCGGCAGAGCGTGAGAATCTCGCCCGAAGTGACGAGCAGCAATCCTTTTGAGAGGATGCGCGCAGCTTCGTCGATCTGCGGCACGCAGCTGCCGTAGCTGTCGAGGTCGATGACGCGCATTCCGCGTGCGTTTGTGGGTAGCTGCGGCAGCACGCTCATGTTGTCCGCAAGCACGCACTCAGGCGTTCCGCGACCGACGTGGTAGCGCCGGACGTTCTTGCGAAGCGCTTTTACGAGTCCCGGCTTCTGCTCGATAGCGAGCGGCGTGTAGCCGTGGTTGAGGTATATGACCGTGAGGAGGCCCGCGCCCGCGTACGCTTCGAGCACGCGCGTGCCGGAACCCCAATGTCGGTAGGCATCGAGCCATTCTTCCGCTCTCGTAAGCTTGCCGCGTTCGGCCTGTTTGAAGAACTCATAGTCGTCCGGCACATAAATCTGCTGACCGGTGCGTGGATGCGTGGCACGCGTGAGCGCCGTAATGCCGCCGGTATATTTACCCATCGCGCCGTTCCTCCTTTGTGTCCGGCGAGACTCTAGCATGTGCGCGGGATTCCGCATACCACGGTGCAAAACGCGCTGCGCGTAGCGCGGCGCGCTGCTACTATATCCACATATGCTTAAAGCCTTTTTCGGATTCTTCGGAGGCATCGGCTTCTTCATCGCGAGCCTGTTCGGCGCGCACCCGCATCCTCCTGTGCCTCCTTTTCCGAATCTGCATGCAACGACGACGCAGGAAACCGCGAGCGGGCTACTCCCGAGCCAGAGCCAGGCGCCTCTGCACGCGGCAAGCACGAGCGCGGTGGCGAATGGGATTCCTTCGCATGCGGCTACACTCGACCTTTCGGCCATCCCGCTCGGCGATGGAAAGGTGTCGACGAGCCCGAAGGTCGGCTACGTGTATTCCTGCACGCAAATATTCCAAGGCGGGGGCGCGGCGCACGACGGGTCATGGATTCATGGTTCGACCTGGAACCTGTCTCAGAAGACGCAGGTGGAAGGGAAGGTCTATTGGTCGAACGCGACCTTTTCGAATGTGGTGTCCGGCGCAGTGCGCACGATTACCGGCAATGGCTTACCAGTGAACCAGCCGACAGGCATATTCCCGATCAAGCCGAGCGACCCGGCGTATCAGCTCGACCGCAACCCGAACAGCGTGCTTACACAGGCTATTTCTTATACGCTCCCGGCGAATCCGAGTTTTGCGCGTGCGCCATCATGCGTCCCGATGGGCGCAATCGGCGTCGCGCTCGATGGCGTTGCCATTTACAACGCGCTCGACGACGCCGGCCGCGACGCCGTGGCGCACGAGGTGCAAGACCTTTGCGATGGGCATCCGCAAAGCGCGGGACAATACCACTACCACGGGCCGTCGCCCTGCATGCCGAACGTGAATAAGAAAGACACGGTCGTAGGATATGCGCTCGACGGTTTCCCCATCACGTCGCTCTACGACGCGAACGGCCAGCTCTATGTGAATAGCGAACTCGACGCGTGCCACGGCACCACCGGCGCGTACACCGACGAGAACGGCGCCGCGAAAACCGGGTACCACTATGTGCTTACCGATGAGTATCCGTACACGCTCGGCTGCTTCATGGGTACGCCGGTTACGACCCGCCCCGCGCCGGGGAATACTGGCGCGCCGAATCAGTTGCGTTAAAAAACGCGCGCCGCAGGCGCGCGTTCTCGCTATGCGCGTACGGGACGAGTCATGGGGTAACGGCGGCGCAGCATCACTTCTGCGCGCTCGCCGAACTGGCGCCGCATGCCGTCGACGCCCTCGCTAAATTCGCGGCGATATACGTCGATCGCGTTGAAGTTGAGCGCATATGCCCACACCACGAACGACACGTGGCTCTCGATGCGGTTATCGTGCGCGATGCACCAGTCCACGAGCGTACGCATGTTTTCTCGCACGAGACGGTTGCCGATGCCGAGTCCTTGCGCGTCTTGCGCGACCCCGATCTGGTCGAGCTCGAAACACGGCTCTGCACGACGGAATCCGCCGTGCAGCTGCCAGCCGGCGTATCCGAGTACCTCGCCATTGCGTTCGGCGACGAAGTACTGGTAGAGAGGATACGCGCGCAGCCAGCAGGCGACCCACTCACGGGCAGTCTCCGGACTTTCGCGGTCGCCGAGGAACACTTCGGCATTGATGCGCGCAATGGCGTCGAGGTCATCTTCCGTGGCGCGTCGAATCGTATAGTCGGTCATGGGGTGCTCCATAGGTGCTTCCAAGAATGAGAACCGCGCGCCGTAGGCGCGCGTTGCAAATGAAAACGCGGCACCTCCGGTGCCGCGTCGGTTACTGTCGCTCAACTGATTCGAGCAGCTGCCCATTGCTGTAGCTCGGGCGCACGATGCGCTTCCACGGGTCGATATACACGGGCGTCGTGGTCGGGCGCACGAAGCGCACCCAGTCGGCATGCGGCGAAAGAGGTGCTTTCGGCCGTTTCGGATCCTTCCGGGTGTAGTGCAGGATCTGGCAGTTCCAGATGCGATCCAGATGGTCTTCCGAAAGATGGAGCATCTTGAAACGCTCCTGGCTCATGCGCTCGATGCGCACCTGAAACGCGCGCATCACTTCGCCATGACAGACGATGATGACGCGCTTCTCGCTGCATTCGCGGTGGAGCGTGCCGAGCACGCGATCAACGCGCAAACAGAGTTCCTGGAACGACTGACCGCCCGTTGGGCGCCAGAAAAACGGTTCATCGTCACGGCTCTTGAGCAATTCGCCGTAGCGTCGTTCGCGTTCTTCGGGCGGATAGCGGTCGAGCTCGCCCCAGTCGCGCTCGGTGAGGTAGTAATCGATATACCAGTTCGTACGCTCGAGCATGAGCAAAGCGGCCGTCTCTTTGGCGCGTGCGAAGCTTGAGACGTAGCTGCGATCGAACGGCCCGCACGCCGTATCGGCATGACCGAATTCTTTACGGAGCCATGCTCCTGCGTGTCGCGCCTGTTCGCGACCCTTTGGCGAAAGACGCCAGGTGGCCGTGTGACGCTTCAGGAACTCCGGCGTGTAAGCGCTCGGGTCGCCTTCTTCGGCTTGTCGCTTCGCGACATTGCCTTCGGATTCGCCATGCCTTACGAGCACTAGGTCGACAGGGAGCGTCATCTTTACATCCTTTTGTTGAGCTTCCGCAGTGATGAAAGCACAAACCGGGCGCGGGTGCAAAACAGAAAAAACCGCGCGGCGAAAGCCGCGCGGGCGTTTTCATTCGAACGGGAGAAATTCGATACGGTCGAATTCTTTCGCGCGCGAACGGTAGTGCACGTTCGCCACGAACGGTTCCCGAATGAACGCGGGCATCCAGTGCCGGTCGGCCTCGAACATGCGCTCATAGGGCGGTGTCCAAAGCGGGTACCAGTTTGGGTGCCACATGTCGTCCGTCTCGTGCGGTTCGCCGCTACGGATGCGCGCGAAGAACACGTGCACCCGGAAGTCGAGTTCGCCCGCCGCATAGCAGTCGAGTCGCGCGCGCCGCTCGAGCGACCTCGGGTCGAGCTCGATCTCGAACTCCTCGCGCGTCTCGCGCATGAGGCACTCTTCGAGCGTTTCGCCCGGCTCCAGCTTGCCGCCGGGGCCGGCAAGTACGCCGGTGCCGATTTCGCCGCGCTTCTTCTCGCCAAGAAGGAGCATGCCGCGTTCGTTCACGACCATGCCTAGGGTTGCCACTTTCATAGGGTTTCCTCTTGTGTGCTGCCTCCAGCTCCATGGTACCCCGTTAGAAGTCTCGGCACAAAAAATTTGCGGAAAAATTTTTTGTGCGCTGCACCCGGTACCGGCACGCCACCTTTCAGGCTTTTCTCCACCATGCGCTCGACACTTCTCGACCGACTTCTAACGGGGTGGTATCATTCCCGCCATATGGACAACAAAATACTCATGCCGCTTTCGATAGTGCTCGCCGGGCTTTTCATCGCCGGCGCCGTGTACTGGAATGGCCAGCATCCTGCGCAGACCGGCTCTGCCGGTTCCGGAAATGGTGCTGCGCCTTCGGTGAACGTAAAGGATGTGTCGACCACGGGTGAACCCTTCGTGGGCGACCCGAACGCGCCGGTAACCTTGGTGGAATGGAGCGACTACCAGTGCCCGTTCTGCAAACAGTGGGAACTTTCTACGTTGCCCGACCTCATGCAGCAGTATGTAAACGCGGGGAAGGTGAAGATCGTCTTCAAGGACTTCCAGTTCCTCGGCCCTGATTCGACGGTCGACGGCGAATACGCACGCGCCATTTGGAAGCTCTATCCGAACCTCTTCATGACCTGGCGCACGGCGCTCTACACGAACGAGCCGCAGGAAAACAGCATGAGTGCCGCACAGAACCTCGCGTTCCTCGAGAAAACCACGAAGGGCGTCTCAGGCATCGACTGGGCAAAGGTGCAGGCAGACGTGGCCGCGAACCAGTCGACGTATGATGCGGCGATGGAAGCCGACAAGACCGAAGCCGCGAAGTTCGGCATCTCGGCGACGCCGTCGTTCGTCCTCGGCACGCAGATGATTGCGGGCGCATACCCGACCGCGACCTTCACGGCCGCGCTCGACCAGGTGCTCGGCAAGTAGGCAGAGGGCTCCGGAGACGCGCAACCGGCGGAGCCGGTTGCGCGTTATCCTTTTTATATGACCAAAATTCTTTCCCGCGCCTTCGCGCTCTGGCTGCCGCTCCTTGCGGTGCTTACCGGCGTCATGCTGTTCTCATATTGGGCAACGCAGCAGGCGTACCGCCAAAGCGCGAACGACCCGCAGATTCAGATGGCGGAAGATGGTGCCGCAGCGCTCGCAAACGGCGCGGTGCCGGCCGCGCTCGTTAACCGCAACGCGCCCTTGACCGACCTCACGCAGAGTCTCGCGCCGTGGCTCGCGGTGTTCGACGCCTCTGGCACGCCGCTTGAATCCTCTGCCTCGCTCGGCTCCGCGCCGCTTGCGCTCCCGTCGGGCGTGTTCGACCAAAGCACGTGGAAGACGCGCTACGCCGAGGAGGGCATCGCGCTCACGATTCCGCCGAACGAGACGCGCTTTTCCTGGCAGCCGTCGCCCGCCACGCGGCAGGCAGTTGTGGTGGTGCGCGAGAAGAACGGCGACTTCGTCGCTGCCGGCCGGAGCCTGCGCGAAGTGGAAAATCGCGAAGCGACGCTCACGCACGGCGCAGCGCTCGCGTGGGGCGGCACCGCACTCGGCACCTTCATTCTTGTCGTGCTCCTACTTGCGCTCGGTTGGCTTTAGGCAGTGTTCACACAATCGCCGCACTCTTCCGCCCGGAATACCCTGCTCGTCCGCCAAAACGCTGAAATCTCGGCTGCAAAACTGCGCTTCGGCCTTGCCGTATCCCGATACGCCTCGGCCTCCAGCTTGTTTTTCGCTCGAGATTTCGGCGTTTTGTCTGGACGCGATTGTGTGAACACTACCTAGCCGCTAGAATGCGGAAGTGACCATCCTCCTCTACGCGCTTGCCGCGGCCGCTGCCACCCTCTTGGGTGGCTCGTTCGCGCTCCATTTCCGCGACCGCCTGCACCTTATCCTCGGCTTCTCTGCGGGCGCGGTTGCGGGCGTTGCGCTCTTCGACCTTTTGCCGGAAGCAATCTCCCTTGGCACGCAATTCCACACAGCCGACACGGTCGCGCTCTTCGTCGCTCTCGGCCTGTTCGGCTATCTCATTCTCGATCGCTTCATTCTGCTCCACACGCACGACGACGAGTCGCATGCCGAGCATGGGCACGAGCGCCGCGGCGCATTCGGCGCGCTCACGCTCTCGACACACAGTTTCCTTGACGGCGTCGCCATCGGCGTCGGTTTCCAGGCGTCGGCCGCTGTCGGCCTCGTGGTAACGGCGGCGGTGCTCACCCACGACTTTTCCGACGGCATAAACACGGTGAACCTCGTGCTCCGGAACCTGCCTGCCGCGGCTCCGGCGCAGGCAGGCGGCGGCGCATGGGAGAAGGCACGGCGCTGGCTCATAGTGGATGCGCTCGCGCCCGTCTTGGGCGCCGCATCGACCCTCTTCTTCCGCATTCCCGATTCGGCCATCGGTCTCGTCCTCGCGCTATTCGTCGGTACCTTCCTCTACCTTTCGGCGAGCGACCTCATCCCTGAGAGTCATCACCGCCACCCACGCGCGCTTACCACCTGCATGACGCTCCTCGGCGCCCTCGTGCTCTACGTGGTGGTGCACTTGGCGATATAACGCGCGCCGCTTCGCGGCGCGCGCCTCCCTCCGTGCTACCATACGCACATGAAACTCTTCTTTCATTGGGTAGTCGCCACCGCAGCGATCGGCGTCACCGCATACCTCGTGCCCGGCGTCTCGGTAACGCTCGCGGGCGCAGTCATTGCCGCGGTCGTGCTCGGTGTCCTCAATCTCTTTATCCGCCCGGTGCTTTTCGTGCTCACGCTTCCTATCAACATCCTCACGCTCGGCCTCTTCTCGCTCGTCATAAATGCGCTCCTCATCATGCTGGCGGGCGCCATCGTTCCGGGCTTTGCGGTTGCGGGCTTCTGGTGGGCGCTCCTCTTTGCGGCCGTGCTTGCAGTGGTGAACTGGATATTTAACGTGTGGAGCCGCTTCTAGGTATGATGGACCCTGAACTCTCTGCGCGGCTCGATCGTCTCGAAGCGAAGATAGACGCGGCGTACAAAGCGGCGCACAAGTCGCAGCAGTATCTCTTTTGGACTGGCGTTATCACCGTGGCATTCATCGTCCTACCCTTGCTCGGTATCGCGCTCGTGCTGCCGTCGTTCATAAACAACTACGTGAATCCGCTGAACGCGGCGACTGGCAACCCGACGGTAAACGCGAATCCCGGCTCGCTGCAGGGCACGCTGAATACTTTGAATTCTCTTGGACTCTAAACTGCTCGCTTTCCGCGGGCGATATTCCAGATAATCGGCAGGAAGGAAAGTGCAATGATGGCGAGCGAGAGCGGGAGCACGTAGTGCTCGCTGTCGGGGAGTATCGCGCCTAGAGTAAAGCCGAGCGCGGTCATGCCGACTCCCCAGGCGATACCGCCGAGCGCGTTAAAGGAAAGGAAACGTCCGTAGGGCATGCGCCCGACGCCTGCGAGCATGGGCGCGAGCGTGCGTACGATAGGCACGAAGCGCGCGAGGATGACCGCGCGACCGCCATATCTGCGATAGAACGCGCGGGTGCGCTCCACATAGGTTTTCTTGAAGAAGAATGATTCTTCGCGCGTGAAGAAATTGGTGCCGACATTTTTGCCGAACCAGTAGCCGGCGGAGTCGCCGAGTATCGCGGCGATGGCGACGATGCTCGCGAGCGGCCAGAAACCGAAAAGTCCGCCGCCTGCAAGAAGCCCGGCCGCAAACAGGAGCGAGTCGCCCGGCAGGAATATGCCGATAAGGAGTCCGCTCTCGGCAAAGATGAGGAACCCCACGCCGATGTAGCCGCCCGCGCGCACGATGGCGAGCGGGTCCAAGTGGATGCAGGCGAGCAGGAAGTCGAGCATTCGAAAGAACTATAGCAGAGTAGTGTCGTGCCTGCGGCTGTTATCCGCAGGCAGAGACAATCGCGCGCCGCGGAGCGGCGCGCGTCCATTATAATGAGCGTAATGACGGAAGGCGCGCCGAAACTTTCTTCGCCCGAAGAAGAGCTCGCATACCTGCGCGCAGAAATCGCGCGCAAGGAAGCGGAGCTTGCGGCCACGCGCGGCGGGGTGCGCGCGCCGGAGGCGCGCGCAGAAATCACCGCCGAACAGGTACGCGCGCATCATGCGGCAAATCCGGCCGAGGTGCTTGCGCCGGAGTTCCAGATGGCACCCGCCACCCTCGGTGGTCGCGCGGAAACGCTCGTGCGCGAGCTCCACGCCGGCGGGCGCGAAGCGGCGCTCCAGAACCTCGCGCAAACGCTCGAGACGCACGGCGTAAAGAACGCGCTCTCGGTGGCGGAAAAAGCCGGCGACCCCGGCCTCATGGACGACTTCCACCGCTACCTCGTACGCTACCTTTCCGCTGGCTTGCCGCTTGCGGGCATCGACGAAAAAGCGCCGCGCTGGAAGGCGCTCAACATGTCGCTCTACGAAATCGCGCTCCCAGAGCCGAAGAGCGAAGAGGGCGGCCGGCAAAAGACATTCAAAGAGCTCGTGTCCGCGATGGAGCAGCTCTACGCCGGACTTCTTTCGGTAGGGCAGGCGGGCGCACATGACCCGGCATACTACGCACTCGAACTCGCGGTGCCCGCCGAAAACGCCGAGCTGCGTTTTTATGCCGCCGTGCCGCACGGCAAGAAGGATTTGTTCGAGAAGCAGCTCCTTGCGGTGTTCCCAGACGCGCACCTCGTGCTGCAGGAAAACGACTACAACATCTTCCCGGAGGGTGGCGCCGCCGCGGTATCGGTCGCTAAACTCGACGAACCTCCCGCGCTCCCCTTGAAGCAGTACCCCGAATTCGACTACGACCCCTTGAACGCCATCACGAACGCGTTCGCGAAGATAGAGCATGAGGGCGAAGGCGCGGCGCTGCAGTTCATCATCGAGCCGCGGGGCGAGCGTCATGTAAAGCACTACCAGAAGATGCTTGCTGCGCTGCGCCGCGGCGAAAGGAAAAGCGTAGCGTTATCTGAACCGGAAACATTTATGGGCGAATTCGCGCGAGATCTCGGCAAGGCGCTCTTCACCAACAAGCCCAAAGACGAAGAGAAGCAAAAGCAGGCCGAGACGCGGCAGGTGGAAGCGAACAAGACGCTCATCGAGGAAGTCGAGAAGAAGCTCGCGTCGCCCATCGTGGGTGTCACGTTGCGCATCGCGGTCGCTTCGGGGAGCGAGGCGAAAGCCGAGCAGGTCTTGGGCGAACTCGAAGCGTCCTTCAATCAGTTCGGGTCGACACAGGGGAATCGGCTTTCATTTGCACGCGCCCAAGAGGGGCGCGCGAAACCCGTCCTCGAAGATTTCTCGTTCCGCATGCCGGCCAAAGATGCGCTCCCGCTTTCCTTGCGCGAGCTCACCACGCTCTACCATTTCCCGCCGTCGGGCATCTCTTCTTCGCCGCACCTCTACCAGGCGCGCTTTACGCACGCGCCAGCGCCTATGAATCTGCCGCAGGAAGGTGCGCTCCTCGGCTTCAATACCTATCGCGGCGTGGCGACGCCGGTGCGGCTCGATGCGGAAGACCGCCTGCGCCACCTGTACGTCATCGGCCAAACCGGCACCGGTAAGACGGGGCTCCTAAAATCGCTCATCATCGAAGACATTAAGCGAGGCGAAGGCTGCTGCTTCATCGACCCGCATGGCTCAGACATCTTCGGCATCCTGGCCTCCATCCCGCCCGAGCGCTACGAAGACGTCATCTACTTCGACCCGGCCGACCTCTCGCGCCCGTTCGGCCTCAACTTCCTCGAGTACGACCCGGCACGCCCGGAACAGAAGACGTTCATCGTGAACGAGCTCCTCATGATATTCAAGCGCCTCTACGGCGACGTGCCGGAATCGATGGGCCCCGCGTTCGAGCAGTATTTCAGGAATGCCACGCAGCTCGTGATGGAAGACCCATCGACCGGCTCCACCATCCTCGACATCGCACGCGTACTGAGTAACGCGGAGTTCCGCCGGCAGAAGCTTGCGCGCAGTGCGAATCCCATCGTCAATCAGTTCTGGACGGAAATCGCGACGAAAGCCGGCGGGGAAGCCGCGCTCGAGAACATCGTGCCGTACATCACGAACAAGTTCGACGACTTCACGGCAAACGACTTCATCCGCCCCATCGTCGGCCAGCAGGAGAGCTCGTTCAATTTCCGCAAGATTATGGACGAAAAGAAGATTCTGCTCGTGAACCTTTCGAAAGGCCGGCTCGGCGAACGGAATGCGAACCTCTTGGGTCTCATCATCGTGGGCAAGCTTTTCATGGCGGCACTTTCACGCGCCGATTCTCCGGGCAAGGCGTTCCCGCCGTTCTACCTCTATATAGACGAGTTTCAGAACGTCACCACCGATTCCATTCCTGGCATCCTCTCGGAAGCGCGCAAATACAAGCTTTCGCTTTCGGTTGCGCACCAGTTCCTCGGCCAGCTTGATGAGAAGATTCGCACCGCGGTGTTCGGCAACGTGGGCAATATGGCCGTGTTCCGCGTGGGCGAAGAAGACGCCGAATTATTTGCAAAGCAGTTCGCACCCGCGTTCAAGGCGCTCGATTTCGTCAACATCGAGAACCGCAATGCGTACGTGAAGATTCTCGCGCGCGGCGTGCCGCAGAAACCATTCGACCTGAAGACCCCCGACCTGCCGCAAGGCAACGACGCGCAGGTGAACGACCTCGTCCAGCTTTCCGCCCTAACCTATGGCCGCGACCGTGCTACCGTTGAAACCATGATCCGTGAACGCTACCTTTCGCGCTGACCGTATGGCTGAATATCCGCCCGAAAAAGATGACGCGAAGAAAAAAGGCCCGAAGGGCGGCTGGGCGAAGATGCGTGCGAATGCCGAGGATGTCGAGCCGGCGACGCCACCGAGCCCCGAAGAAGCAGCGGAACAAGCAGCTGTTGAGCAGGAAGCCGTGCGCGAAGAGACAGAGCGGGAGCGCAACAAAGAGGGATTGGCGGCATACGAAGCGCGCCGCGCAGAGTACGTCTCCGAGAAGCTTGAGCCGGAACTAAACGACATTTACGCGACTATGACCGCGGAGTCGCTCGGCGTCCCGGCAAGCGAGCTCGTGCAAGATGCCGACACGCACGAAGAGAAGAGCAGTCGTTTCAAGTCATTCATGAAGGGCGCCGCCGAAAAGCTCGGCGGCGCGAAAGAGTCGGTGGGGAAGGGCTACGAAGCATCGGCGGCCTTCCTTGCACAGATGGGGAAGGCCGTTGCAAAGAGTTTGCGCGAGGTCGCCGTTGGCGAATGGCAGGACATAAAAGCCGCAGGCTCACTCATTACCAATGCTGAGTATCGAAAGGAAAAGATCAAAAGCGCACAAGAGAGTGCCGCAGAAGCAAAGAAGTATCTTGCGTACTTTGCCGAACGCGGCCGCACATGGGACGAGCGATTTAAAAAATTGCAGGAAGGCTCGCCGGCGTTTCTAGACTGGTATAACGCGTTGCCGGCACACCGGAAACTGAATGTTTCAGTTGCCCTCGCGGCTGGAGCCGGAGTTGCGTCTGGAGTCTCTGCGACTGCGTCTGGCGTGCTTATGGGACTCATGTACAGCCAGCGGGTGCTTGCCGGTTTTGGTTTTGCGCGCAAACGATACCAAGGCGTGGAAGAAAAAATCGCAAAGGGAGAACACTGGCTCTTTGATGCGGACTCTCCGAATTGGAAAAAAGTTGCGTATGCGAGCGCGCTCGGCGCTGCGTATTCTGGCGTCACAGCTGCAGCCGGTTATGGTTTTAAGGAATTCGTGGCCCATGAACTGTATGGCCCCGCTCCTGCATCAGAACCGGTAGCGACTCCGATCGTGCATGCACCCGACGTTCCGTTACCGGCTGAAGTTATTGCGGCGCAGCATCCCGCGATGCCCATTGCGCCCGAGTTGCCACCGTTTTCAGTGGAAGCGCATGCGGGCGATGGCGGCATCAAACTATTTAGGCATTTGCAGGAGGCCATGCAAAAAGCGCCAGGCTTCGATCCGAATCACCTGACGCCCGTGCAGGAACACATCCTCCACGGCGACCCGACCAAGCTTGCCGAGGAGTACGGCTTCTACAAGCCGAACGAAGCGCTCGAGAGCGCGCGTGTGCTCACG
>JAKAGB010000016.1 GCA_021817705.1 bacterium | reverse complement strand
TCAGAATTTCAGCGTCTCGGGCGGCTCGCTGAATGACCAGATGCAGATGCTCGCTAAGGATGCGGCGAGCGCGACCTTCGGCAGCTGCGCGAACCCGACACTCTTCTGCCCGCCATGACCTTGAAACGCTCCATCGTTCCGGTACTCGGGTTCGTGCTCGCAGTAAGCGCGGCGGGCGCGTTCGCGCCCGCCGCGCACGCGAGCCTGCAGTGTAAGGGCCCGCTCGACACCGAGGCCGTCACCTGCACCGACCCCACCGCGACCTGCGACACGAGCTCCGGGTATGGCATCTGCGTGGGCGGCTCCTCCGGGGGCGGGAGCACTGCGGCGGCGCCCGGCACCACCGATTCTTCGGCGCAAAAAACCACGCAGCCGGCGCCGACGACCAACATGTCCCAGTCAAGTAACTTCACCGGCTGGGTCATGATGGAGATCATGAGCCTCTTCGCATGGCTCCTCGGCGTCGCCGCCATCACGCTCGACAACGCCGCGTTCTACACCGTCGCGCACATGGGCACGTTCATAAACGGTCTCTCGGCGGTGGGAACCGTGTGGCGGATACTGCGCGACCTCGGCAACATCGTGCTCATCTTCGGCTTCATCGCGATAGGCGTCTCAATCATCCTTGACCAGAAATGGTACGGCGGCGGCACGAAGATGCTCCCCACGCTCCTCGTGGCCGCCGTGTTCCTCAACTTCTCGCTTTTCATATCCGAAGCGGTCATCGACCTTGGCAACTACTTCGCCACCGAGTTTTACACCCAGGTGAACGGCGGCTCGCTCCCGACCGTGAACCAGCTGAACGTCACGTCGTCGACCAATATCCATAACGAAGGCATCAGCAATGCCATCATGAGCCAGCTCGGGCTCGCGGCTATCTACGGCGACGCACTCAATGCGAATCAGAGTAACGGAACAGTGAACGCTATTTTCACGAGCACGAACGAATGGATCATCGGCTTCATGGGCATCATCCTCTTCATGGTCGCTGCGTTCGTCATGTTTACGCTCGCGTTCGTGCTCATCGCGCGATTCATCATCCTCCTCTTCCTCATCATCGTCGCGCCGATCGGCTTTGCGGGCTTAGCGGTGCCGCAGCTCAAAGGCACGGCAGACAACTGGTGGAGCACCTTGTTCGAGCAGACGGTGACTGCGCCTATCCTCATGCTCATGCTCTACGTGGCGCTCGCGGTCATAACGGACGCCAAATTCCTCACCGGCTTCGGCGTTTCGGGTTCGAATTCGGCGGCGAGTAACGGCGCGGCGAGCGCGTGGACCGCGTGGGTAAGCAATCCGCAGAGCATCGGCGGCCTCGCGAGCGTCATCCTTTCTTTCCTCGTCGCCATGGGGCTCCTCCTCATGGTAACCATGCTCACCAAGCGTATGAGCGCGTTCGGTGCGGACTGGGCGAAGCGCAGCGCCGGCGCCATCGTGGGCGGCTTCGCGGGCTACGGGGTCTTGGGCGGCATGTCGCTCGGTATGCGCGGTACGGTGGGGCTCGCCGCACGCGCTGCCAACAGCAAACGCGTGCAAGCAGCCGCTGCTGGCACGGGAGCGAAAGCATGGGGCGCTCGTGCGCTGGCCTTCACTGGCCGCAATCTTGAAGGCCGCACCTTCGACTATCGCAATTCGCGGCTTGCGCAGGCTGCAGGCGGCGCGGTGCGCGGTACGCTCAGCAACTTCGGCATGGGCTCGACCGGATTCGAACAGATACGGCTGGGGAAGGGCGCGACCGTCTCTGCGAAACAGGCGGTCGAGAAGGCGCAGGAGTTTGGCAAGGTCTCCGGTCTTACCGAGGTGCTCACGGGCGGCAGCCTCTTCGACGGCACGTGGTGGCGCGACCAGCAGAAGAAGTATGAAGAGGCGAAGAAAGATCTCGAGCGCAAAGAAAAGCTCGAGCCCACTTCGACAGATTTTGTTAAGACGATTCAGAAATCTTCCGCTGAACAGCTTGCCGAGATGCGTGGTATCCGAAAGGGTCTTGATGCGTTCGTTCAAGCAATCAAGCCGTCCCAGTATTCTGCTCTTCAGAAGAGCAAAGACTTGCTTGAACCGGAAAAGAAAAATCTTCGTGACAAGTGGGAACTACAGTTCGATTCGGTGCCGAAAGCACAAGCGACGCTCGCCCGATTCAATCGCGAGGAGATTGCTTCGCTCGATAGCGACATGCTCATTGGCAATACGAAAATCGGGAACAACATTGTCGACAACCTTACTGAGCGTGATTTCGAAGCCATCCGTCAAAAGCAGGGTAGTAACCTGGATCTCGACAAACGTCGCGCAATTTACGCTCGCATGACGGCTCCTGGTTCACCGCTTGCTGCTGTAGCGGCGAGCTACTTCAATCGAAGAAACGACAAGAATGGCAGCCGTATGAACTACTGGAACGTATAATCTAAGACCATGATCACCGCACTCACACCCGAAGCAGCAGCGCGCTGGCTCGACGCCGCGCCCGAGGCCGTGCAAGCGGTGGTGACGAGCGATGCGACCGCGAAAACCGTGGGCGCCATTGCCGCCGCTCGCCAGTTCCATGTGGACCAGAGCGGGCTTCTCGTGAATCTCGTCAGCTACCTGCTCGTGGGCTATGTGTCGCCGCAGCAGGCGGAAGATGCGCTCGTGGAGGCGGGCGTAAGCGCGCCGACCGCGCGTGCCGTACTCACGGAGGTGAATCAGAAGATTTTCGTGCCTTTGCAGGCGCAGATGCGCGCGGGCGCGCAAGCGCCCGCGCGCCCGGCTGTGCCACCCCCGCCGCGGTATGCGCCGCCTCCGCCGCCACCGCCAGCGCGCGCACCGATGCCGCAAGCCGCACATCCGCAAATGCCGCCCACGCCTGCGCGCCCGCCCGTCCGTTTCAATGAAACGCCGACGCGAACTTCTGTGGCGCATGCGCCCATTATGAATCCTGAGCGTGAGTTGCCGGTGGGGGAACCCGCTGCCAAAGCATCGCCCGGAAAGTCCGACTTTCCACAAATGCCGAACAATTCCGGAAAGTCGGACTTTCCGCCTGCGCCCGCACCCACGCATCCGGTGCCGCCGCCGGCGCGCCCGCCCGTGCCGACAGCGATGCATGAAGCGCCACCCACCCCACCTGCTCCGCGTCCGCCACTTTTCCCCGCAGCGCCCTTGCCGCCGCGCGGCCTCACTCCTGGGAACGTGGCGCGTCCCACCCCACCCGCGGTTAGTTCGCGGTCGAGCGCTTCGGCATCTGCCGCGCCCGCTCTGCCCGGCCCGCCGGCGTGGCGCCCGCAGAAAGCAGCGCCACCGCCCGCGAATCTTCCAGGCACGGGTGCCCCAGCGGCCCAGTCCTACGCAGCCGACCCCTACCGCGAACCCATTGAATAGTTGCGTTTTTTAGGCCGCTCCTATATAGTGCGCTACGACCCTGCGGGGTCGTATTTCGTAATGTCTACCATCAACCAGTTGGCGAAGAAGCGCCGCAAAGATAAGACCCGCAAGACCAAGGTGCTCGCCTTGGGCCGCGGCTTTAACGCGCTTCAAAACCGCCCGACGCGCTACCCGTCGCCGTTTAAGCGCGGTGTGTGCACCAAGGTGACGACGAAGACGCCTCGCAAACCGAACTCGGCCATCCGCAAGATCGCCCGCGTTCGTCTCTCTAACGGCATGGAGGTCACCGCCTACATCCCGGGCGAAGGCCACAATCTGCAGGAACACTCGGTGGTGCTTTTGCGTGGCGGCCGCGTGAAGGACATCGGCGTGCAGTACACCATCGTGCGCGGCAAGCTCGACACGGCCGGCCTCGACAAGCGCCGCCGCGGCCGCTCGCGCTACGGTGCTAAGAAACCCAAATAACCATGCGACGCCCCCTCAAGAAAAAGCGCACGTGGATTCCGGACGCGGAGTACAACTCCGAGGCCGTAACCCGCTTCATCAACACCGTCATGTGGGACGGCAAGAAGGACACCGCGCGCGGCATCGTGTATGACGCGTTCGCGAAGATAAAGGAAGGTGGCGCCGACCCGCTTGCGACCTTCGACGAAGCGCTCAAGAACGCGTCGCCTTTGATGGAAGTGCGCTCGCGCCGCGTGGGTGGTGCCAACTACCAGGTGCCGCGCGAAGTGCCGCAGAACCGCCGTTTGGCGCTCGCATACCGCTGGCTCATTGGCGCTGCGCGCTCGAAGAAGGGTAAGCCGATGGCTGAGAAACTCGCCGAAGAACTTTTGCTTGCCGCCAAAAACGAAGGCGAAGCCATCAAGAAGAAGGACGAAATGCATCGCATGGCAGAGGCTAACAAAGCCTTTGCCCACTTCGCGTGGTAAGCCAGGCAGACAGGCTTGCTCCCTACGCTCGCTCAGAAAACCGCCCCCAGAGCCGGGCGGTTTTCTTCACTCGCTTGATAGTAGAAAACCCCTGAAATCGGCGCATAGCTTTGTTGCTGCGCAAAAAACGGCAGTCGCGGTACGTCCAGTACCGCTTCTTTCGTTTTTTGCTAGCGCCTTGCTCTGCATCCGATTTCAGGGGTTTTCTGTCGAACCCCGCGCCTCGCATTGCATCTCAAAATGCGGGTTCGCTAAATACAAAAACGCGCGGTGCCTAAAGGCGCCGCGCGTTTTTCAAGGTTCGACCTTGAAGTTATTCGCCCAAGAGCACTTTCTTGCGCTCCTCGTACTCGGCTTTGTCTATTTCGCCCTTCGCGAAGCGCTCGTTCAGGGTCTCAATCGCGGAGAAGCTCTGCCACTTTGCCCACTTGTGGAAGTGCTTGCCATGGCGGCAGCCGCCGAACACCATGCGCACAACCCACACGATGAACGCGATGCCGATAATGACCCAAAACAGATGCCAGACGAGCGCGAACGCGCCGAACCCGGCGTCAAACCCGTATCCGTAGTTGTACATCATATGCCAGTAGTATGTGCCTTGCTGCCGTTTCTTTCAAGTGGTCTAGTGGGTGTTTTTCATAAATAAAAACGGCGGCCGTTTGGCCGCCGGATGTGCAATTTATTCTGTAATGAACAGTCCTCTCGTCAGTTCGCCCTGTTCATGCGCATTCGCGATGAATCTTGTAAACGCAACGTGCAAAGCTTTCTGAAAGTCTGAGTCAAGGGAATGCGAACTACCAATGTATCTGCGCCACTTCGGCGTGCAAAGCCAAAACGCGACGTAGCCTCGATGTCCGGATCCTGCTGTTCTGATATAGGCAACCACCTCAGCAGCCCCGGGCTCAATTCGTAGTTCAGGCAGCTCTTTAAGTCTCAAATATGCGACATACTCTTCCGACAAGAGATCCTTGGCGCTCTCTGGCGAAACGAACGCCAGAGGAAAGGCGGTAGGATATTGTGGACTATAGCTAAGCACACGCATCGTCTGCACTCCTAGTGCAAGCTTCTGCACACACCCTAACACCTTGGTTGCGTTTTTGTAAGCATCCGCTATAGTGCAGCTAACGCCCTGGCGCGTTTTTTCTTTAGCACTTACTCTGCCTACTGCTTACCGCCTACCGCATACTGTCTTTATGAAACGCGATTACCCACTCGAGAAAGTGCGCAACTTCGGCATCATCGCTCACATCGACGCCGGCAAAACCACGACGTCTGAGCGCGTGCTCTTCTACACCGGCTCCCAGCACAAGATTGGCGAGGTGCACGAAGGACAGACCACGACCGACTGGATGGAGCAGGAACGCGAGCGCGGCATCACCATCACCGCGGCGGCCATCACCTGCTTCTGGAGCAAGACCGAAGAGAAGGACAAGAAAGACGCGTCGAAGAAATTCCGTTTCAATATCATCGACACGCCGGGGCACATCGACTTCACCGCCGAGGTGAAGCGTTCCATGCGCGTGCTTGACGGCGCCATCGTCGTGTTCGACGGCGTCTCGGGCGTCGAGCCGCAGTCCGAGACTAACTGGCGCTACGCCGACGAAGCAAACGTGCCGCGCCTCTGCTTCATCAACAAGCTCGACCGCACGGGCGCGTCGTTCGAAGATTCGTACAAGAGCATCCTCGACCGCCTTTCGCCCAAAGCGATTCGCGCGCAGATCCCTATCGGCCTCGAAGCCGCGCACGAGGGCGTCGTCGACCTCCTCACCATGAAGTCCTACACCTTCACGGGCAACATGGGCGAAGAAGTGGTGGAAGGCGAAATCCCGGCAGACCTCCTCGAAGACGCGAAGAAATTCCGCGCGGAGCTCGTGGAGCGCATTGTCGAACAGGACGACGCGGCCATGAACGCCTACCTCGAGGGCTCTGAGCCTTCGGTCGACGAGCTGAAGAAGCTCCTCCGCAAGGGCGTCATCGCGAACGAGATTTTCCCGGTGTACGCGGGCAGCGCGCTTAAGAACAAGGGAGTGCAGCTCGTCCTCGACGGCGTCGTGGACTACTTGCCGTCACCCTTGGATTTGCCGGCGGTTACCGGCACGAACCCGAAGACGGGTGAAGCGGTCGAGCGCCACGCAGCCGACGACGAGCCGTTCTGCGCGCTCGCGTTCAAGCTCCAGACCGACCCGTTCGTGGGCGCACTCACGTTCTTCCGCGTGTACTCGGGCTCCGTTTCCGCGGGTTCGTACATCTACAATGCGAACACGGGCAACAAGGAGCGCGTCGGTCGCATCGTGCGCCTCCAGGCCGACAAGCGCGAAGAAGTGGAGCAGGTGTTCGCGGGCGAAATCGCCGCGGCCGTGGGACTCAAAGACACGAAGACTTCGCACACGCTCTGCGACGAAGCGAATCCGATCCTGCTCGAGGAAATCAAGTTCCCGGAACCGGTGGTTTCGGTGCGCATCGAGCCGGCGACCAAAGCCGACCAGGAAAAAATGGGCATCGCGCTCAGGAAGCTCGCCGACGAAGACCCGACCTTCAAGGTTTCTTCCGACGAAGAGACCGGCGAAACCATCATGGCGGGCATGGGCGAGCTGCACCTCGACATCCTCGTCGACCGCATGAAGCGCGAATTCAACGTGGTGGCGAATACCGGCAAGCCGCAGGTGGCGTACCGCGAGACCATCATGGGCAACTCGGAGGCGGAGCATAAGTACATCAAGCAGACCGGCGGTCGCGGCCAGTACGGTCACGTGAAGATCCGCATGAAGAAGCTCGAGCCGGTGGAAGAAGGCGCGAAGATCGCAAAGAACGTGACGCGCGAAGACCACTTCGAGTTCATAAACAACATCAAGGGCGGCGTCATCCCGCAGGAGTACATCCCGGCGGTGGAGAAGGGTGTACGCGAAGCGATGACGCGCGGTATCCTTGCCGGCTATCCGCTCGTGGACATTTCGGTCGACCTCTTCGACGGCTCGTTCCACGAAGTGGACTCGTCCGAAATCGCGTTCAAGATCGCGGCGTCGATTGCGTTCCAGGAAGCGGCGCAGAAGGCGAAGCCGGTCATCCTCGAACCGATCATGAAGGTGGAAGTGGTGGTGCCCGAGCAGTTCATGGGCGACATCACGGGCAACCTTTCAGGGAAGCGCGGGCAGATCGAGGGTATGGAAGACCGCGGTATGAACAAGGCGGTGCACGCGAAGGTGCCGCTTTCGGAGATGTTCGGCTACACGACCACGCTCCGCTCCATGACCGAAGGCCGCGGCAACATGACCATGGAATTCGATCACTACGAAGTCGTTCCTAAAAACGTGGCGGATGAGATTATCGCAAGTCGTAAGTAAACAAGCGTAGCCATCCGAAATCCGAGTCCTGCCCCGTAGCCAAAGCCCGCGTCCGCGCGGGCTTTGTGGTACCGGGGTGGTGCCGAAGAACGTCGCAGACGAGATCATTGCTGCGAGGAAATAAGCGGTTCCCACACCGGAAACGCGCGGCCGCCCCCTAGGGGCGGCCGCGCGTTTTGGGTAGCTTTTACGCCCCGATAAGCTGGTATACCGCGCAGCGCACGATTTCCGGCACCGCGTCGCCCTTCACCGATTCGTTTATCTGGTCGAGCTCGGTCTTGGCGTTGTCGCTGTAGGATTCCAGGTATTCGCCGCTTATCTCCGCGAGCTTCGCGCCCGTCATGTCTTTCACATAATCGCCGTCTACGTACCCGACCTTAGTGTAATTGTGGTCGTAGATGTAATCGCCCTCTACGTAGCCGACGGTCTGCCCGTCGCGCAGCACCTTGTCCTTCTGTATTTCCACCATATACGGAAAGGGTAGCACGAAGGTAGTGTGGTATTGGTGCGCGTGCTATGGTGCCAGGTGGAACAGCAGAAAAGGAACAGGGGATGACGAACGAGGAAATGACAAACTTCATCCGTGAGGTGCACGCGTTCTTTAAGAAAATGGGTGCCCAGCTTGGGGACGCCGGAGATGTGCCATCACTGCAGTACGAGCTCCCGATATTCGATCGCCCGCGTGAGGTACTCGCGATGTTTGGCGACCTACCCGATGGGTTCACGGTTGGCGTAAGCGTGCGTGACACGACTACGCCGCGCCAGCGGAAACTCATCCAGACTAGCGAGACGCTTACGCATCTGAAAGGGATGCTTGCTAAGGTTGAGATATACTCTGGCGACCAGAAGACCATCGGTTTGGAACTCGTGTATCCTTGGAAGCTGCCGCTCAAGAACTCGCTTGAAGAGGTGCTTGCGTACGTGATGAAGATGGCGACGTTCGACGTGCAGCTTCTTGAATATCTGCTCAATTATGAACGGCACATGGAGGATACTCCGATCGTCTGGGTGCATCACTAGGGAAGCGCCGCCGGCAATACGCCGGCGGTTTTTTACGCGCGCGGCTTCGCCGCGCGCGTTGTCCCCGCGTGTGAAGGGGTTGCGCGTTTTTCCGGTGCGCCGTATAGTGCTCCTAACGCACTTAGGCGTGTGTTCCGGCTGCATGCCGGGCTTTATTCATCGATTACCAATTTCTAGTTATCTACTATGGCAGACTTCGACCGCTCTAAGCCGCACATGAACGTGGGCACCATCGGCCACGTTGACCACGGCAAGACGACCCTTACCGCGGGCATCCTCCATGTGCTCAACATGCTCGGCAACGGCTACTCGGCACGCGTTGAGAACGTCGACAAGATCGACTCCGCGCCGGAAGAGAAGGCGCGCGGCATCACCATCGCACTCCACCACTCGGAGTACGAGACGCCGAACCGCCACTATGCGCACATCGACGCACCGGGCCACGCCGACTACATCAAGAACATGATCACGGGCGCCGCCCAGATGGATGGCGCAGTCCTCGTGGTCGCCGCGACCGACGGCGTGATGCCGCAGACGCGCGAGCACATCCTCCTTGCGAAACAGGTGGGTCTTAAGAAGCTCATCGTATTTCTCAACAAGGTCGACATGGTCGAGGAGAAGGACCTCATCGACCTCGTCGAGGAGGAAGTGCGCGAGCTCCTCACGAAGCAGGGCTTCGACGGCGCGAACACGCCGATTATCCGCGGCTCCGGCCTTAAGGCGCTCGAAGCGAAGGATGCTTCGGACGAGTACGCCCAGAAGGTGAAGGAGCTCGTGGACACCATGGACTCGTACTTCGACATGCCGGCACGCGAGACGGACAAACCGTTCCTCATGCCGATCGAAGACATCTTCTCGATCGAAGGTCGCGGCACTGTCGTGACCGGCCGCATCGAGCGCGGCGAGGTGAAGGTGGGCGAGGAAGTCGAGATCGTCGGTATCAAGGACACGGTAAAGACGACCGTCACCGGTATCGAAATGTTCAACAAGCAGCTCCAGAGCGGCCAGGCAGGCGACAACGCCGGCCTCCTCCTGCGCGGCACGAAGAAAGAAGACGTGCATCGCGGCCAGGTGCTCGCGAAGGTAGGCTCCATCACGCCGCACACGGACTTCGAAGCGGAAGTCTACGTCCTCAACAAGGACGAAGGCGGCCGCCACACGCCGTTCTTCTCGGGCTACAAGCCGCAGTTCTACATCGGCACGACCGATGTGACGGGCGAAGTGACCTTGCCGGAAGGCAAGGAGATGGTGATGCCGGGCGACACGGTGACCTTCAAGGTGAAGCTCACGGCGCCGATCGCCCTCGAAGAGAAGCGCCGCTTCGCCATCCGCGAGGGTGGTAAGACGGTGGGCGCGGGTGTCGTAACCAAGATTACGGCCTAAGTCCTAGGATTCGAAAAGAAAGGCCCCGCGCGTAATCGCGCGGGGTTTTTCGTTTTAGGCCTCAGCCGGGCTCGACATCGCGTTCGCGCGCAAACGCGCAGCGCGGCGACGGATTCCGTTGTCGTCCGAAAGCCGAAAGAGGTGGTACTCGATCGTGTCTTTCGTGAACCCTTCCCCCTGCACGATTCGCCACGCGTTTTCCGAAAGGTGCTCGCGAGCGCATATCTGCAGCATGCCGGCCTCGAACATGGCGGGAAGGCAGTGGCGACAATGGTACTCGGGACACCCGAGAGCAATGAGTTCTTCGAGCGCCATCCATTCGCGCTCGGCGAGCGCCGCGATGATAGCGGTCGCCTGGTTGCGCAAGTGCCGGCGGAACATAAAGAGCGCCACGATGCATACGAAGGAAGCCGTAACCAGTATGAGCCACATGGGTTCCTCCTTGGGAACAGGTCTCCTTGCAGTGTACCCGCCCCCTTGCATTTTTCAACGGCCTCGTGTAGAGTCCGCCTACACGTTCCATGACAGCGGCAACTACGGAAAAACCGAAAGCAAAGCGCGCGACCAAGAAGGCCGCGGCTGCTGCCGCTACTCCTGAGCACAAGCTCCGCATCCGCGTTCGTGCCTACGAGCACAAGATTCTCGACGTCTCCGTGAAGCAGATCATGGACACCGCCGCGCGTTTCGATGCGACGGTCGTCGGTCCCGTGCCCTTGCCGACCGAAATCAAGCGCTGGACGGTGAACCGCTCGACGTTCGTGCACAAGGACGCGCGCGAGCAATTTGAAATGCGCATCCACAAGCGCCTCATCGACATTTTGAACCCGTCGCCCAAAGTCATCGAGGCGCTCACGAACCTCAATCTTCCCTCCGGAGTTACCATCGACGTAAAGATGGTGTAGCTCGTGCGAAAGAACGCGCGCCGGCCTTTCGGCCGGCGCGCTTGCATTTATTTGGCCGGTCGTGTAAGGTGTGCCAATCGCTATGACCCTCCGTGGGTCCTCCAGCAAATCGCCCATCGGCGTTGCTGGTGGGCGATTTCTCAAAAACCTCATGAAATTCATCCTCGCGAAGAAAGCCGGCATGACGCGCCTCTATGGCGAAGACGGCATCGCACGCGCCGGCACGGTTTTGAAGACCGACGGCGTCGTCGTGACGCAGGTGAAGGCCAAGGACGGCGCAGACAAATACGCCGCCGTGCAGGTGGGCTTCGGCACGAAGAAGGCGAAGAACGTATCGAAGGCCGTGCTCGGCCACACGAAGGGCGTCGCGTACGAAGCGCTCCGCGAATTCGCGGGTGCTGCGGGCGAAGTTGGCGCGAAAATCGGCATCGACTCTTTCGCGGTGGGCGATGTGGTCGCCGTTTCCGGCACGACGAAGGGCAAGGGCTTTGCGGGCGTGGTGAAGCGCCATGGCTTCCATGGCGGCAGGCGCACGCACGGCCAGAAGCACTCGGAACGCGAGCCGGGTTCGATCGGCGGTTCGGGCGGCCGCGCGGGCGGCCGCGTGGCCAAAGGCATCCGCATGGCCGGCCGCATGGGCGCCGACCGCGTCACCGTGAAGAACCTCAAGGTGCTCGCGGTGGATGCGAAGGCCGGCGAGCTCATCGTCTCTGGCGCGGTGCCGGGCAATAACGGCGGCATCGTCGAGATAACGGCTGCGTAATTTTAATACTATGGCTACTGCAAAGAAAACCATCGCGAAGAAAGCCGTGAAGAAGGCCGTGAAGCCTGCTGCGGAAGTGCGCGCGCCAAAGTCGCGCGCCGAAAAGGCCGCGCTCGAACTGCCGGTGTACTCCGTGGCAGGCAAGGAAGTCTCGAAACTCGCGCTCCCGACCGAACTCTTCGGTGCAAAGTGGCGCGCCGACCTCGTGCATCAGGTGGTCACCGCGCAGCAGGCGAACGCGCGCCAGAATCGCGCACACACCAAAGACCGCAGCGAAGTGGCAGGCGGCGGCAAGAAGCCGTGGAAGCAGAAGGGCACCGGCCAGGCACGCCACGGTTCCATGCGCTCGCCCATCTGGCGCCACGGCGGCATCACCTTCGGCCCTAGAAGCGAGCGCGATTACGGCGAGAAGGTGAACAAGAAGGCGAAGACGCAGGCGCTCCTTTCCGCGCTCTCAAAGAAGGCGGCAGACGGCGAAGTGCTCTTTGTGGAGAAGCTCGCCTTCGAAGCGCCGAAGACCGCGGAGGCAGTGCAGTTCCTCGCGTCGCTCGGCAAGGCAGCGGGAGTGGAACTCCGCGGCCGCCGCAACAACGCGGCCTTGATCGTGCTTCCGGCCTACGACGCGAATGCGCTCGCGAGCTTCCGCAACATGGGCAATGTCGCGACCATCGAAGCGCGCGAACTTTCCGCGCTCGACGTGCTTTCGTACCGCACGCTCGTCATCGTCAACCCGGAAGCTGCGTACGGCGTACTCACGAACCGCAGTAAGAAATAATCTATGGCTATCTTCGGCACGAGCAAAAAGGGAGAGAAGAAAGAGAAGCGCGCAGCAAAGAAGGGCGCGGCGCGTTCGCGCACGCATGCAGAGGGCAAGGCGCACGAGATAATCCGCGCGCCGTGGTTCTCGGAAAAGGCCATCCTCGGCACCGAGCAGGGCGTCTACGTGTTCGCGATTCCGGCTTCGGCCACGAAGGCGGATGTCGCGGGCGCCGTGAAAGAGCTCTACAAGGTGGAGCCGGTAAAGGTGCGCGTGGCAAACCTGCCGGGTCGCCGCGTTTCGAAGCGCTCGCGCGCGGGGAAGGCGGTACGCGCGCGCCGCCGCAAGGCCTACGTGTATCTGAAGGCTGGCGATAAGATCGAATTCGCGTAATGATTTCCCTATGAAAAAGTACCGCCCAGTAACCAAGAGCCGCCGCTTCATGACCACGCTCCCGTACAAGGAGCTCCTTTCGGGCGACCGTCCGCACAAGCCGCTCATGAAGGCGAAGAAGAATCAGGCGGGCCGAAACGGCTTCGGCCGCATCACGACGCGCCACCAGGGCGGCGGCAACAAGCGCCGCTTGCGCGATGTGGATTTCAGCTACGACAAGCGCAACATTCCGGCAAAGATCGAGACGGTAGAGTATGACCCGATGCGCTCGGCGTTCATCGCGCGCACGGTGTACCAGGACGGCGAGCGCCGCTACCACATCGTGCCGAAGGACACGAAGGTGGGCGACACGTTCGTGGTCGGCGCGGAAGCACCGCTCAAAAGCGGTAACCGCATGCCGCTCGGCCAGATCCCGGTGGGTACCTTCGTGTACGGCATCGAACTCCGGCCCGCCGCGGGCGCCATCCTCGTGCGCTCGGCCGGCAGCTTTGCGGAAGTCATTGCTCATGACGGCGGCTATGCGCAGGTGAAGCTTCCCTCGACGGAAGTGCGCCGCGTGTCCGACCTCTGCTACGCTTCGATTGGTGCGGTGGGGAACGAAGAGTACAACCTCGTATCCTTGGGCAAGGCCGGTCGCTCGCGCTGGCTCGGCAAGCGCCCGGTGGTGCGCGGCACTGCTATGAACCCGGTCGACCATCCGCACGGCGGTGGCGAAGGGCGTCAGGGTCGCGGTCTCCGCCGCGCGAAGACGCTGTGGGGGAAGCCCTCCGGCAAGGGTCAGAAGACGCGCACGCCGAAGAAATACTCGAACGTGTTCATCGTGTCTCGCCGCAAGGTGGGCAAGCGCAAGAAGTCTGCGCAGTAAATCGTACGACGAGAAACCGCGCCAGGCCTAACGGCCTGGCGCGGTTTCTCGTTTATCGCATGAGTAAAGAAACCCCGCGCATGTGCGCGGGGTGTTTTTATAGCTTTCCTGCAAGGAGCTTCGCGGAGCGGTCGGTATAGACAGTGCTCACCGACGGCCACTCGAGCTCGCCGAGCACTGTCGCCCAGGCTTCGTTCAAGAAATAGGCGTCGAAGTTCGCGCGGATGATGACATCATCGACGACATGGTCTTTCTCGATAAAGCCCATTTCCTCCGCATAGGCCTT
>JAKAGB010000015.1 GCA_021817705.1 bacterium | reverse complement strand
GCCCCGCACCAAGCGGGGCTTTCTTTTGGGTGTTTGACGAGCAAAAGGCTAGGTGATACATTACCCCCACGCTCTTCGGAGCTTTTATTTTGCATGGCAAAGAAATCCCAGATAGCCCGTGAGGCAAAGCGAGCCAAGCTCGTCAAGAAGTACGCCGCCAAGCGCGCGGCGCTTAAGGCTGCGGGCGACTGGGATGCCCTCCAGAAGCTTCCGAAGAACTCCTCCCCGGTGCGCCAGAAGAATCGCTGCCAGGTTTCCGGCCGTCCGCACGGCTACCTGCGCGCATTCGGTCTCTCGCGCATCGAATTCCGCGAGATGGCGCGCGAGGGCAAGATTCCGGGCGTAAAGAAAGCCTCCTGGTAACGCCTATGATTACGGACCGCGTCGGCGATTTCATCATCCGCTTGCAGAATGCGAGCGCCATCCATGCGGACTCGGTGTCCGTGCCGCATTCCGCGCACCTCGAAGCCATCGCGAAGAAGCTCAAGGAGCTCGGGTTCGTCGGTGACGTGTCCGTAGCAGGCGACGTGAAGAAGACGCTCACGGTCGCACTCGTGTACGCGCCAAACGGCACGCCGAAGATTCGCGGCGTGAAGCGCTTGTCGAAGCCTGGTCGCCGGCTCTACGTGTCGCACACGGAAGCGCACACGGTCGCGGGCGGCACGGGCGCGCGCCTCATCTCGACGCCCTCGGGCGTCGTGGGCGACAAGGAGGCGCGCACCAACCGCGCGGGCGGCGAGACTCTTTTCGAAATCTGGTAGCGTATGAGCCGTCTCGCCAAAAAGCCGATTGCAGTAGGGAAGGCCGAGGTCTCGGTCGCGGGGGGCATGCTCACCGTGAAGGGTCCGAAGGCCACCTTGACGAAGCGCGTGCACCCGTCCGTCGCCATCGCGGTCGCACCGGAAGGCGTGTCCGTGTCTGCCAAAGACAACTCGCGCCTCGCGAAGGCCTTGGTCGGCACGTTTGCCGCGCACGTGAAGAACATGGTGCAGGGCGTCGAGACGCCGTACACGACGAAGCTCATCCTCGAAGGCGTCGGCTACCGCGCGGAGGTGAAAGGCAAGAGCCTCTCGTTCCTCGTGGGCAAGTCGCACCCGGTGTTGCTCGACATCCCGGAGGGCGTTTCCGCGGTCGTCGAGAAGAACCTCATCACGCTCACGGGTTCCGACAAAGAGCTGCTCGGGCAGTTCGCGGCGAACGTGCGCGGCGTGAAGCCGCCTGAGCCGTACCTGGGGAAGGGCATCCGCTACGAAGGCGAGGTCATCCTCCGCAAGCAGGGCAAGAAGGCTGTCTAATACGCATATGAAATCCACTTCCTCCAAGAACGACATGCGCTTGCGCCGCCACACGCGCATCCGCGCGAGGGTCTCGGGCACGGCCGCGCGCCCGCGCCTTTCGGTCTACAAGAGCAATCGCTTCATCTCGGTGCAGCTCGTGGACGACGCGAGCGGGAAGACGCTCGCCGCGGCGCACGGGCGCTCCCACAAGGGCTCGGGGAGCGTGCAGGCCGGTGCGGTGGGTGCCGAGATCGCGACGAAGGCGAAGGCGCTCGGCATCTCGACCGTGGTCTTCGACCGCGGCGGGTACCGCTACGCCGGCCAGGTGAAGGCGCTTGCCGACGCCGCGCGTGCGGGCGGACTCACTTTCTAATATGACGGAAACTACGAACATGGAACAACCGAAGCAGGGCGCGCCGAGGGAAGACGCGCGCGGACCGCGGAGCGCGGTGCGCGGCCGCGCGAACGGTCGCGGAGGCCGCCCGGGCGGTCGCGGTCGTGCGCCTCGCGAGCGCGGCGAATTCGACCAGGTCACGATCGCGGCACGCCGCGTGGCGCGCGTCATGGCCGGCGGCCGCCGTTTCAATTTCTCCATCGCGGTCGTTATCGGTGACCGCAAGGGTCGCGTGGGCGTGGGGCTCGGGAAGGGTGCCGACACGGCGCTCGCCATCGAGAAGGCCACCCGCGACGCGAAGAAACATCTCATAACCGTCGCACGCACGAAGACGAACTCGATTCCGCACACGGTTTCGGCGAAGTACGCGTCGTCGGTCGTCGAAGTGCGCCCGTCGCCGGGTCGCGGCGTCGTGGCCGGTTCTGCCATGCGTACCGTACTTGAGCTCGCCGGCGTTTCTGACGTGGTGACGAAGATCCTCTCGCGCAGCAAAGATAAGCTCACCATCGCGCGCGCGACGGTGGCGGCCTTGGAGCAGCTCCGCTCGCGCTAATATTTCAGGTATGCAGCTACACACCCTCTCTCCGAAGACGAAATCCAAGAAGCGCGCCCCGGTCGGACGCGGCGGCAAGCGCGGCAAGACCTCGGGTCGCGGTGGCAAGGGCCAGACCGCACGCGCCGGGCACAAGATCCGCCCGGAAGCGCGCGACCTCATCAAGAAGCTCCCGAAGCGCCGCGGGCACGGTAAGAACCGCGCGCGCACCGTGCGCACGAGCCGCGTGCGCTACGCGCCCGTGAACCTTGCGGCGCTCGAAGCCACGTTCAACGCGGGCGAGTCGGTCACTCCGGCAGCGCTCCGCGCGAAAGGCCTCGTGCGCGGCCGTACCTCGGCCGTGAAGATTCTCGGCACCGGTGAAGTCTCGAAGGCGTTCGCGGTGAAGGGCTGCGCGGTTTCTGCCTCGGCGCGCGCTGCCCTAGAGAAAGCCGGCGGCTCAGTTTCGTAATTCCCATGCTCGGACAATTCTTCCACAAGGCAAAGCTCGCGCTCGCAGACCGCGAGATCCGCGGGCGCGTCCTGTTCGTTATCGGCGCGCTCGCGCTGTTCCGTTTGCTCGCGGCCATCCCCGTGCCGGGCGTCGACAAGGTCGCACTCGCGAACTTCTTTGCGAACAATCAGTTCTTCGGTCTCCTCAATATCTTCTCTGGCGGCGGGCTCTCGTCGCTCTCCATCGTGATGCTCGGCGTCGGTCCCTACATCACCTCGAGCATCATCATGCAGCTCGCCACCATCATCTTCCCGGCGGTGAAGGATGCGTACTTCGAGGAAGGGGAGACGGGGCGCGCAAAGTTCATCCAGTGGAGCCGCCTGCTCACCATCCCGCTCGCCATTTTGCAGTCGATCGGCTTCCTCTTCCTCCTCGAGAGCCAGGGTGTCGTGTCGAGCCTCTCGGCGGTTTCCTTCGTGGCGAATATCGCGGTTATTGCCGCGGGCTCGCTGTTCCTCATGTGGCTCGGCGAATTGGTGACTGAGTTCGGTATCGGCAACGGCGTGTCGCTCATCATCTTCGCGGGCATCATGGCGCGCGTGCCCACCGGCCTCGGGCAGACGCTCTTCGCGGCAAACGCAGCGCAGATTCCGGCATACCTTGCGTTCCTCGCGCTCGCCTTCGCCATGACGTATGCGGTCGTGGTCGTTTCGGATGCGGAACGCTCAATCCCGATTGCCTACGCGCGCGCCGTGCGTGGCGCAGCCATGAGTCAGGGCGCGGCCACGTACCTGCCCATCCGCCTCCTTCAGGCAGGCGTGATTCCCATCATCTTCGCGCTCTCGCTCCTTCTTGTGCCGCAGATGGCGCTTTCGGTGCTTGCCGGCCTCCACGTGGGCTTCGCGCAGGGCGCTTCGCTCTGGTACAGCGCGTTCCTTTCCGACCCGTGGCGCTACGGCAGCGCATACTTCGCGCTCGTGGTGCTCTTCACCTACTTCTACACGGCGGTGACCTTTGAGCCTTCGCGCGTTGCGGAGAACCTGCAGAAGTCGGGCGCGTTCGTGCCAGGCGTGCGCCCGGGACGCGAGACGGAGGCGTACATCGGCGCGGTGGTGAATCGCGTCACGCTTCCGGGCGCCGTATTCCTCGGCCTTCTCGCGGTCGCACCGAGCGTGGTGCAGGGGCTCACGGGCGTCACGACGCTCGTCCTCGGCGGCACGGCGCTCCTCATCGTGGTGCAGGTGGTGCTTGATCTCGTGCAGAAACTGGACGCGCAGATTTCGCTTCGCGAGTACTAGAAACGCAGGTTTCAGGGATTAGGGATCAGGTTTCAGCAAGCGCGCCGCGAAGCGGCGCGCTTTCTTTTTAAAAAAGAAATGGTATTCTAAACGTAGAAACGTTGTACCAAGAAAGGAGAGAAAGATGCGCCAGGGATTCCGGGACGTCGGTTTTACCCACTTGAATCAAGCGAACGGTTTTTGCCTCGGCTGGGATTTTACCGCGGAGCATGAGGGGGGCATTGCGAGCATTCAGACTGCCTTTGGCGTGCCCGGCATGCCAAAACGGCGTCCCGGTGGCGATTTGGTCGGCGCCGACGCGCGCACTGTGACACGCATTCCGGAAAGGGAATTACGTTTCTTCGATCGGAGCAAGCACGCGTATCTCCTTTTCAGCTCCGCGTTTGTGTGGCACAAACCGCCGCCCAATACCGCAAAGGAGCTCGACAGGCTCATGCGCTGCTACGGGAAAGACGACGAAGCAGTTGCGGGCTGGAGCGAGAGGGATCTTGGTATCCGGGTTCCGCATGCGGATCGAGAAAGACTCAGAGCGATCTCTGACGCGCTTCTGCGCAAAGACGCAATGATATTTCTTGCCGGCAGCGCGAATCCGTTCGCGCGCCGTGGACTCTATGTCGTCGTCCGCTCCTCGGTGTCTGCCGAAATGCTCGAGCAGATGCGCGAAGCCGATTGCGATTATCTCGCGCTTGAAGAGGCGGTCGAAAAGACCGGCATCCGCGAGCGGCTTGAGCTCACGGGGAAGCGGTATTATGCCCTCAAACCTCGCTGGCTTTCTGCCGCAGATACCGAACGGGTCACCACCATGCTTCCGGTAATCTTCTTCCTTAATCCGTGCGACCAAGACAAGAACAATCATGGCTGGTTCACGGTCGAACAGCTCGACCAGTGGATCGCGGGCGAAGGCCCGATTCCAAAGAAAGGCTGAACCCCGCCGCCGAAGCCCTAAGGCTCGGCGGCGTTTTCTTTTGCGCGCGCGTTCTGGTAGAGTCAGCGCGGAAGTCTTGGAGTGCGAATCATGGCCAAGAAACAGATACAGCCGGCCATCTACCCGGCAGGGCCCTTAGGCTTTAGCGAAGCCGGTCGGCACTTTTACAACGGAGTCATCATTCCGGATTTGAAGCGAATCGGCTACCTTGTGCTCGATCCGTGGAGCATTCCAGAATCGCAAGTGGCATTCGCGAAGGCGCTCGCGGAGCCCTACAGCCCCGAGCAGTGCCGATTGCTGCAGGTTGCAAACCGCGTGGCCGGAGAGGCGAACGAATGCGCCATAGGCATGTCGCACCTCGTGCTCGCCATCCTTGATGGCACAGACGTGGACAGCGGCACGGCAAGCGAAATCGGTTTTGCAGCAGGTATCAATCGGCCGATCGTGGGCTACCGCGGCGACTTCCGCCTCGCGGCCGACAACATCGGCTCCGTGGTGAACTTGCAGGTAGAGCACTTCATCCGCCGCCAGGGTGGCAGCATCTTCTCCACATGGGCGGAGACGCGCGAGGTGCTTGAGGCACGTTACAACGCGTACCAGGCGGGGGCACCGCTTCGGCCGTGGAACCAAAAGCGCAAGCGCGCCGCCCGGTAGGGCGGCGTTTCTTTTTATCCGTAAAATTGCTAGAGTCGGAGCATGCAGCAACCGCAGACCGTGTTTTTCGTCGGGAAGCCAGGGAGCGGGAAGGGCACGCAGGCCGCGCTTCTCGCCAAACACACCGGCTGGCCGGTGTATACCGCCGGCGACCGTTTCCGCGCACTCGCGAAGGAAGAGACGCCGATGGGCCATAAGCTTCGCGCCGAACTCGACGCCGGCACGCTCATGCCCGTGTGGTTTGCCACCTACCTGTACCTCGACGCGCTCTTTTCCATTCCCGAAGGGCAGAGCGCCATCTTCGACGGTTTCAACCGGAAGCCTACCGAAGCCGAGCTCATCCTCGACTCGCTCAAGTGGCTCGGGCGCTCGTTCGCCATCATTTACCTTGAAACCTCGCACGAAGAGGTGAAGAAGCGCATCCAGCTGCGCGCGCAGACTTCCGGCCGTGCCGATGACCACGAAGTAGAAAACCGTTTGAAGGAATACGAAACGTACACCGAAGACGCCATCGGCCTCTTCCGCGATGCTGGCGTGCTCATCACCATAAACGGCGAGCAGGCACCGGAAACAGTCGCGGCTGACGTGCGCGCCGCGCTCAAAATCGCATGATTATCGAAAACCCACAACAGCGGGCAGCGCTCATGGAAGGCGGCAAACGGCTTGGCGCAGTGCTCGCCGCCTTGCGCGAAGCGGCCGAGCCCGGCGTCTCGACCGAAGAGCTCGACGACCTTGCCGAGAAGCTCATCCGCGACGGCGGCGACACGCCCGCGTTCCTCGGCTACACGCCGGAAGGTGCGCAGCGTCCGTACCCCGCGACGCTCTGCGTTTCTATAAACGACGAAATCGTGCACGGCATCCCGAATGAGTCGCCGCGCGCGCTCAAAAAAGGCGACATTGTGGGCCTCGACCTCGGGCTCATTCATGACGAGGTCATCGTAGACGCCGCCATAACGGTATACGTCGGCGGCGCGCCGGACGCGAAGAGCGCGAAGCTCATGAACGCCACCGAGAACGCGCTCGCAGCCGGCATCGCGGCCGCAACGGTCGGCAACCATGTGGGCGACATCGGCGCCGCAATCCAAAAGGAGATTGAAGGCGCGGGCTTTACCGTGGTGAAGAACCTCGGCGGCCACGGCGTCGGCGTGCACGTGCACGAGGAGCCGTTCGTGGCGAACTATGGAAAACCTGGGCAAGGCGAGGAGCTCGTGCCCGGCATGGTGCTTGCCTTGGAGCCCATCAGTAGCGAAGGGAAGGGCGCAGTCATCTTGCGCCCCGACGGCTACACCTTCGCCACCAAAGACGGCTCGCGCTCCGCGCACTTCGAGCACACCATCTTGATTGAGAAAGACGGAACGACTATAGTGACCGCATAACCGCGCTTTGCGCATTTTATTTTTCCATGGCACACGCAAAAGAAGAGAAGACGCTCATCATCCTGAAGCCCGACGCCGTGCACCGCGGCCTCATGGGCGAAGTCATCGGCCGTTTCGAGAAAAAAGGGCTCAAGGTGGTGGGAATGAAGATGGTGAAGCTCGAAGACGCGCTCCTCGACGCACACTACGCGCACATCAAAGACAAGCCGTTTTTTGCGGGCATCAAGCGTTACATGACCTCTGCGCCCGTGGTGGTGATGGCGCTCTCGGGCATCGGTGCGGTGGCGGCCACGCGGCTCCTCGTGGGCCCCACGAAGGGCTTTGAGGCGCCGGCAGGCACCATCCGCGGCGACCTTTCGCTCTCGATGCAATCAAACATCGTGCACGCTTCGGACAGCGTCGAGGCGGGCACAGAGGAGGTAGGCCGGTTCTTCGGGGCGCACGAGCTTTTCGACTACGACAGGAACGACTTCGGCTACATCTACGCCGACGAGACGTTCTAGGCTTTCCACACCCTCTCACCCCCGGCCGGCGTTATACTAGGTACGGAGCCCGCTCGTAAAACAACTTGCTCTTTTTTCGGGAGTCCTATATTCAGGCGTTCTGGTGAATCCTTTACGGAATCCGACGAACGCACTGCGGACACCCACGTAGCACAAATAAGTTGCTACTTACCGAGCGGCTCCGCGAGAAAGACCGATGCATGCGCATCGGTCTTTCTCGTCGGTTGAGAGCGCAGCCTACGCAGGATGGTACAGTTAGGCGATATGGCTCTGAAACTCACTCCATACGGCGGCGCAGGCACGGTTACCGGTTCGAATTTCATGATTGAGACGGATTCGGCGCGCGTGCTGGTGGACTGCGGCATGGAGCAGGGCGCAGATTTTTGCGAGAAGTGCATGTATGAAAAGTTTCCATACGACGCATCGAAGGTGGATGCGCTCGTGCTCACCCATGCGCACCTCGACCACGTGGGGCGCATCCCGAAGCTCGTGCGTGAAGGTTTCCGCGGCAAGCTCTACATGACCGCCGCGACTAAGGATTTGGCGCAGCTCATTCTCCAGGATTCGGTCGGCATCCTGTTTGAAGACGCTCAACGCCTCGGGGTCGACCCGCTGTTTACGCAAGAAGACGTGGATGCGACGTTCCCGCTCATCGAGACGCTTGAATACCATATTGAAAAAGAAATCGCCCCAAGCATCTCGGCATATCTTCGCAACACCGGGCACATACTTGGCTCCGCGAGTGTGCGCCTTAAAGATACGCGCGACGGCGCAGCCGTCGCGCTTACGGGCGACCTCGGCAATTCGCCCTCGCCGCTTTTGCCCGACTGGGAGCCGATTCCGGACGCCGACGCCATCCTCATGGAGAGCGTCTACGGCGACCGGCTGCACCCGCCCCAAGAAAACCGCGTGGCAAAGCTCCTCGCGACGCTCAAAGACGCCATTGCGCGCGGAGGCAACATCCTCATGCCGGCATTCTCGATCGAGCGCACGCAGCTCATGCTCTACGAGCTCAGCAATTTTTTCGAGAAGGGCGAACTGCCGCAGTTGCCGGTATACCTGGATTCGCCGCTCGCGATTAATGTCACCCGCGTGTACGACAAGTGGGGCCCGACCTACTTCAAACCCGCGGCCGAAGACGAAATGAAAAGAGAAGGGAGCCTCTTCGATTTCCCATTCCTCACGAAGACGCTGTCGCGCGAAGAGTCGCGCGACATAGAGAACGACCATCGGCAGAAAATCATCATCGCGGGCGCGGGCATGAGCCATGGCGGCCGCATCGGCATCTGGGAAGAAAAGTACCTGCCAGACCCTAAAACCTCGCTCATTATCGTGGGATACCAAGCTCCCGGCTCGCCCGGCCGCCGCATGGCCGAGGGTGCGAACACGGTGCGTCTGCGCGGCAAAGACGTTTCCGTGCGCGCGAAGGTCACTATACTCGAAGGCTGGTCCGGCCACGCCGACCGCGACGAGCTCCTAAAATTTGCCGAAGAATCGCTCAAATCCGGCCGCACAAAAACCATCTTCGTCGCGCTCGGCGAACCTTCCGCCGAGCGCTTCCTTGCCCAGCGCATCCACGACTACCTGGGAGCACGCGCCGTCGTCCCCGATCTCGAGCAATCCTGGCTCATCTCGAAAGACGCCGTGCAGAAGGCGTGATACGTGTTATACTCATTGCCATGAAAACGACGATGCGAAAAAACAAGCCAACGCTCGCACAACAGGTGGCGCTCCTACGTTCTGCTGTCATTGGCCTCGTCGGTCGCGACCCGGAAGGCGAGTACCGCCCGGAGTTTGTCGAGTCCATGTTCCAAGCGCTCTCAGAAAAGCCGACGTTGCGTTACTCAACGTCGAAGCAATTCCTTGCCGACCTGCGCCGCGCGTAGCGCCATGCTCGAAGTCGTATATCATCCGCGATTTCTGAAGAGCGTTAAGCTTTTGCCGCGGGAACGACGCGAGAAGATTCCGGCGCTTATCGGCCTCTTGCGCGCCGACCCGTTCGGCCCGCACCTCCACACAAAGCGCCTCTCGGAGCCGCTTTCCGGCATCTTTTCTTTCAGAATTTCTCGCGATTGGCGCATTCTGTTTCGTTTTGTCGATGTGCGCACAATCCAGTTGCTCCGTGCGCAGCATCGCAAAGATGTATACCGATAGCTGTATGCCCACATGCCCGCTTGGGAATCCCAGAGTCTTTCTGATAATTGGCCTTCCGGGTTCTGGGAAGACCGCTTTTATCAACAGCAATACCGAGCGTTTTGGAAGCGCGCTTGATTGTGACGACTATTACAAACACGCGCCTCCGGGTAACGTCGGCATCAGACGCAGCCGGTATTTTGATGCGCTTATGCAGGCGTTCCGCGCCCGACAAAGCGTAATCGTTTCCGAAATCGTATTTTGCAGAGAGACTGCCTTGGCGGAATTTGAACGCGAACTTTCCGTGGCGCTCGGCGGGCTCGGCGTAAGCGCTTCTATCGAACGCATATATTTCGAAAATGATCCGCAAGCGTGCATTGCGAACGTGCGTCGCCGGGCACGACCGGAGCGCGAAGAATGGGAAGTTGCCTACATTCTACAAACAAGCCCGAACTACCACATACCTGCCGATGCAATAGTCGTACCGGTTTATCGACCTCCTCAAGCGTGATTGAGTGCGTATCGAAATCAGAACCTGTGCCTGCGACTTTTTGGCACACAGGATCCTGGTAAGCATTGGAAGTATCCATTACACGCCCGTAGCGCCGAACGCGACGACGAGCACGACGCCCACGATTATCACGGAAAACCAGACGAGTTTTATGGCCGCATGCGTGCCGAGCTGTTCGCGGAACACTTCCGGATGCTTCCGCTTGAATAGGAACGCGTAGAGCAATGTGAAGATAGGCTGCGTGCTGCCTATCGCGCGCGCCACGGTCGCCGGCAGTACAGAAACGCCGAACGAGTCGCCCATGTTGCCGAGCCAGCCGAAGAACTCGTTCCAGAAAAACAGTTTCCACGAGGCACGCACCGTGCCGAGGTCAGTGCGCAACGTGCGCAGCCCGCCGGTGGCCGTGTACGCGAGGGCGATGATGCAGAATTCGAACAGTGTCATGGGCACGATTACGCTGCCCCAGCTCGCGCCGTGCGTGAATGCGTATTTGTACATGATGGTTTCGACCGCAAGGATGAGCGACACGAACCCCATGAGGAAGAACGCGCCGTTGAGTCGCAATCGTGCGCGGTCGAACGTGAGCGCGAGTGCTGCGACGGATATGAGCAAGAAACCGAAATATTGGATAGGAAGCAGCCGCTCGCCAACAACGACATATGCGAGAATCGGCACGAATATCTTGCCGATGGAAAAGAGCGAAGCGACGATTGAGGTGTCGATGACGCGCAGCGAATAGTAGTATGGGAAATTGTAGAGCACTTCGATGCACGCAATGCCGAACACGAGAGCGAGGAGAAGCGGCGACAGCTGCGCGGGCGGGCTCAGGTACCACACGATTGGCAGGAACAAGAGCGTGACGGTCTTCCCGAAGAATACGAGCGTCGTGAGCCGCGGGAAGACTTTCGCGGAAAGAAAGTGGTCAATAATGTTGCACCCGCCATGGAAGACGGGTTCGAAGAACGCGATGACGACGCCAAGAAAGTATCGGGGCACGGGTTTAGTATACTGTGCGCATGGAACAGTCGCCCGTTGAGCGCGCGCTCGGCATAGCGTTCAAAGGGGTCGGTACCTCTGACGCAGAGACCCTCCAGGAAATGGCCGCGCTCATGACGAAATACTCGTGGGGCGAGGGGTACCCCGTGAGCCCCCTGCACGAGCTCGAGCACGCCGACTATCTTGTTGGGGCGTACGAAGGAGATACGCTCGCGGGGTTTGCGTCTGTCAACCGTGTTGCCAGTCCGGACGGGGAGGGGAACGGGCAGTGGTGGCTCGCCGACGCGGTCGTAAAGCCGGAGTATCGCGAACGCGGCATCTACACGAAGCTGTACGAACAACGCATGGACTGGCTGCGCGGCAAACCCGGCCAGCTTTTTACGTGTACGGAAGTCCCGCTTATTGACGACTTCATGCTCGCGCACGGTTGGACAAAAAACCGCGACACCAAGGACGAAGAAGGCAATGACTGCCGGGTGTATGAATTCCAACGAAGTTAACCAGCTCGCCTTGTGCTATGCCGAAGCCGGATGTTGGCACGGGACGGGGCGGTACAGGTATAGCGAAGACGGGGAAGTGGCGGACGTGCTCGCGCAGATAATTGCCGATGGCGGGCTCGTGCCGCATGAAGACGACTGGGATCGGAAACGCGGCACGGTGCACAGCATTTCACTCGCGAAGCAGCGCATGTATGCGCGGCTCTATGCGGGCATGTATATGCCGAACGGCAAACGGCTCCGAAACGAATACCGCTCTCGATACCTCTGGGGTTACTATTTCTTCGGCACCGCAATGCTGGTCGCTCTGGTTGAGTATCCGGGCAACCGCCACATATTGGACTATCCAACCAAGATAGAGAGGTGGACGCGGAAGGCCTCGAAGAAGCCGCACACCCTCAAGAGCATCTTTATTGAGGGCACGGATATTCCGAACAACTATCCCATACTCATCGGCGTGAAGCGCGGCGCGGTCACGTTCCAGTACGGCTCGCACTTTTTCAATTTGCACGAGCGGCGTACGGAGTCGCCGATACGTTTTAGAGATATGACGCACCTGGAGGTGCCGGAAACGAATCTCGCGGAAACCACCGCGGCGCTTCGCGCTGCGGGCATCATGCTCCCTGTCCTCTCACTCGAATCAGGCGAAGACTACTGCCGGCGCTTTTCCTTCTGGCAGCTCGTGAATGGAAAGCCGCTTACTCCCAGGTGAGCTTGTTTGCCTCGGCTTTAAGGTGTTCGTAGAGGTCGTGCTTGAATTCTTGATATGCCTGTTCGGCAGCGTCGAGAAACGCAACGTGCGCTGCTGCGTTCAGACCGGCCTCGCGCAAGATTTCTGCAACCTCGATGTTGAGCGTGAGGGTGTCTTCGCTCGTCTTACACTCTGCCTCGCGCGCGTCCATGTAGCGATTGAAGAGGACGAGGTCTTCCGGGTTCGCGGCGAGTGCGGCGATGACCTCCGCTTTGGTCGGCATCGGCTCGCGCTTGGCAGCGGGCGAGGGCAATTTCGGCTTCTCAAAACTCATGCGTCTAGTGTATCACCGCGCGGCAGCACGCTTGCGGAAGGCAGCGAGGCGCGACTCGCACACGGCGCAGTGGTGTTCCGGCTCTGGCAGCCGCATATTCGCGCGGATGTACGGTTTTATCGCGCCCTCAAGGTATTTTTTCTGCGTGGCTTTGGGCAGGAGCGGGAAGCAGGTGATGAGCCCGCGGCAGTTGCGCGCGCCGCAGCGGCAGTTCATCGGCCACAGACGATGGTCGTATTCGGTGTAGTCGCGCGCCGTCCATTCGGTCGTGGAGTAGTCATAAAAAAGTTCGTCGTCTTTCTTGATTGCTTTACGCGCGACGAGCGTGCGCTCGCCCTTGAATGCGGTGTTCGGTTCGCACGAGTGGTTTATGAGCACGAAGGGCTCGTCGATGAGCAGATATTTCCGCGCGCCAATCTGGAACGCGTCGCAAGAAACTTTCGGTTTACCGCGTTTGTATATGCGCTTCATGTCTTCGATTGAGACGACCGTGCCCGTAAAGCGACAGATAATTTCGCCGCGCTTGAAGTCTTTGCCGGCAAAGACTCCGCGGCCAGACACGCCCGATTTCCCGACGATGATCCGCGCAGTCTTCATGCTTGCGGCAAAATGCGGTTCCGGGCAGCGTGGAGCTCGGCGGCGTCGGAAAGATCGTATACGGAGAAGAAGAGCCCTTGGTAGCGCGAAAGGGGCAGGGAAGCGAGGTAGCGCTCGCGCGAGATGAACCACTCGATCATGTGGCAGGCAATGTCGTTGCCTTCGATGGCGTCGATGATGCGGCGCGACCAGCCCCAGCGGAAAAACTGGATGAGGTCGGCCTGGCCTTCGAGCTTTTTTGCCACGCGGCGCGGAAAGAATACGGGGCGGTTGAACGCGTAGGCATGCGCCTCACCGAGCTCCGCGCGCAAGCGCATGAGCCAGCGCGGATTCCAGAACGGTGCAATCCATACGCCGGTGCGGTTAATGAGAAGCGGCGCGAGGTCGGCCGCCGTAATCCACGGGTCTTTGAGGTCGAGGTATACGAGCGTGCCTTCGGGAATGGCAGCAAGCACGTCCGCGAGCGTGTCGCGCGGGCCCACGAGCCGCGTGATGGTCCTAAACGAAAAAAGCCCGAAGAATGTGGCAAAGAATACGCCGAACGGAATGGAGCCGTGGTGGCAGTACAACACGCCGTCGCGGCTTTTGCGCACGTCCACCTCGATGATGTCGGGTTTGTGCTTGTGGGCGAGCGCACGGCGCACGGTCTCTGCCGCGTTTTCTCTGCCATAGGCGGTGCCGCCCTTGTGCGCCATGATGAGCGGCAGCCGCTTTCCTTCGAAGTGTTTTGCGACTGCCGGACGCATTTCGGGGGCAGTATAGCATGAAGGAAATGCGCACGCCGCAGCAAAGCCCGTCGCACTGGATTTAGTGTGTCGGGCGGCGCGCGCATTTGCATTAATTCAACGCACGTGGTTATATATTTTCGGAACGAAGGGAGTGGAATCAATGCTCGTTATATACCTGGTGCGTCCCGGCAAGACCGATACGCGCACCCTGGTTACCTATATGGGCGAAGGAGGCAGCGGCCTCACGCGGCTCGGCATAACCACCGCGCAAACGGTTGCCGACCTGCTCAAGCAAGAAGGCGTGAAGCCGGACGGCATCTACTTTGCACCGTGCGCAGCCGGCTGGCAGACGGCACACATTGTTGCCCACGTGCTCACGAAGCCGCGGCAGCGCCCCATTGCGGTTTCCGAGCTCGCCGACGTGCTCGCGGGCGAGAGCGGCATCGACTTCGAGCTGCGGCTTGGACGCTTCCTCGCGAAGTTTCGCGAGAGTACCGAGGGCAGCGGCAGGTTCATCTTCGTGGTGGACCAGGCCGTGTCCGATGTGCTCGTGGGTGCC
>JAKAGB010000014.1 GCA_021817705.1 bacterium | reverse complement strand
ACGAGACTGCCCTGCCGCAAGAACCGGCGACACGCGACGCGCTCATCGACTCCATGCTCGCCGAGCACTACCATCCGGCCGTGCCGCGTCTCGTGTGGGCGATGACCGACGACCCCGCATGGGGCGACCTGCCGACCGCAGAACGCAAGGCACGGCAGGTCGAGAAGTTCCGCAAGGCGACGCCGCTCGAGCGGAGCCTGAAGCTCTGCGACGTGACCGACAATATGCGGAACTGCCTCGCCGGCCCGCATGCCGGATGGAAAAGTCCGGAGCGGTTCCGCGACTTCGTGAACGGCACACACGCAGTCGCGCTCGTGTGCCGCGGCGCCTGCCCCGAGCTCGACGTGCGTTACCAGCGCGCGTACGAGAAGGTGCGTCGCCTACACTTTTCTTGAACCCCTATGCCCCGCGCACCCGCGCGGGGATTTTTAATGCGCACACATATAGTGCGTGTCGATAAGCGCGATGTCGCGCAGGTCTTTGGGGCGGCCGAGCGCCGCTTTGAACGCGCGCGTATCGGCAAGCGAACAGAACCACACGCCGTCGGTGCGCTCTGCCCGCGCGAGGAACCCGGCGTTATCTGCCTTCCACTCGCCTACGCTCATATCGAGGAATGCTTCGGCTTCGCCGGAGCGCAGTTTTGTGCCTACCCCGTCGAGCCCCGTTTCGCCCTGCCAGCCGCGCGTGCGGAGCAGTTCGTAGGTTTCGAGCGACACGAGCAGGTCGACGTCGCCCGACCTGCGCAGCCCATGCGCTTCGAGCACGCCGCCGCCGATGACGGCGTAACCCTCGTCCGGCAACGCGAGTGCTCGCACTCGTTCGAAAATGGTCATCGCGTATTCGCGAACATCGTGGCGGCATGGATGCCGTCTGCGGCGAACAGGCGCGCGGCTTCTGCCGCTTTCTTCTGCATCTTTTTGACCGCCGCGGCTTCCGCCGGCTTCCATTTGCCGATAACGAGCTTCAGGACTTTCTCTTCGCCGTGCACTTTCTTCGCTTGATGCTGCTTGCCTACGCCCGAGATGCCGAGCTTCAGCTGCGCGAACGCTTCGGTCTTGATTGCGCGCATGATGCTTTCGACGCCCTTGTGGCCACCTGCGCCGCGCGCGAAGGTCATCTTGGTGGCGCCGAGCGGCAGGTCGAGGTCGTCGCGCACTACGAGCAGCTCTTTTGCGGTCTTCACGCTCTTTACGAATCGCGTGACCGCTTTGCCCGAGAGATTCATCATGGTTTCCGGCAGCACGAGGGTGGCTTTGGTTGTGCCAATCTTCCCTTCCGCGACGAGCGCGTTCGCGGTTTTGTTCCACACGAACTCCGGAAAACCCTCCTGCTTGGCGAGGAGCATGACCGCTTCGCGTCCTGCGTTGTGCCGCGTCTTCTCGTATTCTTTCCCAGGATTCCCGAGGCCGACGATGACGATGCTCATGGCGCGATTCTATCACGCATTCCACATGGCGCGCATTGACGCGTGCCACGACGCGAGTACGCTGAGCTCAGAGAAGCTCTTTGGGGGACGACATGCTCCACATAAACCGCTTGTTCTATCAGAACGACGCGCATGGATTTGTAGACGAAGTTATCAGGACGTTTTTCCCCGAGCGCGGGTACCTCGTTTCGGACATACCGCGCCTCCGGCCAGGCACCGAACTCTGGGTAGATTTTGAAATCTGCCTTACGCCGGACGCCAAAATGCTCTCGGAACAGAAACACTTGCGCGGCTACGTGCGCGCGAAGATGCTCGGGTACAAATCGAAGAACGGCAGCATCTGTCTTGAGTATACGAGTGAGCATTACGGCGACGGCAGTCGCTGGATTCTGCGCACAAGCAAGACACCGCGCGTGTTCGAGCTCGATGAGCTATACGAAGGCTCCTTGAACGTGCTCGCCGAGCGGCACCCGCTCGCGCTCCTGCCCATGCTTTCCCACTGAAAGTGCGCGCGCCGCTTCGCGGCGCGCGTTTCTTCTTGACTCGCAGTACGTCCGCGCCGCAGTGCCGTCTTAAAAACTTGCGCGCAAAAAAACACGCGCGTACAATGCACGCATGTCCGACTCCGGTAAGGGCTTGCTGAAGGATCTTTCCATCCTCGCGCTCCTTATCGTGCTCGTCGTCATCCCAGTGCGCGCGTTCGTCGTGACGCCGTTCGTCGTCGACGGCGAATCCATGCATCCTACGTTCGAGAATCTGGACTACCTCATCGTCGACGAGCTCACGTACGACTTCCACGCGCCCGCGCGTGGCGATGTCATCGTCTTCCGCTACCCGGAAGACCCGGCTATCTTCTACATCAAACGCATCATCGGCCTCCCGAACGAGACTGTTTCCATAAATCACGGCGTCATCACCATCACCAAGGCCGACGGCACGCAGCTCACTCTCGCGGAGCCCTACGTGGTGAACGAAGACGCCACCTACTCGAAAAGCTTCACTCTCGGCCCCGCACAGTACTTCGTGATGGGCGACAATCGGCCGAACTCTTCCGACAGCCGCGTGTGGGGACCCCTGCCGGCGAAGAACATCGTGGGGCGCGTCGATTTGCGACTCTTCCCGCTTTCGAAGGCCGGACTCTTCCCGGGCGAAGCATCGTACGCGAACGCCACCTCCTCTCTGCTCGCCAGCACCACCGCCGCGACACCATGAGTTACGCCGCGCCCTCGCCCGAAGAAGTCTTGCGCAAGACGCGCGCCGTCGGGCAGTACTACGGCTTCGCACCGCTCTCCGTGAGCACCGCGCGCGGCAAAGGCGGCGCGAAGTCGGCGTACCCGGAGACGCTCTCGGGTCTCACACTCGACCCGCGCGCCGAACAGGTGGCGAGCTTCCTGAAGCACTGCCGCGACGCCGGACTCGAACCGAATCCGCGTGCGCCGCTCCTCTTGTGGCACACGAATATCGCCTACGGCCGGCCGGCGCCGAAGAAGATCGTCGTGCAATTCCATGCGCTCGGCAGCGACCATGCGCTCGCGGATGCGCTCGTCATCCGCACGCTCTCGGCACTCGCCGAAGACCTCTTCGGCCAGGCGACGCGCCTGCGCGTCAATTCGATGGGCGATAAGGAGACGCGCGCGCGGTACGCGCGCGAGCTCGGGTCTTTTTTCAAACGCCACGCGCACGAGCTTCCCGAGATGTGCACCGAGTGCGCGCGACGCGACGCGCTCGAGGCCGCCGAGCTCGCGCTCAAGGAGGGCGGCACCGTGGAGCTCCCCGCGCCCACCGACCACCTTTCCGACGCGTCACGCAAACGCTTCGAAGACCTGCTCGAATACCTCGAGGACATCGGCTCCGAATATGAGCTCGCGCACGGACTTCTCTCACGCGGTCCTGCGTGGGGCGAGACGTGTTTCGAACTCACGAATGACTCCGGCCGCGTGGCCTGGGGTTCGCGCTACGCGGAACTCGCGCGGCACTTCTTCAAGGTGCCCATGCCAGCGACCGGCGCGCTCATAGAGCTCACGAGCGAGAAGCGTACGAAGCTCCCTTCCGCGCCCAAAGAGCCTTCGGTGCGATTCGCGTTCGTCCATATCGGCGACGAAGCGAAGCGACTCGCGCTTTCTCTTGCCGAGGCGTTCAAGCACGCGCGTCTGCCCCTCTCGCAGGACATCGGCGTCGAAAGCCTCACCGAGCAGATGCGTCTGGCGGAGCGCAGGAACCCGACGTATCTCCTCATCATGGGCCGCAAGGAAGCACTCGAGCGCACGACCATCGTGCGCAACCGCCTGACGCAGGAAGAAACGGTGTTGCCGATCGAAGGGCTCGTCGCGCGACTCGAGAAGCTGGCGTAGTTCGGAAGGCAAGGCGGCCGGGCGTTGCCCGGCCGCGCCTTGCTTTCATCGCACCCGCGTGGTATCTTCACGCCGGAAACCAGGCTCTTGAAAGGAGCTCGCCATGGGAAAGTTCTTCTTCCGCGGTCTCACATCGCTTAACGTTGTCTTCCTCGCAGCTATCGGCGTGGCCTGCTTCAACGCTCCGGAAGGCGGGCAGACGCTTGCGAATCTGGCGGCATTCCTGCTTTTTGCTTCGGTCGTTGTGAGTGTCTTCGTCACGGCCATGTACTACGGGCGCGCAGAGAAGATCCCCGTCGACGTTTCCGGCGGTATCCTGATCTTCTTCATGGTTGCGTTCAGCGCCACCCAGTCCGCCGGACTCGCAGCTGCGGGATTCGACGCTGCGGCCGTGTTGTGCTGGCTGATATGTGCTGCATCTGCCGGAATCGGCTGCGTGGATGTGGCCTCAAAAAGCTCTTCCGAGCGAGCCGTGGTCACTTACTGTTGGTATGCGCTCACGGCACTCATGACCGGCATCGCCGTTTCTGTGTGGACGGGCGGATACCTGAGCCACCTCGCCACGGAACCCATGAGTGAAGCGTGGCGACTCGCCGTGCCTATCGGACTCCTTCTTGTGCAGCTCGGAATCGGCGTCGGACTCGACCATGCGTTCGAGAAAGACGCTGCATGAAAGCGGCGCGGCTCGTAGAGCCGCGTTTTCTTTCCCCAGCGTTCTTGCGCCGCCCATGGCCGTGTGCTAAAGTGTCGCCCACATGACTCAAGACACTCGCATCGAGGTGCGCCGCGGCAAGAACGAGAGTTCGTCCGCGCTCATCCGCCGTTTCTCCCGCCGCGCGCAGGGACTCAACCTCGTGCGCGAGATGCGTGACCGCCGCTACTGGAAGCGCAGCAAGTCGAAGAACGTCGACCACAAGCGCGCGCTCGTCTCGCTCGCCCGTCGCAAGAAGTACGCGGAGCTCGTGAAGCTCGGCAAGATTGATCCGACCGCGCGTCGCGTGAAGGGCAAGCGCAAGTAAGCAGTGCCAGGCAATTTCTCCATACAGAATAAGACGCGGCGCGAAGCGCCGCGTGTGCCTTTTGCCGCGGTCGCCGGGGCCGTGCTCCCTCACTGGGAGGTTTCGCTCGCGTTCGTGGGCGCGCGCGAAGCGCGCGCTTTGAATGAAAAACTGCGCAGCAAGTCCTACGTGCCGAACGTGCTTTCGTACGAGGTCGGCTCGAAATCAGGCGAAGTAATCATCTGCCTTTCCGAGGCCGCGAAGCAGGCGCCGGACTTCGGACTGCCCGTCCCGGAGTTCGTGCTTTTCCTGTTTATCCACGGGTGCCTCCATTTGAAAGGGTACCCACACGGCGCTACGATGGAGAGACGCGAAAAAGCGCTTCTCGCGCGTTTTGCTCACACGAATGTCCCGACGCATCACCACCGGCATCGACATCGGCACCTACCAGGTAAAACTGGTGGTAGTCGAAGAGCTCTCGGATAGTCACGGCAAGCAGGTGCGCATCATCGGCACCGGCCTCGCCGAGAGCAAAGGCTTGCGCCACGGCTACGCAGTCAACAAAGAAGAGGTGACCGAAAGCATCCGCGAGGCGAAGCGCCAGGCGGAAGCGACCGCGCGCGTGGAGATACGCTCCGCATTCCTCGCCATGGGCGGCATCTCGCTCGACGAAGCCCGCGGCTCGGGCGAGACCATCGTCTCCCGCGCCGACCAGGAAATCACCGACCTCGACGTGGAAAAAGCGCGCAGCGCCGCGCGCGAGAACGCCGCACCCGCGTTCTTGAATCGCAAAGTGCTCCACGAGATTCCGCTCGAGTACCGCATCGACGGAAGTAAGGCGCTCGCCGCGCCGGTCGGCATGAAAGGTGTGCGGCTCGAAGTCGACTGCCTCTTCGTCACCTGCCTTTCCCAGCACGCCGACGCATTGGTCGAGGCGGTAGAAGACGCCGGCATCGAGGTGGTGGACCAGCTCGCTTCGCCCTTGGCGGGCGCAAACGTGCTCCTCACCAAAGAACAGCAGCGGAAAGGCTGCGTGCTCGCGAACATCGGCGCCGAGACCGTCTCTCTGGTCGTGTACGACGAAGGCATCCCCGTTTCCGTAAAAGTATTCGGCGTGGGTTCGAGCCACATCACCGACGACATCGCCTTGGGTCTGCGCATTAGCCTCGAGGAAGCCGAGCGTGTGAAGCTTGGGAAGCTCGGCGGCGCCATGTATCCGCGCCGAAAGGTCGACGACCTCATCGCGTCGCGTTTGAATATCCTGTTTGCGCTCGTCGACAAACACTTGAAGTCGCTCGGCCGCCGCGGCCCTCTGCCCGCAGGCATCATCATTAGCGGCGGCGGCTCAGGCATCGGCAACATAAGCGACGTCGCAAAGGGCGCACTGAAGCTCCCCGCGCGCATCGCTGAGTTCCGGCTCGGGAACGACACGAAGATTCGCGATGCGACGTGGGCCGTCGCGTACGGCATCGCACTGTGGGGTCTCACGGGCGACACGGCCGCGCCGCGGCGCGGCGCGTCCGCCTCATTCCGCAAATTCTTCCGCCAATTTTTGCCGTAGGAGTAGGAAAATCCGCGCCGCGGCTGCCGCGGCGCGGTTTTTCATGACCGGTGCTAGCGGAAAGTCAAGATTTGCATAATCGCGCGCGGTGGTATCATGCCCGTAATGTCGAAGCGCATACAGCCGGAAATCGAGACCTTCGCCCGCATTCGCGTGGTAGGCGTCGGCGGCTCGGGTAAGAACGCGGTTAACCACATGATCAATTCGAAGGTGCGGGGCGTCGAGTTCATCGCGGTGAACTCCGATGCACAGGACCTGCACCGTTCGCTCGCAAAGAAGAAGATCCACATCGGCAAGAACCTCACGCGCGGCCTCGGCACCGGCATGAATCCGGAACTCGGCCGCCGCGCAGCGGAAGAGACGCGCCAGGAAATCCAGGAGGCACTCCAGGGCTCCGACATGGTGTTCATCACGGGCGGCATGGGCGGCGGCACGGGCACGGGCGCAGCGCCGGTCGTAGCAAAAATCGCGAAAGAGATCGGCGCCCTGGTCATCGCGGTCGTTACGCGGCCGTTCTCGTTCGAAGGCGCGCAGCGCAAAGACATCGCCGAGCACGGCCTCGCGGAACTTAAGAAAGAAGTCGACGCGTTCATCGTCATCCCAAACGACCGCTTGCTCTCTATCGTAGAAGCGACCACGAGCGCGAAGAACGCCTTCGCCATGTGCGACGAAATCCTGCGCCAGGCGGTAGAGGGCGTCTCCGACATCATCACGACGCCGGGCGAAATCAACACCGACTTCAACGACATCAAGGCCATTATGGAAGGCGCGGGCCCTGCCCTTATGGGCATCGGCATCGCTGAAGGCGACGACCGCGCCGCGGAAGCCGCGAAGCTCGCCGTCAATTCCCCGCTCCTCGACGTTTCGATCGGCGGCGCGAAGGGCATCCTGTTCGTGGTGGCGGGCTCGGAAGACCTCGGCATCATGGAGGTGCAGGAGGCCGCGAAGGTCATCAACGAAAGCGTCGACAAGCACGCGAAGGTCATCTTCGGCATGATGCGCGACGAGAAGCTCAAGAAGGGCCAGATTCGCATCATCGTCATCGCGACCGGCTTCCCGGAAAGCGCGGCGCACCATGCGCAGGCGGCCATCGAGCGCTCGCTCTTCTCCATGACCCCGCGCGTGCAGGAAGAAGAGCGCGGCAAGATTTACAACGAGGTATTGAAGCGCGAGGAGCCGAAGAAGGAAGAAAAGAAAGAGGAGGCGCCCGCGAAGAAGGAGAAGGAAGAGCCTATCGTGACCGCGCAGCCGCAGAAGCGAGCAGACGTGGTAGAGCCGGTCCCGCCCGAAGAAGAGGAGGACGCGGGCTGGGGTGCGATACCGGAATTCCTTCGCCGCCACAAGAAATAAGAAAAACCGCGCCCGAAAGGGCGCGGTGTCGTTTTAGTGGTGCGAGAGATTCGCAATGCGGATCGCTTCGTGCACGACGCTGTACAGCGTCGTGCGTATTTCGAACGGAGCATCCACTGCGCGCGCAAAGTCACGCTGCAACTTCTTGAAGCCATGGAAACCGAATTCGGCTCCAATGACCATCATCGGCCGCAACGTTCCCCCTCTCTCGCTTACTTCGAGCATCGCTCGCCAATAGCCGAGTTCCCCGTACGTGTCTTGCGCATACGGACCGTCGGCGCGGGGTCGCGGGTTCTCGCGGCTCTCGCACGGAAGCCAGAAGATTAGGCACCCGTGGCCGGAGGCCTCGCTCATATAGTAGTGTTCCCAGTCGGTCTGGCGACGAAAAACATTTTCGTCACCCTCGGCCTTACAGCCATAGAGCGGGTGCGTTTCGTCATATCGCGAGGGATTCACCACCGCACAGTTGCCGCGGTAATGCTCGTCGAGCATCTGTATGGCTTTTGCTTGCCAATCATCAGCACCCCGAATGGGATCCGCGAGATAGAACAATGGAAGGCCGACTAAGGCACCGCGGTCTACGTAGGTATTCGGAAGGATCAGCTTCACGTGCATTCTCCATGCTTGTTTCCGCAGACACCCTACTCCACAACAGGCTCGAGTCAAGGCGATGCTATACTCGCCCCATGAAAGACCTCATCATCATTGGCGGCGGGCCGGCGGGTGTGGCGGCGGGCGTGTACGCCGCACGCAAACACCTTCATACCTGCCTTATCGCGGCAGAAGTGGGCGGGCAGTCGGTAGTCTCCGAAGGCATCGAGAACTGGATAGGCACGCCGAAGATTTCCGGCGCCGACCTCGCCAAGAACATGCAGGCGCATTTGAAAGCGCTCGAAGGACAGCACCTGGAGCTTGCGATCGGCGAGCGCGTGATGCAGCTCGAGAAGATCGAAGGCGGTTTCCGCGCCACCACCGCATCGGGCAAGACGCATGACGCGAAAGCCGTGCTTGTGGCGAGCGGCGCTGGTCGCCGGAAGCTCGACATCCCGGGCGCGGAGAAATTCGAGAACAAGGGCGTCACGTACTGCGCCTCGTGCGATGGCCCATTGTTTGCCGATATGGACGTGGCGGTCGTGGGCGGCGGCAATGCTGGCTTCGAGACGGCGGCGCAGCTCTTGGCCTACTGCAAAAGCGTTACGCTCATCCACCGGCACAAGGACTTCAAGGCCGACCGCAAGACGGTGCTTTCGGTTTCTGCGAATCCGAAGATGCGCATCATAACGCACGCGGAGCCCACGGAAGTGCTCGGCGACCAGTTCGTGACCGGCCTCAAATATCTCGACAAGGATTCGGGCGAGACGAAAGAGCTCGCCGTCTCTGGCGTGTTCGTGGAAGCGGGCGTCATTCCGAATACGCAGTTCGCGGACGGTCTCTTGCCGCTCGACGCGGTGAAGCGCGTCATTACCGACCCGAAGAACCAGCGCACGAGCGTAGAGGGTATCTGGGCGGCGGGCGATTGTACGGACGAATTGTACCATCAGAACAACATTGCGGCCGGCGACGGCGTGAAGGCGCTCGAAGACCTCTACCTCTGGATTAAAGCGCAGTAGGGAATTCGCAGAAGAAAAACGCACGACCCGCGCCGAAGGCGCGGGTCGTGCGTTCTCAACACGTTCGAGAGAGAATGCGAGCTTACTCGGCAGCCGGAGCTTCCGGAGCGGCTTCAGGGGTTACCTCAGCGGCAACGTCCTGGCCTTCCTCCTTCTTCTCCTCGCCCATCGGTGCGTCTGCACCCGGAGTCATAGGATCCATATTGATCGGAAAGTATGGGCTCGCTTTTCTCGCCGCGTGGCTTAAAAAAGCGAACCCATCCAGTAGTTAGCTGGCAATAGGGTTCGACCTATGCGCGGAGTATAGCAAATTTCGACTTGTCAATCAACAGAGCGGAGAGGGTGGGATTCGAACCCACGGTACAGTTACCCATACGCCACATTTCGAGTGTGGTGCCTTCGACCACTCAGCCACCTCTCCGTATGGGGTGATTCTAGCATTTGGGCGCAAAAATGCTAGGATGGGGCACACAGTCGGCCTCGTCGTCTAATGGTTAGGACGCCGCTCTTTCAAGGCGGCAATACGGGTTCGATTCCCGTCGAGGTCACAAAATGCTAGGGAAGTCGTGAAAAAACGCAGGGAGGCAAGGAAGTTGAATGCAAAAAAGCGGGGGAGTCGCGTCTGTTTTCGAGGCGCGTATACAAGCAGACGTATGTGCATGCACGCGCCGCCGCTTCGCGGCGGCGCGTGCAGGCTCGCGAGCAGCACTTCCATATATGGAGGTGCTGCTCGCGAGGAGCCATTTGACAATTTTTGAGCCTGTAGAGTTATCCACAGGTGCCTTCCCTGCCCTCAAATCTCGGTTCGCCGAGCTTTCGCTTCCCTTGTGCGATTGAAACGGCGCCAGTTTCAAGGTATGCTGCACAGCGTTGCGCGGTTAGCTCAGTTGGTAGAGCACTTCCTTGACGTGGATGGGGTCAGGGGTTCGAGTCCCTTACCGCGCACAAAAGACCCCAAAAGCGAGGACTGCTCCTCGCTTTTGTGCTTTTGTGCGAGCCGGATCGATGCGAGCAGCAGCGAGCGCAGCGAGGCGGGGTCGCCGAAATCTGCGAGCGACGGCGAGTGGATTATCGGTGACCACTTGCAATTGAGCGCTACGCCTTCCATGCCGCCCGATTCCCTACTTTGTAAAACTGTGTTATAACAATTTCATGCCAAAGCCTCACAAGTCGCCGAAACGCGAAAAGGTATATCTCTACGGCACGCACGCGCTCACGGAAGCGCTTACGAGCGCGCCCCAGGTGGTGAAGAAGGCGTTCCTTGCCGACACAATCCGCGATCAGCAGCTCCGTGCGCTCCTTGCTGAACATAACGTCCCGGTCGCAAAGCTCGCGCCCGGCCGCGGCACGGAGCTGGTGGGCAAAGACGCCGCGCATCAGGGCGTCATCGCGATCATCGACCCCGCTCCCCTCCTCCTTTCGCTCGATGCGTTCCTCGCGCATCTCGACCTTGCGAAGAACCCGGCGGTCGCCGTGCTTGGCGAAGTGCAAGACCCGCACAATGTGGGCGCTATCATCCGGAGCGCGGCGGCGTTCGGACTTGCTGGCGTGCTCATCCCCGAACACAACCAGGCACCCGTGACGGGCGCGGTCATAAAGACCTCAGCAGGCATGGCGTTCCGCGTGCCGCTCGTCTCCATCGGCAATGTGAACCACGTGCTCGAGGTGTTGAAGAAAAAGGGCTTCTGGATTTACGGCCTCGCGATGGAGGGCGCCGCCACCCTTGGCAACGACACCTTCGATACGCCCGCTGCGTTCGTGGTGGGTAATGAGGGCGCCGGCATCCGCGAAAAGACTTTGGCGGCGTGCGACGTGAAGCTCGCCATCCCCATGCATCCGCGCACGGAATCTTTGAACGCCGCGGTCTCTGCAGCGGTCGTGTTTTATGAGTGGAGCAAAAAGCATCCGGAATCGTTGGTATGAAGTACGACCAGCATCTCGTTACGCAGCCTGCCGACGGATACGAGCTCCTCGACTCCGGCGAAAACATGAAGCTCGAGCGCTTCGGCGACGCGATTGTCGCGCGGCCGGAAACGCAGGGCTTGTGGGCAAAGCAGAAGCCCGAACTCTGGGAAAGCGCAAACGCCGTGTTCTCCTTCGACGAAGCCAAGGGCGCGTGGAATGTGAAGAAGCCCTTGCCCGAGCCGTGGGTGGTGCCGCATGGAACGCTGCGACTCATTGCGCGGCTCACCAATTTTAAGCACGTGGGCATCTTCCCCGAGCAGGCGCCGAATTGGGAATGGACGAGCGCGCGGATTGCGGAGAAAACGCGCGCGGCGGCTTCGCCGCCGCGCGTATTAAACCTTTTCGGTTACACCGGCGCCGCAAGCGTCGCCGCGGCACTCGCGGGCGCAGAAGTTACGCATGTGGATTCTTCCAAACAATCTCTCGACTGGGCGCGCGAGAACGCGCGCGCTTCTCTCGCGCGCGAAGAATCCATCCGCTGGATTCTCGACGACGCACTCGCCTTTGCAAAACGTGAGGTACGGCGGGGCGCGAAATACGACGGCATCATCCTCGACCCGCCCGCCTTCGGCCGCGGCGGCAAGGGCGAAGTTTGGAAAATCGAACGCGACCTCCCCGCCCTTCTTTCTGCGCTCAAAGAGCTGCTTTCCGACGAACTCGGTTCCTTCTTCCTTTTGAATGGCTACGCAGCCGGCTACGCCCCGCGCGCGTTCGCGCAGGCTGTCGAAAGCGTTTTCGGCGAGCTTCCGGAGGCCGAGTGCGGCGAACTCCATATCCAAGAATCCGGCTCCTCCCGCGTCATCCCCGCCGGCATCTACGTCCGTTTTGTGCGAGAATAGCCGCATGACCCCGCATGAGAAGCAGACGGTAATCCTGTATCACGGCAAATGCGTCGACGGCTTCGGTGCCGCGTATGCCGCATGGAAGAAGCTCGGCGCAGAGGCAGAATACATCCCCGTTTCCTATGGCAAGCCTCTACCCGAAAAGATGGCGGGGCGCGATGTGTTCTTCGTCGACTTCTGTCCGGAAGCTGACGAGCTCGAAGCGTTTTCGAAGGGCCCGAAATCCATCACGATACTTGACCACCACCATGGTATGCAGTCGGTCGCCACACGGTTCCCGGGCATCTTCGACCCGTCGCACTCCGGTGCCACGCTTTCGTGGGAATATTTTCATCCGAACGAACCGGTGCCTGCACTCCTTACATACGTCGAGGACGGCGACCTGTACCGCTACTCGCTCCCCGAGACGCGCGATGTGTACTCGGCGCTCATTGTGGAGCCGTACGACTTTGCACGGTGGGACGAAATCGCCAAGACCCTCGACGACCCCGCAGCAAGCAAGACGTTCCTTGAGAAAGCTGCGGCGTTCACCGAATATTTCGAGAAGTTGAGCGACCTCTCGGTGGCCGGCACCGACTTCGTGCGCTTCGAAGGGTACGAGTGCCCCTTCGCGGTTACCCACCCCACCATGACCATGAAGTCGTATGTGGGGCACCTGCTCTACACCAAATACCCGCCCATCGCGCTCATCGTCTCCGCGCACCCCAACGGCTTTGGCGTATCCATCCGCGGCAACGGTTCGGTTGATGTTTCTAAGATCGCCGCAAAGTATGGCGGCAACGGCATGCACGACGCCGCCGGCTTTTTCGTCCCCGCAAACAAACCGCTTCCGTGGACAGAAATCACGCATGAAGATTCTCGCCATTGAAACCAGCTGCGATGAGACGGCGATTGCGGTAGTGGATGCGACCGGCGACGAAAAGGCCGCACAGTTCCGCGTGCTCGGCAACGCGCTCCTTTCGCAGGTGGAGATTCATAAAGAATACGGCGGGGTGTTCCCCGCGCTTGCCAAACGCGAGCACGCGAAGAACCTCGTGCCCTTGCTCGAAGCCGCACTCGAGGAAGCCGAGCTTCTCCGTGAAGACACGCAGGCAATATCGCAGGAAACGCACGACGCGATAACCAAGCTGCTTGAGCGCGAGCCAACCTTGGACGAGCAGTTGCTTGCGTTCCTCGCAGAAACCGAAACGCCAGAAATAGACGCTATCGCCGTAACGGCAGGCCCGGGACTCGAGCCGGCCTTGTGGGTCGGTATCAATTTTGCTAAGGCGCTCGCGCTTGCGTGGCAGAAGCCGATTGTCGCGGTGAATCATATGGAGGGACACGTCCTCGCCGCGCTTGCACGCGGCGAAGGCGATGCGCTCGAAATCAAAGACGTAGCCATGCCGGTGCTCGCGCTCCTTATTAGCGGCGGCCACACGGAGCTCGTCTTGATGAAAGAGTGGCTCGCGTATGAGCTCCTGGGGCAAACGCGCGACGACGCTGTGGGCGAAGCATACGACAAGGTGGCGCGCATGCTCGGTCTTCCCTACCCGGGCGGTCCGGAAGTCTCCCGCCTTTCCGAATCTCTCCGCACCCCCGATGTAGGGTGTCCGACACCCTACATTTTACCGAGGCCGATGCTGCATGACGGGACGTGCGATTTTTCGTTTGCCGGTCTCAAGACCGCCGTGCTGTATCTCCTTAAAGACCGTGACGGGCTCTCAGACGATGAAAAAGCGCAGCTCGCGTACGAATTCGAGAACGCGGTCGCCGACGTGCTGTGGAAGAAAACCAGCCGCGCCCTCCTAGACTCGGGCGCGCGCACGCTCGTCATCGGCGGCGGCGTTTCCGCAAACACGCACATCCGTCGCGTGTTCACCGAAAAGATCGCGAGCGAGCATCCCGGCGTCGAGCTCCGCATTCCGAGCGCCGCACTCACCACCGACAACGCTATCATGATCGCCCTTTCCGGCTTCTACCGCGCGCTCCGCAAAGAATTCGCCGACCCTGCTGCTCTCTCCGCCTCGGGCACGCGAAGTCTCGCATAAAGAAAAACCAGCCGAGAGTATCGGCTGGCTAGCAAGGTTAGGCCTTGCAGTCCCAATTTTCGTCGCGAAGCAGGTCGCCACGCTTCAGCGTGCAGGCCATGCGATGCGACTTCTGGTATTTCGCCAACAGATTTCCGTTGGAAATGGACACCAGGTAATTGCCGCACGCAAAGTTGCCCTGCAGCGCATGGTCATCGCTGCCGCTATCGCTCCAGCTCTTCGCGATACACGCTGAGCGAGAGAGTGTCGTGTAGTGCTCGACGCTCTCGCCAATTCCGCGTTGGATGCAAAGGGCACCGACGCCAAGCGCCACCAGAGCGGCGAGCTGCCACCATTTGAGTCCGTTACGCATGATGCGTCTCCGTCAGATTGATGAGCGGGCAAATCTTGCGCTTCGTGGCCACGACATACTGCCAACAGAGCTTGAGGAAGCCTGGCGGCGCCTGTGCTGCGGCTTCCCGCGCGTGCTTACGCGCCTCTTCTTCTGCTGTGCTCAGCGGCCGATCAAAATAATCGATCGTGAGGAAGATCCCCACAATGGCTCCGATCGCGAGCGCAACGAGCCCCACAGTCTTCGCGATGAAGATGCCGAACGGCACGGTGCCGAACGTCATCATCGGCGCAACGAGGAAGCAGTACACAAGCCATGCGAATACCGCAGCATGAACCACAACGACGAATGGCATCCAGACGAAGAGCGTCCGGATGTAGAGGCATAGATTCGTCTGCATCTCCTTCCATTCGCGGAAATCCCTGCCTCAGAAATGGAGCCAGGTTTCCCGAGACCAGAGGTACAGACGGACATGCCACTGACTTTTTGACAACTCCATGACAATGATCTCCCAGCGGCATGGCCGGACTATTCCGGCCATTTCCGGCACGTCTTTAACAAAGTCCATACCATGTTGTCAAGTGCTCGCTCGCATAAGAAAGCCCCGCACCAAAATGGAGTGCGGGGCGTTGCGCGCCTAGTGGCGCCTACCAGCTCGATGCGTTTCAAGCTCGGCAGCAAAAAGATCGATGATCTCAGAATCGTTTTCTGGACTACCGTCAAGAACGGTTAGCTTGTCCACTTCCTCGACCATGCGGTCAAAACGTTCGCCGGCGACTTTGATATGTTCGATTGCCGCCTGCGGGTCGGGGACGTCAATGAGCGCAAGGTAGACATGCAGTTGCCGCAGGCGAACCAGATCGGCAAGGAAGCGGCGGTTTTCATCGTAATTTGCAAACAAACGATGATAGTTATCCATCCACTTCCTCGGCTTGTGCGGGCACCCGAGCCCCTCGAGAAAGTTCTCAGTCTCGTATGAGCGCTCACGGCCCGAAGATCCGTAGGTGATGCGGCTCCTGAACCTGCCTTCTGCGTCCGGCTCCGAAAGCACTGTAATGCGCGAGAGTGACAGACCACCATGAGCATCCACACCGACGTGCAGGTAGTCGCCACCAACCATGAGGTCGGCATGTTTGAGCGGTTTCATTCTTCTTTCTCCTCAAAAGGTCTTGCCGCAGATGCGACAGGAGGGCTGCATGCCCAACCCAATGAGTATGCTAGCATACATGGATATATTGTCAAGCAGTTCGCAGCGCCGCCATTTTGGGCAGATTTTTGCTATATTTCCTACGTAATGCCAGACAAGTTTAAGAGCCCCTACAACCCCCAGGAAACCGAGCCGCGCATCTATGCGAAGTGGGAGAGAAGCGGGTATTTCAACCCCGACACCTGCGTCGAGAAAGGCGTG
>JAKAGB010000046.1 GCA_021817705.1 bacterium | reverse complement strand
TGCCGCCTCGAAGAGCGTCTTGTCGAACATGCCCGAGGGCGAAGCGTTCACGAACACCGCATGCGACTGGTACAGGCGCGGGGTTTCCGCGTTCGGGACGCCGGGGAGGAATCGGACGCGCGCGCCGAAGGCGCGCGCGCGTTCTTTGAGCACTTCGTACCACGCTGCGTCCTGCGGCAGGGGCGAGCCGATGAAATCGGCGGTGAACTCTCTGTTTTCGTGCGCGAGCGAATTGAGCGCGGCAAGGAGCATCTCCGGGCGTTTGCTCGGCGCCATTCGAGCCAAGAACAGGATGGAGTTCGGCATGCGCACGAGGTTCGCGTCCGGCTTGAAGCGCTCGGTGTCGACGCCCACCGGCATGAGCATCGCTTTCTTGAAGCGCGCCGTATAGGAGTGCTTCGACGTGTAAAAGACTTTCGCGCAAAACGCTGCGGCAAGGTTCGTGCGCCAGGAGCCCGCGTAGTGATTGCGCCACATATATATACGCTTGCCGAGGAGCTTCCAGAGCCAACCGGCAAGGAGCACGTACTCTTCGTTCATGTGCACGAAGACGGCGTCGTAGTCGTGGCGGAGCGTCCACGCGAGGCGGAGGAAGCGCCAGGCATATACGAATCTCCTGCCTACCGCCTTCTGCCTACTGCTTTCTTTCCCCAATGAGTGCACGCGCACGTTCGGTGGAAGCTCGTGCTTCCCCTCCTGCAAGCAGATGACTTCGATGCGTTCAAAATGCTTTGCGAATTCCTCTACCCAACGGCAGAAGAAGCCCAGAACTGGGTCATTACGGTCTACGGCTTGCGTAACGATGAGAAGCTTCACCCCGTTAGAAGTCTTCATGCAAAAAAGATTTTAGCCTGTTTTTGAGATAACGCCGACCTTGGCCAGACTTAAGATACTTCTCTCGTCTCCTCGCGTCATCTTGCTGCGTACTGATTTCGCAATAAATCACCTTCCACGGGCGGCCGTGTGCCGTAGCGCGACTCTTGCCGGCGTTATGGGCTAAAATCCTTTTTTGCATATTGAAAGTCGAACCGATGTACCAACCGTTCGTTTTTCTGCTTGCGAGGACGTACACATACCACTGACGACTTCTAACGGGGTTCATAACGATGCCCGCCAGGCGCGCGCCCATTCGGGCGCGGAGAGGAGCGTGAGCTTCAGCTCGCCGCGCGCGCCCTCCTTGAGGGTGCGCGCAGTTGCCTCCGCGAGCTCTTCTGGCTTTGCGATAATTGCGCCGGCTTCTTTTGCGACGCCCACGTCGCGCGAGACAACCGGCACGCCTGCCGCGAGCGCCTCGACAACAGCCGCACCATAACTTTCATACGGCGAGGTAGAAAGTACGACATCCGCGCGCGCGAGGAACGTGCGCGGCTCCTGCCAGCCAGGGAATTCGACGGGGAGCCCCTCTGCGGCCGCGCGAAGCGCGGCCGCGAGCGCTCCCTTCCCGAGCATGAGGAGCTTCGCGTCCGGAATCTCTGCGCGCACTTCTTTGAGTACCGCAATCGCGCGCAGCGGGTCCTTTTCTTTCTCGAACCGGCCGAGCCAAAGGATGACCTTCCCTTCGTGCGGCTCGCGCGCGACGCTCCGGAACGTGTCGAGCTCGACATACACCGGCAAGACGGTGACGCGCGCTAGGCTCCCGAGCGCGCGCACTTCGCTCGCGACCCGTTCCGAGACCGCGCGAATCGAATGCGCGCGGCGCAGAAGGAACCGCCCGAGTGTGCGCTTCATGAACGACTGCCCGGCGAGATCGGCATGGAGCTGTAGGTTCAGCCGTGCGCCAGTCGCGCGCGCAAGCTTCCACGCGATGAGGCCGCGCCAGAACGGATCTTGGGCCGTGATGACGTCGTACTGTGTCGCGTGCACCGCCCGCACGATTGCCGCAAACGAATGCACCTGCGGCCACACGAACACGTCGAGCAGCTCGACCGCGCTGCGTTGCAATTGCATGCGCTCGTAGGGAGGCATCCCCTTCTGCAGCACGAGCTGGTCCCCGCTAATCATCAAAACCTTCATACGTGCGTTGTAAGGAATGTCGCCGTTGTATCGAGCATTTCGGGAACCGTGAACGCATGCATGCGCGCGCGGGCTTCGCCCGCGCGCGCCTTCGCACCTTCCGGGTCTTCCGCAATCTTTTTAAGCGCCACATGGAGCGCCTCGTCGTCGCCGACCGGCACGAGGAGCCCGGTTACGCCGTCTTCCACGAGTTCGGTGTTGCCCCCGGCCTTGGTCGCCACCACGGGCGTGCCGAGCATCATGGCCTCGATGAGCGCATGCGGCAGCCCCTCGTACGTCGAATTCAGCACGTATACGCTCGCCGCCTTCACTGAGGCCAAGGCTTCCGCACGCGAGACGCCCGAGGCGATGTGCAGATGCCACGCAGGCTCTTTTGCCACCGCGCGCTCGATGCCGTCGAAATTCTTCCACGGCACGCGCCGACCGCTTGAAACAACCAGGAATCCTTCCGGCCGCGGAATGCTCGGCAGCGCCTCCGGCAACTCGATGCCGTTATGAATCACGGAAATCTTTTCGGCAGGAACGCCCCACGCTGCGACGATGCGCTTCAAGTACGCGCTCGGCACGATGATGCTCTGCGCATACTGTGCGACGCCGGTCTGCACTTTCCGCAAGAACCACACGGGAAACGGCACGTGCTTCGTCTCAATGAACGTATCCAAATCCTGTGCAACGCCGAACCGCTGCCGTCCCTGCTCCCACGCGTAATCGCCCACTATTTTTACGACAAGCGGCTTCCTGAGGCTCCACGCGGCAAGGCAGGCAGGCAGGCCGACCGAAACTGGGTCGAGCGCGAGCACCGTGTCTGCGCTCTCTAGCGCCCGGCGCACGCGGAAAAAATAGGCGACGTGCCGCGCAAGCTTCGGCAGACGCCGCACGTCGCTAAACTTCACGAGCGTGACCTCGATGCCGCGCGCGGGCAGCCCTTCGAAAAGCGCTTTCGCGTAGGTGGCGGGGCCGCCGATTTCTGGCGGATACAGGGGTGTTGCGAGTACGAGCCGCATTCGCTCCATTCTACGCTGCAACAGGCTCCGCGGAAACCGCGCCGTAGACGCCCTCGAGCAGGTCGAGGTCTTTGCCGCTCTCCCGCAGAAGCGCGTTATTCTTCGCGACGAACGCGGAAAAGAGCGTGTCGCCTTCTTCGTCGCCCACCTGTGCGGCATACAAGCGTCGCAGCGCCTCGAAGTCTTTTATGAAGCAGTGGCCGCCCGCGCCGCGACCGGTCTTTTCCGTGTGCCCGCTCGCGTGTACGACCGCAAGGTGCGAGCTTCCCACGCGCGGGTCGGCGCCGAGCATGGCCGCGAGGTCGTCGTACGAAACGTCGAGCGCTTCCGCGAGGTCGTTGAGCAGGTTCGCGAACACGACCTTCTGGTAGAGGAACGCGTTGCCCGCGTACTTCACGAGCTCAGCTGCGCGCGCCGGCACGATGCGCGAGAACGGCGCGCGTGGCAACAGGGCGCGCACGGCTTCTGCTTTTGCGCGATACTCCGGCGTGTCTTTTGCCATGCCGATGATGACGCGCTCGGGATGCGATGCGTCATGCGCCGCGTGCGCCTCGCGCAAGAATTCCGGCGCATGCATGAGGAATCGGTCTGGGAATTTTTGCGCAAGGGTTTCTGTCGAGCCGGGCGCGACGGTCGAGCATACAACAACCGTGGCGCCCGGCGCCGTGAGCGGAATGACCGATTCGACGATGGAGAGGTCGAAGCCGCGCGGCGTCGTCGGCGTCGGCACGGCGATGAACACTACCTCGCACGCGGCAACCGCT
>JAKAGB010000013.1 GCA_021817705.1 bacterium | reverse complement strand
GTCATCTACCTTGCCCCGTATCACGACACGTACACGACGATTGGCATCGCGCTCCTTGTCTTTTTTGTACTGGCATTTGCGTTCCTATTCTTCGTCCAGCGCTTCGGCTGGTTCGCATAATCAGTGCTCTCGGCAGGAATCGAACCTACATTGCCGGCTCCGCAAGCCGGTGTCCTATCCGTTGAACGACGAGAGCAGGCACGAACCTGAACGAACGCACGATACCACGAGCGTGAAAATTTTAGAAGCCGAGCCAGGCGGAGACGACATCGACGAAGGTCGGGCGGTGCTCGGCTTCATCGACGTTCTGGAGGAAATACGCGTACACGGCGTCTTCGGTGCCGGGGTCGAGTGGAATCTCGAGGTGCGGGTGCCACACGCTTTCTGTCTTTATGGACAGGAGCGGCGGTAGTTCACCGTCTATCGCTTCGAAGACGGTAAAGCTCTCCATGCGCGAAAAAGGATGGAACTCATCGCCAATCATGAGTCCGGCATCTGTGAGACGGAACTGGTGAACGTGCGGCTCTTTCGCGGCATGGAGCGCGACGGCCGTGGCTGCCACGATGATGAGGAGCGCGAAGAGGTAGTTGCCGAAGAGGGCGGCGGCGATTGCGAATGCGACCGCGACGATGCCGAGCACCCAATACCAATCGGCGCTCTTCGGGTTGTATTCGTATTCGCGCCCCTCCCATTCAAGGTGCACGGTGCGTGGCATATACCGGAATGATAGCAGAGGAACCCGCGTCTGCCGGGGGCAGGCGCGGGTGTTTGTGCAAAAGAATCGCGGCGGAGGAGGTGAGATTCGAACTCACGATCCCCGTGAAGGGACGGCGGATTTCAAGTCCGCTGCATTAGACCACTCTGCCACTCCTCCCGAGTTGCTACGCCGCCGCTGATGATTCATGCGCCGGCGTGCGCGCGTCGGTGCGGAACCAGATGAGGTAGACGATGGGCAGGATGCCAAGCGTATTGAAGATGAGCATGGCGACGAACCACCACTTCTGAGAACAGCGCGCCGCATGCCAGAGGCCGAACCCTTTGAGGACGATTTCCCAAACGATCGCGACGATGAGAACCGGCACTGCGATGCCGGCGAAAGCGGGCATGGCAGCGTAGGCGAGGGGGGCGAAGGCGTGCATATGCGCGGACTATACCATAGTATTGAGGCATGAGATATCTCGGGGTGGATTACGGCACGAAGAAGGTCGGGCTCGCGCTTTCGGACGAAGCCGGCACGATGGGATTCCCGCACGCGGTCGTGGAGAACACGCCTGCGCTCGAAGACGAGCTCGCGCGACTGATTGCAACCGAGAACGTCGGTGCGGCCGTGTTCGGCGAGTCGAAAGACTTGTCGGGGCGCGAGAATCCGGTGGCAGAGGATGCCCGCGCGTTCGCGGAGCGGCTCCGCGAACGCGCGGGCATCCCCGTCTTCTTCGAGGACGAGCGTTTTACGAGCGCCGAAGCGCGCCGCGCGCCGGAAAAGGAGGAGAAGTCGCGCGCCGCGAAGCGGCGCGCGGACGTTGACGCATCCGCGGCGGCGCTTATCCTTACCTCCTACCTTTCACGCACGCACCATGAGTAAACCGCGCATCCCGTTCGATGAATTTTCAAAGATAGAAGTGAAGGTCGGCACGGTGCTCGCAGCCGAGCATGTGCCCGATACCGACAAGCTCATCAAATGCACCGTAGACTTCGGCGAACCGGAAGGTCCGCGCACCATCGTGTCCGGCGTGATGGCATACACCACGCCGGAGGCGCTCGTCGGCCGGCAGCTCGCGTATGTAACGAACCTCGAGCCTCGCACCATAAAAGGAATCGAGAGCAACGGCATGCTCTTCGCGGTGGGAGAAGGCGAATCGTTCGCATTCCTCACGCCGGACCGGCAGGTACCACCCGGCACCGCTGCGCACTAGGAGGAGGCCCGCCGTAGAGGGCGTGCGTTTTCCCGCGGCCGCCACAGGCGGCCGCGTTCCGTCCTGTATGATGTGCCTATGACGTTCGATATCCGAGAACGGCTCCGCGTGGCACTCTTGCCGCCGCGCTACCTCATGCCGGCGCCCGCGGGCATCGAGATTTCGACGAGCGGCGTGAAGGCGGTGCGACTTGCGGAAACGTCGCGCGGCATCGTCCTTGCAGCATCCGCCGAAGTCCGTTTCGGCGCCGACGTCGTTTCTGCGGGCGAGATAGTCGACGCCGCCAAAGCATCGGCGGCCATCGCGCAGGCGGCGAAGCGCGCCGGCATAGCCGAAGCGCATGTCGCGCTCGCGGAATCGAAATCGTACCTCTTCGAGGCCGACGTCGAAGGCTCGAACAAGGAGGAGTGGCGCGTCGCCGTCGAACAGCATCTCGACGAGCTCGTCCCGCTTCCGCCTTCGAACACCGCGTTCGACATCGTGCCCGTCGGGCGCACGAATGCGGGGGCGATGACGGTCGTCGGCGTCGGATTCGCGGGCCGAATCGTAGACGGCATGCTCTCTGCGCTTGATGCCGCCGGCGTCACCGCGTGTTCCCTGGAGAGCGAGTCGTTCGCGTTCGCGCGCTCGCTCCTACCCGCAGGGGAGACCGATACGGTGCTCCTCATCGATATCGGCAAGACCACGACGAAGCTCGTCATCGTCTCGCGCGGCATCCCGCGATTCACCACCACCATCGGCATCGGCGGCCACGCGCTCACGCTTGCGGTGCAGAAACACTTCGGCGTCACGGAGCTCGAGGCGCGCCGCATCAAGGTGGATCGCGGCATCGTGCCCGCGCCAGGCAACGAGGACTACCTCGCGGCGATGCTCTCCACCGTATCCGCAGTGAAGGACGAGATTGCACGAAACCTCGAGTATTGGCAGGGACGGGCGGCGCTCTCAGGCCACCATGAACCCGTGGCGCGTGCGGTCATCGCAGGCGGCAACGCATCCGTGCGCGGACTGCCCGAATACCTTGAGGGTGCCCTCCGTATCCCGGTCTCGCTCGGCGACGTGTTCGTGAACTTCGCGTCGCGTGACGAGTGGATTCCGCCGTTCTCCTACAGCGAGTCGCTCGCGTACGCGACCGCCGTCGGCCTCGCGCTCCGCGCCTACCTATGACCACGCCGCTCACCAACCTCCTGCCCGACGAACGCATCGCCCTCTTGCGGCGCGCATACTTCCTACGACTCGGCGTCGTGGCGCTTGTCGCGGCATCCGTCCTTTCTGCAAGCGCCGCACTCCTCCTCGCGCCGACCTATCAGTATCTTTCAAGCACGCTCGCCTCGAAGAACGCGCAGCTCGCGTCCGTCACCGCGTCGCTGTCGTCGACCGACGGCGCCGCGCTTTCGGCGCGACTCGCCGCGCTTTCTTCCGATACGCAGGCACTCGCTGCGCTCGCGAACGCGCCCGATGCCGCGCTCGCCGTACGCACCGCACTCCTCGTTCCGCGACCCGGCATCACACTCGCCGCGCTTTCCTACACGCCGCCTTCGGCGAAAGGCCCGGGGACGCTCTCCCTTTCCGGTACCGCCCTTACGCGCGATGCGCTCCGGAGCTACCAGGTCGCATTGCAGGGGAGCGCCTTCGCCACCGCGGCCGACCTGCCGGTTTCCGTGTACGCACAGAGCACGAACATCGCGTTCTCCATCCTTATAACCCTCGCGCCATGAACCGCTTCCGCTCATCGCCTCTGCTCCAATTCACCGCCGCCGCGGTCGTGTGCGTGCTTGCCGTGGCTGGGTACGGCTTGTGGCGCGCGCGGGTCGCAGCGCTTTCGGCACAAGTCTCTGGCATCGAGTCGCGCATACAGGCGGCATCCGAGGCGAGCACGCGGCTTTCGTCGGCACGCGTCGCGCTCGCACAGCTCACGAGCGACGAAGCCGCGGTACAGGCGTACTTCGTGCCCGAAGCGAGCGTCGTGTCCTTCATCGACGCCTTGCAGGCGAGCGGCAAGTCGCTTGGCGTCGGCGTTACGGTCGCCTCCGTTTCTGCTACGAAGGTCGGCGGCCGGTCGGCGCTTGACGTTTCGCTCACGCTCACCGGTTCGTTCGATGCCATCATGCGCATGGTCGGCGCGGTCGAGTATGCGCCGTATGATGTCTCGGTGACGAACCTTGCCGCCTCGCTCGACCAGACGAAAGGATGGTCGGCGACGCTCGGCATCCTGGTCGGTTCGATTACGGGCTCTTCGACGCCGAGCACGAATACCGGAACCCCGGCGCCATCAGGAACGCCGGCAGCATCGACGCCGGGCAAGGTCGTTCCGTCGCCAGTATCGCTCGGCGGGTCCTCTGCTTCGTACCTATGAACCTTCCTCACCTCTCACTCGCATCGTTCGGTTATGGGCAGCGACTCCATCCCATGCGCGACTGGTTCGTCATACTCGGCGTGTTCTTGCTCGGCTTCGCGCTCGTCCTCGTGTGGAATCTCTCCGCGTTCAGCACGGTCGCTGCGGGCGGCGTCATTGGCGGCGCAGCGACCTCGACGCCACCGGTCTTTAACCCGTCGTCGCTCACTACCATTCATACGCTCTTCGCCAACCGCGCGACCGAAGAAGCCAAATACCTGAACGGCGTGTACCAGTACGCGGATCCGTCGCGGTAGAAGTCTCGCGCGGAATATTTTCGCTCCGCCTCTCTTATGGCACCCCGCATGCAAATGCGCTAGGGTAGTAGTGCCTCGATAGTTCAATGGACAGAACCGCGGACTTCTAAGCCGCTGATGTTGGTTCGATTCCAACTCGAGGCACAAAAAAACCGCGCGGCCGAAAGGCCGCGCGGAACGCTATGCAAGCGGATGCGGAATGAGCGCGTGCGATTCGACGCGCGTAATCTTATTGTGCTCGTCCACGAACACCACCTTCGGGTTCAGGGTCGCCATTTCTTCGGGCGTCACCCAAACCTCTGCGAGGATAATGATGGTGTCGCCCGGATGAAAGTGCCGCGCCGGTGGACCGTTAAGGCAGATGACGCCGCTGCCGCGCTTGCCGGCCATGGCGTAGGTGCGCCAGAACGTGCCGTTCTCGAGGCTCGTCATATTGAGGTATTGGTACGGCCCTATACCGGCGGCCTCCAAGAGGTCTTCGTCGATGGTAATGGAACCGACGTAATTGAGGTCGGCTTGCGTTACCCGAGCACGGTGAATTTTCGCTTTACATGCCGGAATGAGCATCGGTTTACTCCCTTGTGAATCCGAACGGAACCGTAGCGCTCCGCAAGAATAGCGTCAAGCGGCGCGTATTACTGATAGTATGGTACGCATGCGACGACTCGTACCGCTCGTTCTTGCAGGTGTATTCGCGCTTACGCCTTTCGGCGCGAGTGCTGCCGCGCTCTCGGGGGTGCAGGTGAGCGCGGTGGTCGCGCTTCTGCAGGCGTTCGGCGTCGACGCCGGCACGCTCGCTCGCGTGGAAGCAGCGCTCGGCAGTGCGCCCGCAGCCGTGGCCGCCGCCGTTTCGAGCGACCCGCCCGCAGCTTCTTCCACGCCGCCGCATGTGCCGGTCGTGGGAAGCGCGTACCCTGCGAGCGCCGTCGGCTACGACCTTTCTTTCAATACGAAAAATTATCCGGTCATGCCGTTCGGGTTCGCGGTAGTGGGCGTGACGGGCGGCAAAGCGTTCGCGCATAACGCGCGGCTCGTTTCAGAATATTCGTGGGCGCGCCTCGCTTCGTCGGTCATCCCCACCCTGTACCTGAACCTGAACGCGCCCTACGGCAGCACCGTGGCAGGGCATATCGCTACGCCGAAAGACTGCACGAATGCTGCACCTGCCGTCCCGACTGCCGACTTCAAGCAGACGACCGCGAGCATGGGCACGAGCGCATATCCGGAACCGTCTGCCTGCGAGGCGTACAACTACGGTTGGAACGCGGCAGAAGACGCGTATGCATATGCGCAGAGTAGCAAGGTGTACGACACGTTCTGGTGGCTCGACGTGGAGGAAGCGAACAGCTGGTCGGCGAATCCTGCCGTGAACGATGCGACCATACAGGGCGCGCTTGATTATTTGAATGCGCAGGGCGTGAAGGCCGGCATCTACTCGATGGGCTTCATGTGGAAAGAAATCGCTGGTGATACTTTTGTGCCGACTGAGTCGGTGCGCGGTACCGCATTCCCGGTGCCCACGTGGTTCCCGATTGGCGTGAACACGCAGGTGGGTGCGCTGAACGCCTGCAATACGAAGACGAGCTTCATCTCCGGCAGCCCCATCTGGATTCTGCAGTACGAATTGGACCACACCGCCGTCGACCAAAACGTCGCCTGTTAGAAGCTCGCTGAAATTCCGCCATATGCTGCGTTGTCTTCGTCGCTCGAACGCTCACCGTACGCTCTAGTACGGCTCGCGTTCTCGTTCCTCGACGCCTTGCCTCTGGCGTTTTTCAGCGAGCTCACAGATGCGGTTGCGCCCTTTATAAAAACGCCCAAACACAGTACAGTGCGGAAACGGGCATGTGGCGGAATTGGTATACGCGTACGTCTCAGAAGCGTATCCCGCAAGGGTTGGGAGTTCGAGTCTCCCCATGCCCACCAGCCCGCGCCGCGAAGCGGCGCGGGAACGCGCGGTTAGCTCAGTTGGTAGAGCAACTCATTTACACTGAGTGGGTCGGGGGTTCGAGTCCCTCACCGCGCACCGTGTTGAAACTTAGCAGCAAGAACATCCGTTCATTCTGTATATGACCGAAGCCGCACCGGCGTGCGTCGGGCTCATCATGGATGGCAATCGCCGCTGGGCGAAGGCGAAGGGCATGTCGAGCCTCGCGGGGCACCAAGCAGGACGTGCAAAAGCGAAGGAAATCGCGCGGCATGCGTTTTCGCGCGGCGTGCGGCAGCTCATCATCTATGCGTTCTCGACCGAGAACTGGAACCGTGCGCCGGAAGAAGTCGCGTACCTCATGCAACTGTTTGGCACGACGCTCATGGAAGATTTGAGCGAGTTGGCAGAGGAGGGTGTGGCGGTGCGGTTCGTAGGCGAACTCTCGCGGGTGCCGCAAACACTCCGCGCGGCCTCGGAAAAACTCGAAGCGGAGAGTGCGAAAACCGAGCGCGGGAAGACGCTCGTCGTCGCGCTGTCGTACGGAGGCCGCGCGGAAATCGTGGCGGCCGCAAACGCGCTTATTGTGGAAGGGAAGCCCTGCGCGAGCGAAGAGGACTTCGCTCGCGCGCTCTCCTTGCGCGGCGTCCCCGACCCGGACCTCATCATCCGCACGGGCGGTGAAAAGCGCCTTTCGAATTTTCTCACCTGGCAAAGCGCGTATAGCGAGCTCGCCTTTAGCGACACGCTCTGGCCGGACTTCAGTGCGGAAGAGCTCGACGCGCTATTTGCCGACTACGCGCAGCGCGAGCGCCGGCGCGGAAAATGAAAATGCGCGACCCCGAAGGGTCGCGCTTGTTTTAGCCGGCGAAGTCGCGTAGTCCGGCAATGCGTGCCGCAGCCGTAGCCGCTTCACAGCAAACTCGTTCCGCTTCCGTATTTTCCACCGCGAGGCGGTTCCGGAGCGCGGTAAGGTGATGCGCCGCTTCCAAACAGAGGCGGAAATGCGACTGCGCCGACTCCGCTGTAAACACTTTGGGGAACATGAGAACTGCATGGGTGAGCGAGTTCCGAAAACCAGGGGCGCGTTGCTCCATGCTCGCGAACCATTCGGCAAGCGAGCCGCCGACATCTGCGTCGGCGTTGCCGAGGAGCGCGCTCAGCAAGGCGTGCGCGCTCATGCCGTTTGTGCCATAGAGCAGCTCGCGCTCTGCCTGCGGCCGTCTGAATTCGGCGACCCGCATCGCGGCGAGCCAGCCGAGGTCGGTGATGGCTGCTTCGATCTTGTCGAGCACGGTCTTCGCGTGCCCGTAGTCCTTGCGGATCACCTGCAGATGATTCGCTTCCATTACCAGAACTCCATCCTGTTTCTGGCGCGGACTATACCTTTTCTGTTAGGATTTGCAACATGCCCCTGGAACCGACAATTTTATACGAAGACAGCGAGGTACTCGTCATAAACAAGCCCGCGGGGCTCATCGTGCACAGCGACGGCCGCACCGAAGAACCTTCGGTGGCGGCCTGGGTGCTCGCACAGTATCCGCAGATGGCGGACGTGGGGGAGCCGTGGACGTCGCCACAGGGCGAAGTCATCGCGCGTCCGGGCATCGTGCATCGGCTCGACCGCGGCACCTCGGGTGTCATGATTCTCGCGAAAACAAGGGAGGCCTATGCATTCCTCAAAGAGCAATTCCAAGAGCGCACGACGGAAAAAACGTACCGCGCGCTCGTGTACGGGCATCCGGCCAAAGAGGCAGGGGTGATAGAGGCAGAAATCGTGCGCATCCGCGCGACGCCGCCCCGCTGGGGCGTGCGTCGCGGGGAAGAATCGCGCACGCATCGCGCTGCCATCACCGAATGGCGCGTGCTTTCGCGCGGCGTCGACCCGGAAAGCGGCGAGAAGGTCTCTTTGCTCGAAGCCAGGCCCAAGACCGGTCGTACGCACCAGATTCGCGTGCATTTCAAACACCTGAATCACCCGGTCGTCTGTGACCCGCTCTACGCCAAGGGCCGCCCGTGCCTCTTTGGCTTTCATCGCCCGGCGCTCCACGCGCTCTCGCTTGCCATCACGCTGCCCTCGGGTGAGCGCAAAACCTTCGAAGCGCCGCTTCCGGCTGACTTCGCGCATGCGCTTAGGCAGCTCAGCTAGATTTTGCTTTTTCTGGGCGGGAATGCTACCCCGTTAGAAGTCGCGGCACGAAAAAAATTGCCGCAATTTTTTTCGTGCGTCGCATGCCGAACGAACCCAAGGTGGGAGTCGCGCAACCGGCACAGCAAGACGGGGGAGTTGCTAGACTTCTAACGGGGTGCTACAGTGCGCGGGCTATATGAAGGTACACACGCCGGTCAACGTCGAAGGACGCGCGAAGCTCGGGATACGCCCGGGCGACTCTGTGCGCGTCATCCAGAACATCGTGGAGCTCAAGAAGGGCAAGGGTGCCGACAAGAAAGAGAAGACCCTCAAGAACGCGCGCAAGCAGGCGTTCGAAGGCGTGGTGCTCGCGGTGAAGCACGGCACGGAAGCCGGCGCGACCTTCACGGTGCGCACGACCCTCTCGGGCGTGGGCGTCGAGAAAGTGTTTCCGCTCTACTCGCCGGCTATCGACTCGATCGAGATCGTGAAGCGCTCCAAGGTGCGCCGCGCGAAGCTCTACTTCATCCGCGAGAAGGCGGCGAAGCAGGTGCGTCGCCAGCTCCGTAACGCCCGCATGATGCATGCGAAGAGCGAGGAGGAGCTTCCGGTGGAAGAGGCCGAAGCAGTCGCGGCCGAAGTGGGAGGTGCGGAAGCGATACCCACCGAAACGCCGGCGGAAGCGGCAGAAGAGAAGGCGACAGTCGCCGAGGAAGTCGCGGCCTAACGATCGTGCGGAAACGCGCCCGAGCGCTTTGCGCTCGGGCGCGTTTCCGTTTATAGTGCTCGCACCTGCGCAGGTGGCGAAATTGGTAGACGCACTACCTTGAGGTGGTAGCCCCCGTTAAGGGGATGGAGGTTCGAGTCCTCTCCTGCGCACATGGCTCTGTTTACGGGCAAGGGCGATGCGGGCACGACCAAAGCATTCGACTGTCCGCCCGGCGTGCGCATCTCGAAAGCCTCGGCACTGCCCGAGGCGCTTGGCGCTCTTGATGAACTGAACGCGCTGCTTGGCGTGGTGAAAATGAGGGCGGGCGCACAAACGCGGTACGGCAAACTTTTGCGCGAGGTGCAGGAAGCGCTCTTCGTGGTGCAGGCGGAGGTGGCCGGAGCCGAAAAGCACACCGAACAGGCGCGCGTGGAGGAACTCGAGCGCATCATCGAGGCGGCCGAACACGAATTGCCGCCCATCACGCGTTTTTCCATTGCGGGCGGCACGGAGCTTTCGGCGATGCTCGATTACGCGCGCACGGTCGCGCGGCGCGCGGAGCGTCGCGCGACGGCGGTGGTCGACGCGGGCGCGCGCGAGCTTTCGCCCGAGACGAAAGCGTACCTGAACCGCCTCTCGTCGCTCCTCTTCGCCCTCGCGCGGCTCGCGAACCACGAGGCCGGCGTCGAAGACGAGCATCCGCGCTACTAAGCAAATCCCAGTTTCCGTGCTATAAAAACCTCGTTCGCACATGGCGGCCTTAGCTCAATTGGTAGAGCCCCTGGTTGTGGTCCAGGTGGTTATGGGTTCGAGTCCCATAGGTCGCCCCGAATAAAGAAACTGATGAGCGCGGCCGGCTTTGCCGGCCGCGCTCGCGTTTTCGCGCCGCTTTTGATACAAGAAAGGCAGATGCACACAAGAGGAGTACGCGATGCCCGACGCATCGACGAAGCACTATTTCGCGTTCGAAGTACCCGAGCTGAGCGCGTTCAAGCGCGCGGTGCAAGAGGATGTGGCGCGCGTACTCGGTATCCAGCCGAACAAAAGCCGCACGCCGGCGCACGTGACGATAAAGTATCGTCTCGAACTTACGAAACGAGACGCGGCCGCTGCATGCGCGCACATGAGCGCGTATGTGCGCAATCGGAAACTGCTGCCAATCGACGTGCGGGTGGCCGGGCTCGGCGCGTTCGAGGATTCTCGAACGCTCTACGTCGCACTCGACGGCGCGTTCGTAAAAGCGTGGCGCGAGCTCGTAGATGAATTCACGGCGCTCGGGTACCCGAAACAGAAATTCGAAGGCTCGACGCCCCACGTGACGCTCTTCTCGGATTTGAAGGTTCGGCAATTTCCTCGCGTGCAGCGATATCTGGTGGCGCGGAGCGATTTTCCAACCGGAACTTTCTCGGCGCGGCAGCTCGTGCTCTACCGGAAGGTGCCAACCGAAGATGAAACGTATCGCTGGGAACCGGCGCACACGCTTCAGTTCTAGGACCCCGCGGCCTGCATAGCAGGCCGCGTTTTCATAGCTGCGCGCGAGCCCATTGCTTTTTTAGTAATTATGTGTATAATAGTGCCAGAGTCTGACAGGGAGAGGCACGATGTCCTCAGTTCATTTCTTTCACGGCGCTTGGGGCAACCCGGCGCAACACCTGCCGTTCGTGCAGGTGCTCTGCCGGCATTTCTTCGTGAACGCCGCGCCCCTTCTCGGGCACGGCTGCGGCGAAGACCCGGGCGGCTTATCCATCCATGATTTCTCCGCGTGCGCGCGCGGCGCGGTTTCGAAACCGGTCGTGCTCGTAGGGCACTCGATGGGCGCGCTCGTCGCGCAGTATGCGGCATCGCGTAACGCGCGCGTACAGGGGCTCGTGCTCCTGGCTCCCGCACCACCACCGCGCACCCTCTACAAGGGCGAAATCTGGCGACGCGTGTGGAAGTACCTGCCGGCGCTCCTTTCCGGCAGGGCATTCGAGCTCACGGATGACGACAGCCGCGCACTCCTGCTCCATCCGGCGCAGGAAGCGCGCGTGCGGTTCCGGAGCGAGAGCGGCCGCGCGGTGCGCGACCTGGTGCTCGGGCAGTTCTTCGGCTTCCGGCCGAAGGTAACGTGCCCGGTGCTCGTGGTCGCCGCGGAAGAAGATACAATGATGCCACTTCCGGTGTGCAAACAGATCGCGCACATCTACGGCGCAGACTTTGCCGTAGTGCGCGGTGCGGGGCACATGCTCACGTGCGAACCGTGGGCGGAAGAAACCGCGGGAATCGTCCGTACGTGGATTCATGAGCGAGTAGCTTCTACGACTACGCGGCCGCACCGGTAACGGGCGGCCGCTTTTTCATTTCTGCTATCATGCCTCTCATGAAAGGCTTCCTGAAAGAATTCGAGACGTTCGCGGTGCGGGGGAACGCGATCGACCTTGCGGTCGGCGTCGTCATTGGCGCGGCGTTCAATCAGATAACCACTTCGCTCGCGAACAACATCATCACCCCGCCTATCGGGCTCCTCTTGGGCGGCGTACGCTTTTCCGAATGGGCCATCGCGCTTCCGAACGGCGGCTCGATAGGCATCGGCGTGTTCCTGCAGACGATATTGAATTTCATCATCATCGCGTTCGCGCTCTTCCTGCTCGTGAAGGTGCTGAACCGGCTCACGAAGAAGCGCAAGGAAGAGGCGAAGCAGCCTGCGGAGAACCCGGAATTGAAAGTATTGCTCGAGATTCGCGACGAACTGCGCACGCGGCACTAAGGAAGGAGGCGCGCCGCGAAGCCGCGCGCCTCATGCTATCATGCCCGTATGAAGAACCTGCTTCTCGGGATTCTCGTCATCATCCTGGTCGGTGTGGGCGGCCTCATCTACCGCAATGCCGCCGAGCACCCGTACCAGAGAATCGCCTGCCCCCTCGACGCAGAAGTGTGCCCGGACGGCACGACGCTCTCGCGCACCGGCGTATCCTGCTCGTTCCCGGCATGCCCGCCGCCGAATGTCTCGCTCACCGACCTCGGCATCGCGTATGCGGTACCCGCAGGCTTCGCGGCCGAAGCGGTGCCGGACGCGAGTGTGAGCGCCGCGTATGCGGCAACCACGACCGCGTCGTCGACCGTGCCATCGGCGGAGATTCTCATCCGCGCATACGCGCGCGAAGGAACCACGACGCCGCTCGCGGTTATCGAATCGACCGCAGTAGGGAATCCGTCTGGGCAGCTGGTGCCGCCGAGCGCGTTCACCTCGACCACCGTCGGCACGCATCAGTTCACTATCGTGCCCATCGAGCGGTTCGAGGGCACGGTCGATACCGCGTACTATCTGTCCTTCGGTTCGCGTGTGCTCCGGTTCGACGCCGTCGACCGTGGCGTAGACTGGACGAACCCCGGGCTTGATAGGGCGTCATTACCCGCTGCAACCGCGCTCAAGCAGTTGCTTCTAACCTTACAAGGTGCTTCTTCATAACCCTCTTTCTTATGCAAGACGATTTCTTCCACGACCTATTCGGTAACGGTATGGTGCGCATCGCGCTCGTCGGCACGCTCGCCATACTCGCGCTCTTCCTCCTTGCGGAGGCTGCTTCAGTTGCAGAGAACCTCGGTCGTCCGACCGCGCCCGCTTCGGACACCATAACGGTTTCTGGTGACGGCACCGCAGTGCTGCCGCCCGATATCGCGCATATCACCTTCAGCGTAGAGAACACTGCGAAGGCGGTTGCCGACGCACAGGCGGCCACCACGAAGCAGGCGAACACCGTGCTTGCGTGGGTTGCGACGCAGGGCATCGCGCAGAAAGACGTGAAGACGCTCTCGTACACCATCACACCGCAGTATGCGTACCCGCAACCGTGCCCGGCCGGCGTCCTGTGCCCGATTTCTTCGCCAACCATAACCGGCTACCAGGTGGCGGAAACCGTACAGCTCACCGTGCGGAATCTTGATTCGGTCGGTGCCGTTCTCGGCGGACTCGGGAGTGAAGGGGTGCAGAATGTCTCGGGTCCCGACTTCGCGCTTGCCGACCCGAATGCCGGGCCGGATGCCGCGCGCGCGGACGCAATCACGAACGCGAAAGCGCAGGCCGAAACTATCGCAAGCGAGCTTGGCGTCGAGCTCGGTCGCATCGTGAACTTCAGTGAGTCATCGGGCGGCATGCCGTACCCGGTCATGTATGCGGCGGTGGTCGGGAAGGGTGCTGCGGCAGCGCCTTCGGTACCCGCAGGCGAAAACACCTACACGGCCTCAGTGTCGATAACCTACGAACTCCGGTAGGAACGGGGCGGAAGGGAAGGGAGAACGCGCGTCGGCCAAAGGCCGGCGCGCGCTTTTCAGACCGCTTGACCACGTTGCCCCGCATGCTATACTTTCCCCCGTTGAAACCCCGCAGGGGTTTTTTAGTACCGCGATTACCCATTCCCCCATGAACGCACTCACCTCATACCTTTCGCATGTGCGCGACGAGTTCAAGCACATCGTGTGGCCGACGCCTCGCACGGCGCTCGCGCATACGCTCGTCATCATCCTCATCGCGCTCTTCGTGGCGGCCATGATCGGCGTGCTCGACTACGCGTTCGGCGGCCTCGTCTCGAGCCTTATCGGCGCATAACCTTCCCACTATGGACGACACGAACATCCACATCGGACCCACGGGCGAAGTCATGCCCGACACGGACGGCGTCGCGGAAGAGATCGGCATGGCCGACATCGCGCCCGGCGTGCAAAAAGAGGTGCGCGACGAGACGGCTCCGAACCCTGAAGACGCGCGCTGGTACGCCATCCATACCTACGCGGGCTACGAGAACGCGGTGGAGCGCAACCTGAAGCAGCGCATCGAATCGCTCGGCATGGAGCACAAGATTTTCGACGTCATCGTGCCTACCGAGAAGAAGATTCGCGTGAAGGCAGGGAAGCGCGTGACCGAAGAAGAGAAGATTTATCCGGGCTACATCCTCGTGAAGATGCTCGTGGACGACGACTCGTGGTTCGTGGTGCGCAACACGCCGCGCGTGACCGGGTTCGTGGGTAGCGGCACCACGCCGGTGCCCATGGACGAAGCGGAAGTGGCGAGCCTCATGAAGCGCATGCACGCCGAGGCGCCGAAGCACCGCATCGACTTCGTGAAGGACGACCCGGTGGTGATCGCGGACGGTCCGTTCAAGGACTTGGAAGGCAAGATCGGCGACGTGGACGAAGACCGCGGCAAGGTAAAGGTGATGGTCAGCATGTTCGGCCGCGAGACCCCGGTCGAATTGGACTTCCTCCAGATTCGCAAACTCTGATCGGTAACGCAAAAGCAGCCGCCCGCCTCCGCTGCGGAGGCGGGCGGTTCTGTACAGTACCTTACCTCGCGCTCTTGACTTTTTAGAGCGAGTATGCATATAATATTTGTAGATAGTAGTTCCCTGCACACCCCAGTTCGCCATAGCGGAAAGCGGCTTATTCGCTAGGCCTTTCTCCGCTGTGGCGAATTCGTGCCATCAGCCCCTCAACTCGCGGGAAACGAGAAGTTCATCGGCTAGAAGCCGAATGAAAAAGGAGACAATCATGGGTAAGTATCCCAAGACGCTGGGCCGCATTGAAGCGGTCTGGAACAAACTCGGCGGCGAAGAAGGCGTGGATAAGTTCCTCGCCGGAGAAACCGTCGTCGGCAAACCCGGCCAGGTCGCGGCGCTCACCAAGGCCAAGACCGTCACGGGCTCCATCATCCGCGTCGACCGCTCCATCCGACCCGCCTATCCTGAATGGGTGGACAAGATCATGCACCCCGAGCTCGAGAAAACGGGTCCGAAGCGTTTCGATCTCGCGAAGATCGACCTCTGGCTCCACGATGGACAAAAAAGTGGCACCGTGAGGGGCCAGGTCATCTACGACTATCTCACGAGCAACGACATGCTCGAGAGCTGTCTCGGCCTCGCCGACCTTCTGGCTATCCAGAAGCTCGGTATTGAGGTGTTCCGCAAGCACTTCGAGGGCAAGGCAGTCTTCGGATGGAAGTCTGTCGTTCGGAGCCGCCTTGGCAGCCTGCATGTCCCGTGTCTCGTCGAGGGCGGCGGGCAGGTCTTGCTGTCCCGGAACTGGCTCTGCAACGGTTGGAGCGACGACAATCCTGCGCTCCGCTTCGCAAGTTAGTACTCAGAACTGTGAATCTCGGTTCGCACTCTGAACCTTTGAACTCCGCCCCGCATGTCTTCATGCGGGGCGATTTTTCGTATATGCTTATGCATGGTAGTAGGCGAGTATGAGGGCGATCACGGTTTCCCTCTGCCGAATCCAGTATCCATGCGTCCAGAATCCTGCGGACTACGGTTTTCACAGGAGCGCGCCGCATGCTGACTCTTCAAAACGAAGATACTTGGTGCAATGCGCTTTGGCATTACGATGCCGAATTAGATTCAGGCCGGAGAGTATTCTAAGGCTGGTGGTACGGATGGCACCTTGTACGCATCGTTCGGAACCGCAATGGCAACCTGCATGTCCCGTATCTCATCGAGAACGACGGGCAGGTCATGCTGAACTGGAACTGGCTCAACAACGATTGGAACGACAACAATCCTGCGCTCCGCTTCGCAACTCTCTTCGCTCCGAACCCCGCGTCACTGCGGGGTTCGGTTTTGCCGCACCGTCTGCCCGTACCACCCGCCGAGCATTCTTCCGACTGTCTCTATGCTTTCAGAGAGTGCGCCATATTTCTTGGTATCAAGCGCCCGCGACTCCCATGCAACCATAAGCAGGATGCGAAGCGTATCAAGCTTGCGTATCGCGACGCGCAAATACGGCTCCTTTTCTCCGCGCGGCAAAAAACTCGCCGCTGCCATGGATTCGATTATTTCAATTAATAATACGTCGATACGCTCTCCGAGCGAATACCGTTTGGTGCTCGGCACCGTTGGGCGATATTCAGACCACAAAATATACGCTGCTTTCGCGCGCTCGAGGACTGGCAGAATTGTCGGGGGGGGGGGTACGC
>JAKAGB010000012.1 GCA_021817705.1 bacterium | reverse complement strand
CGTGCGTGACCGCGATCTTCTGGCCGTTTCGATTGGCCACCTGCTCCTCTACCTCTTCTACGTGTGGGCGCCGTTCTATGTGCCCGTGTACCTCCACGAAGTGCTCGGCATCCCGTGGAGCGAGCTCGGCTGGCTGTTCTCTCTCATGCTCGTGCCGTTCGTGCTCATCGAATACCCCGCCGGCTGGATTGCCGACAAATTCCTCGGCGACCAGGAAATGATGTTCGCGGGCTTCGTGCTCATGGGCGCGTCGCTCGCGTTCGTGGGGCTCATGACGCCCGCAACGCCGCTCGCTGCGATTGCGGCGACGCTCATCGTCTCGCGCGCGGGAGCCGCGCTTGTGGAGAGCATGACCGAAGGCCACTTCTTCCGCCGCGTGTCGGAAAAAGACGTGAACTCGGTGAGCATCTTCCGCGGCATCTGGCCGCTCGCCGACCTCGTGGCACCGCTCCTCGGCAGCCTCCTGCTGCTTATGGCCGGCTATGAAGTCTTCTTCTTTATCACGGGCGGGTTCTTGCTCGTCGCGGGCGTCGTGACGACGCTCTTCATCCGCGACTTCGCGCCGCACGCACACACGAGAGCTATCGTGCCGCCGACGCCGGGCGCTAGCTAGCGAGCGCGTATACCGCGCCGCGTTTTTCCACGAGGCCTTCGCGCGCGAGCGCGGCGAGCGCGGTTTTGAGTTGCATGCGGCGGTCGTCGCCCAAAAGGCCGAAAAGGCGCGCGCCGCTTCGCGGCGCGCGCGCAAGCTCTTTCAAAATCGCCCCGCGCGCCTCTCGCAAAGAACCAGCGAAGCGCGACTGCTTCGCATAGTGTTTGCTTTTTGCATTCAGCTTTACGCCCGAGCGTTTCAGGGATGCGCCGTAGTCCATGAGCGCGTAGTACCACTCGCGGGCGCGGCCGTGCGGAAGCACGGCCGCGAGCACGCGCTCGATTTCCTCGTCCCTCACCTTCTTCCGCTTCGGAAAGAAGTGATGCAGCACTGCGGTGCGGATGTTCGTCTCGACGAGGACGACGTCCTGATTCTGCGCGAACGCGAGCACTGCCCGCGCCGTGTAGGGCCCGATGCCCGGCAGCTTCTCTAGTTCTTCGGCGTGCTTCGGGAACACGCCGTGCCCCACGAGCTGCGCAGCTTCTCGCAGTTGCTTCGCGCGGCGGTTGTAGCCCAAGCCCTGCCACGCGGCGAGCACGCTCGACAGCGGCGCGGCGCCGAGCTTGCGCGCCGTCGGGAACTTCCGGACGAACGCCTCGTAAAAGGGCTTCACCCGTTCCACCTGCGTTTGCTGCAGCATCACCTCGCTCACTAAAATCTTGTACGGATCGTGCGTCTTCCGCCACGGCAACTCATGCCGTCCATGCTTTTTGTAGTATTCCCACACTAGGGTTTGAAACTTCCGAGTTGAATTTTTCTGCGTACTGCCTACTGCATTCTGCCTACGAGATTTCATATATGACGTCTTTTCGTTCGACAACTACCTTCCACCCGCGGCGCTTCCCATGTTTGTAGAGCGCCTGGTTCGGGTTGAAGGCGATGGGATTTTCGACGAGCTCAAGCATGCTGATGTCGCTTTCGGTGTCTCCCACGCCCACGCTGCCAAGCAGGGTAAGATTTTCTTTCCGCACCGCACGTCGCAGCACTGCAGCCTTATTGCTAATGAGGTCCTGGTCTTCCACTTCGCCGGTAAAATTGCCCGAGGCTCCGCTCGCGTAAAAAGTGCCGTACACTTTGTCGAAGCCGTGCTCGAAGCCGAAGCCATCGGCTATGAATTTGGGCGAGTGCGAGATGGCGAGCAGGAAGTAGCCGTCTTTCCGCAGCTTCTGCACGAGGTCGCGCGTGTAGCGGTACACGCGGCTGCGTTTCTCCTCTATCACCTCCCCGGCCGCGTCCGCGACCGGTTCGTACGGCACGCCCTTCAGCTGCTTGCCGAATACCTGCACCACTTTTTGGATGTAGGATTCGTAGTCGCCTTTCCGGTCGAGCCAGCGCACGCGTTCGGCTTCGTATGCGTCGCGCGACTCTTTCGGGAACACGCCGTTCTCGATGAGCCGCTCCACGAGCTCGATGAGGAGCGATGAACGGAAAATCGTGCCGTCTATGTCGAACACCGCCACGGGACGCTTCTTCTCCATGCCCCTATCCTACCGTTGCTATACAAAAATGAAAAACGGGCTCCCGAAGGAGCCCGCCATTGAATCAGAACGGCCTGCAGACACGGCGCTTGAGCGCATCGAATCGCGCCCGGAGCGTCACCATATCGCTTGGCACCGCAGCAAGGGACACCTCCCTAGGCGCCTCGCCGCAGGCAAGCACCGAACTGTGACGCTCGGCGAAGGCGGCTTGCGCCTTCCCCGCCTCGAGCGTGCGCAGATGGAGCGCTTCTTGCCGCCGCGCTTTCCAGCGGCTCGCGTAACTTTCGGTCGGCACTTCTACCGGCTTCTTTTCGCGCGTTTCCAGCTTCTTGATAATAAGGCCGGACACGTACAGGGTGCCGATGAAACTGCCGAATACCGCGACGACCACGAGAACGAACCCGGCAACCGCGAGCGGGTGCGCGATAACGAAAAGCAGAAGCTTCCACGCGTAGAATGCCAGAGCCGAGAGCCCAAGCAATTCCACGCACAGCGCGAGCGGCACGAAGCACGGCCCGTACTTCGCACGCCCGAACCAGCCGCTGAACAGTTCGTGGAAGGTCCTCGAACTGAGCGCGTCGACCAGCTCCCCGAGCGCACTGTCTATCGAGAGCTTCGCCGAAAGCGAGAAGGCACTCTGGAACGCCCGCCACGACCCGCGAAGCGCGAGCGAAAGCCCGAGCAACCCGAGAAAGAGGCACACGAGCCGTTTTGCGAGCTCGCAGACCGCCCACCCGAGAAATCGGAACGGTAGCGGGAACGGCGCGTAGGGCCACTTGATGATGAACATCTCAAGCAGCCGCGCGCGGAACTCGCACTGGTCGTAGGGCGCTGTCCGATGCCAGTAGTTCCCGAAGTCTGCGACCCATGCGGGCGGCGGCTTCGCGAATACATCCGGCACTTCAAGCGTCATAACGCTGTGCGCAATCGAAACGCCCCCGTACAAATCCCAGTGCTCACGCAAGCACAAGCGCTGAATGCTCGAGAACTCGTAGATGGTCCCCTTGTATCTTCCCCAATCGCGTCGATCCGACGCCGCACGCTCAACGAGGTATTTGTCCCGAATCTTCCGTTCAAGCACCGTACCCGTATCGCGCCCATCGACGAGCTTCTTGCGCTCGAAGAGGAAGGCGGCGATTTCCCATTTCCCTTTTTTCGGGAAGGTCATGAATTGGAACGGGATGAGCGGGTTTCGAATCTCGCGCACCTCGTAAAACCCGCGCGTGTCGTCGAGGAGCCGGGCGACGACGAGCATACGATAGCCGTATCCTTTCTTTAGACCCTCCTCGATCCTGAACATAAGGTCCGGACACAGGCAGGTCATGGTTTCGACGGTCGGATTGTCGATTTCGCGCTGCGGAAAGTGCAGTTCGACGGCCGGTTTTCCGGCTGTAGTATCTGCCATGTAAGGTACTCCGTTTCAGGCCGGATCATTCCGGCTCTGGCGTCGTATTACCGTAAAAAGTTCTTGAAGTCAATGCTGCTGCGAGCGCCACCGGTTCGCGGCCTCTGGGTAGAGTTTCGTGAGCGGGTGGTTCGCGCAGTCGTGCGCTCGCGCAGGGCACACGTAGCGGCCGTAAAGCACGAGGCCGTTGTTCACATATTTCCAGTCTTTCTTCGGGATGAGTGCTTCTAAATCTTTGGAAATCTTGGTGGGGTCTTTGTGGCTCGAAAGAGCGAAGCGGTATGCGAAGCGCGCGACGTGCGTGTCGGTGGCTATGCCTTCCCACACGTCGAAGAGCTCGCCGAGGACGACGTGCGCGGTCTTGTAGCCGACGCCCGGCAGGGTGACGAGCTCTTTTTCTGTTTTGGGGACGCGGCCGCCAAAGTCGTGCTGCACGACTTTGGCGGCCGCGATTATGTGCTTCGCTTTATTCCGAAAGAACGGGATGCTCGAGAGCTCGTTCGTGAAAGTCGCTGGATCCGCGTTCGCGAAATCCGCGGGCGTCTTATATTTCTTCCAGAGGGTCGCAGTCACCCGGTTCACCGCTTTGTCGGTACACTGCGCAGACAGGATGACCGACGCGACGAACTGGAAGTTCGTCTTGTGTACGAGCTCGCTTTTGGGGTGCGGGTACGCCCGTTTCAGATACGCCACTATGCGCCGCGCTCGCGCGCGGCGCGCATCATCCGTGGTGCTCATGCGGAAAGGCGAAGTGGAAGAAGAGCGTGAGGAGCGCGCCCGCCGCGAAAAACACGAGGCAGGCGACCACGAGCGGCCCGAGAATCGGTATGAGGAAAAGTATGGAGAGCGCGAGCATACCGAGAGCACCGTCGCGCCAATACACGACACGGCGTTGCGCAAACCGCCGCGCAAGCACGCTGCCGAGAACGATGCCCGCGTACACGCACGAGAGGAGCGCGAGAAGCGCGTACGCGATGCCGATGAGAAGCGCGATACCGAGCCCGATGAACGTCAGCGAAAGTATGATGAGGAGCACCGGCGTCGCGACTAATGCGGCAAAGCCGAGAAGTGCGGTCAAGAAGAATCCGCGCAGGCGGCTCTCGTAGGCGCGCGCGGCGACCGCTTCGGCAAACGCAGGGAAAAGCCCGGCGAGAAGCCCGGCGAGAATGAGCGCGCCGAGGATACGCGCGAAGAGGAACACGCCCACGCCGATCAGCGCGAGCGCGCGCGCCTCGCCAGGAGACGAGACGGCGGAAGAACCGCCATAGGCGACCGCATGAATCTGTGCGTCAGCCGGAATTGCCGCCTCAGTCGGTGCATCGTACGAAAACGTGCCGGCAATCTTCGTGCCCGGCGCCACGATGACCCGGCCGGTCGACACCACGCGCACATCGCCCGCGAAGTCGCCCGCAAGACGAACGGTGTTGCCATACACGAGCACCGGCCCCTGCGCTCCGTCCGCAAGATTCGCGCTTCCGGCAAGAACGAGCGCGCTTCCCTTCACGAGCGCGTTCGCAGTCAGGTTCCAGGCGATGGCGGCAAGGTCGCCGCCCACAGGGGCACCAATCGTGACCGTGCCGGCAATGGCGCGCACGCTGCCGCCCACCGTCCCCTGCGTCTCGACGGAACCGCCCGCAAGGAGCGCCGCAGCCTTCACGGGCGCCGTGACGACGACCGAGCCGCCGAGCGCCGTGAGGTCGGCACCCGTTGTGCCCGACACCACGACCGATCCGCCGAGCGCATACGCATTCCCGGGCGTCGAAGTCGCGATGAGGAGCGTACGGCCGGTCGAAAGGGTCGCCGTGCTCGCTGCGAACGCACTCGCCGGTATGAGGAGCACAATAAAGGCGATGAGCGTGGTGCGCAGCATAGTTAGCGTGGAGGCATGGGGAGCGAGGGCTTCGATTCTTCCGTGGTGACCGCGACCGGCGCGGGGGCGAGCGAACGGCGGAATAAGCGTTCGGGCATCGGCTCTATGGTGCACGCGGCCAAGAACGTGAAGAGTGCGAGGAATGCCGAAGTAAGACAGTACACGCAGAGCGCCTCGATCACGAACACTTGAAGCGCGGTAGCGCCGATCGAGAACAAGAGGCCGATGAGCGCGAGCCCTTGGAGCGCGCGCCGCAGGAGCTGGTCGACGACGACGAGCTCGAACGCAGCGACGATGAACACGAGCGCATAAAACGCGATGCCGTACACCGCGAGCGGCACGCCGAAGAGCTGCGAGTACGGGCTCTGCGCCACAATGTTGCAGCCCGAGAGGTTTTGGATGTTGCAGAGGAGCGGCGTGTTCGTGAGCTCATGCTGTGCGAGATATGCGGAGTCTGCGAGCCCGCAGAAGGCGAAGATGAGGATGAGGATGACGCCGAAACGCTTACGCATGTCCTACACCATACGCCTCGGAGGCGCGCGAAGCAACCGGGAAAAGCCGGTTGCTTCGCGCGCCAAAAACGCGTACGCTTCCCCAGGAAGCTCAAAAGGAGGCTCGCATGAGCTTACGGAAGAAGTTCGCGGACGCAGCGGTCGCATACGCGCTCTCGCTCGACACCTGCAGCGAGGAGATGCAAGAGCGGCTCACGTTTTTCGGCCCGCTCCCCGCGCATGTCTCTAGCGCGCTTGCCGACCGGCGCGCCTATCACGCAGAGTATTCGAATCTGGGCGAAGCGCTTCTGAAGACGTACCAGGAGCAGCCCGTCGGCGAAGAGCCGGACGACATGCCGCCGGCGCTCTACGTGGTGTGGCACGCGCTCTCGGGCGACGACAACCTAGCATACCTAGCAATCACGAGTCTCGATGAAAAGACCGCCGACGCCGCGCTCTATGCCATCCTGGAAGCGTTCGAAGAACGCCAACTCACGGGGACGCCGAGCGCTGAGGTGCGGCACGACATGCAGCGGCTCATCGTCGGACTCGCCTCCGAGCGATCCTCTTCCGCGATGCGTCTACGGATCGCGCGCGAGGTGCTCGTGTATGGCGCGGGTGAAGATGGCGGCACCGCGCGCGAGCGCGTGCGCGACCTTCTCGGCCGCGAGACGCCGGACACCGAGTGGAATGACGCACTCGCCGAGGCATCCACGGACGGCCACTTCGTGTGCTACGAAGACTGGCAGGAAGGACTCGCTTTCGTGAAGGCGGTGCTCGAGTTCGGCGCGGACGACGTGTTCATCCGCCTCGTGGTCAGACAGCTTCTGCACTGGAACGATGATGCGCCGCGCGAGTCGTTCGTATCGCTCGTGAATCTCATTCCGAAATAAATGCAGCGCGCCCCCGCGGGGCGCGCTTTTTCATTTTTTGAACTCGTTCGTGCCGTCGTCCTCCCGCGCTTCTACCGCCCTTTCATCCATACCGAAATAGTGCCCGACTTCATGCCACAGGGTTTCTCGTACCGCAAGCCGCACCGCCTCTTCGAACGACGGCGTGCGCCTTTCCTCTAAAAGCGCTTCGGCTTCTTCGAGGAGCGGGTAGTAATAAAGCGTGATGGTGTCGGGCAGTACGCCGCTGTAAAAATCGCCGCGCGCGGAGGCCGGGATGCCGTGGTAGAGGCCGAGGAGCGTCTCATCCGCGCCAAGGCCTTCCTCAGCGCGGGTCGCCGCGTCCGGCTCGTCTTCTATAAGGAGCGCGACGTTCTCTATCTTTCGTGAAAAACGCTCCGGAATACACCCCCATTCTTCTGCGGCGATGGCCTCAAATCGTTCGTGCGTGCAGGTGTTCATATAGAGCGTGGCAAAAAACGACTCAGACAAGGCGTGCGAGCGAGGAAACACGAGGCGTATTCGGAATACGGTGAGTGTTTTTGAGCGAAGCGCAACGCCGTATGAGGCGTTTTTGGACATGCTCCAAAGCGGAAGGCAGCGTATGGGCTCGCAACCATACACTGCCTAGTCTCCGCGGAGCACTTCTAGCGCCCCGTAAGGACGAATGCCCTTACACTCTTCACTACGCTCCTGCCGCGAAGTTCTTTCAGCGCCACCAAGCGGCAGAGAGAACGTGGCGACCGCACCCCACGGGAACACGAAGCAGGCGTGGAAGGCGGCAGTCGTCGTCGCCGGCACGCCCACCACGCGCACCGTGGCACCAGGGAGGAGCGCAGCGAAGTCCGGCGCGCGCAGATCGTCGGTGTCGATGCGCCAGAGCGCGCCGGCAAAGTCCTGGAGCGTAAAGGAGCTTGTCGAGGTCGATACCGAGACCACCTGCCCTGCGAGGGCGCCGCGCGCGGGGTCCTGCCACCACGCTCGCTCTTCGACCAGAATGGGACGGTAGAACGGCGGGAAGCTGCCGACGCCCTCTTCCACCGTGCGGCCGACGCCGCTCGCGTAGAGCGCCGCGCCGAGCGCGGTCGAGGTGAGCACGGCGCCTAAAGCCAAGACCGAGAGCGGGTACCGGTAGCCGCTTTTGGTGTGGCGGATGTTGTAGTACCCCACCGCGATGAACAAGAGGAGCGCGACGCCCCAGAGGATGGGCGCGGCCGAAAGGAAGAATCCCCAGAACGTGTCGTGCGTGGCTTCCCAGAAACGCCAGTCGGCATTCGCCGCCTCGAAGACGCCCGCGGAGACGGCGAGCGCGCCGAACACGACCGCGAGCGCGCCGAGTCCCCAGAACACGACGTTCTTCAACACGAATTCCCAGCGGGGGCGAGGGCGCAGCCGCTCGCGCTCGATACGCGCAAGGATCTTTTCTTTCAGTGAATCGTCGTGGTGAGTCATGGTGAAAAAGTTGCGGGAAGCGCATCGCGGAGCGCGCGCTTCGCCCGGTGGATGAGCGTCGAGACCGTGCCGACCGGCACCTCGAGGATATCAGACATCTCGCCGTACGAGCGGCCTTCGAAGTAGCGGAGCGTGAGGGCGTCGCGATATTTCGGCGGGAGCGTCACGAACGCTTTCGCGAGCTGTCCTTCCGAAAGACGCGCTTCGGCAAACGCCGCCGTGTCGGCCGAGTCGTCGGCGAGGCTCGCGAAGAGCGCTTCCCCGTCTTCGCCCAAGGCGAACGACGGTCGCGCGCGCTTTGCGCGGAAGAAGCTCATGGCTTCGTTGTGCGCGATGCGATACATCCACGAAGAGAACGAGAGGCTCGGGTCGAAGCTGTTCAGATTCATGTACGCCTTTATGAACGCGTTCTGCAGCACGTCTTCGCGATCCTCGGGTACCGAAAGTCCCAGCCGCTCGAGATAGCGTGCGAGTTTCGCCTCGTAGCGCTCGACCAGGAAGCCGAAGGCTTCCTGGTTCGCGAGCGCTTCGCGCGCGATAGCTTCATCGGTGAGTTCGGGCGGCATAGAGCTCCGCACCAGTATAGTACGCACGAAAGAGCACTCTTGTTCGAAACAATCCCACACCACAGGCGTATACTATCGGTATGGAACACAATCACGACATGCAGGAAGGGTGCACGGGTCACTGGTGCAGGCACTCGGCGGTACGAGCGCTCACGGCGGTCATCGTGCTCATCTTCGTATTCTGGTGCGGATTCGAGTTCGGTTCTATGCATGAGTACGCGCGCGGCGGCTTCGTGCGCGGCGAGTATGGCCCCGGCATGATGGGCGGATGGGGCTACACCACGAACGCGACGTCGGGCAGCGCAGGCGCGACGGCCGCGACCCCGAACGGCGCGGTGACAGTGCCGGCACAGTAATCTCTACCGGCGTGCATAAGAAAATCGCCCGAGGCTCGGAAGCCTCGGGCGATTCTGTTTTCAAGTTGCCTTTGCGTCTTTTTCTGCGCGACGCCCGAGCCGCCACCGGTTGAACGCGAGCCAGCCGAGCACCACAATGATAACGAGCGGCCAGCGCCACACACCGAGCCAGCTTGAGGTGACATTGCCGAACAGGTACGCGCCAGCGAAGAAAAGCGAGGTCCAGATGAGCGTTCCGACCACGACCGGCGGCACGAAGCGTTTGAACGGCAGCTGCAGGAACCCGGCCGCCGTGTAGGTGGGCAACCGCATGCCGGGCACGAAGCGACTTGTGAACACCGCACCTTCGAAGCGCTCCTCGAGCCAGGCGCGTGTGGTTTCGTAGCGCGAATGGCTTATGAACCAACGCGCCCATCGGTGACTCCCGGCCATATAGCCCATGCCGTAGAGCCAGAAGTCGCCGAGGATGATGCCGAGGTAGAGGGAGAGGAGCGCGAGGGTGATGTGAATCTGCCCGTCGGCAGCGAGGATGCCGACGAGCATCGTCGTCGCGTCTTCGAGGATGAAGGTGCCAAGAATGATGGCGAGCGGTATGAGCCACACGTGTGGAAGCGCGCTCGTAACAACCGCATTGATGAGGTGCGTGAGACTCATGAACGTCTGCCTAGTATACCCCGTTAGAAGTCAGTTTGGGCGTGATGCGTCCCGTGGTGTGACCAAGCGGGTCGTACCGAGGCGCACGGCATCGAGCGCGCGAAAAATCTTGCTGCAAGATTTTTCGCGCTGAGACTTCTAACGGGGCGCACCCCTTCAATCGGCACTGCCGGTCTCATGCTACTATCGGCGCACACCTCCATGACCGCTCCAGAAGAAAGCGATACGCGTTCAATCCTCGACTCCCTGCCGGATGTCATTCTCTACGCGCTCCACGTGCCCTACAGCCTCTATCTCGCTGCCCGGTACCGCGGCATGTTCCTGCCGGCCATCGCGAACCCGGGCATCCTCACGGGCGGCATGGCGGGCGAATCGAAGACCGACCTCTTCGCGCTCGCCGGCCCCTACGCGCGGGAATACTTCGCGCCGTTCATCACCGTGCGCGCGGGCGATTCGCTCGAGACGATCCGCGCGGCGCTCGCCAAGGCCGGACTTTCGTATCCGCTCGTCGCGAAGCCAGACGTCGGCCGGAATGGACGCGGCGTACGGATCGCGCAGAACGATGCCGAGCTCGCCACACACCTCGCTCGCTTTCCCAAAGATATCCGCATGGTGGTGCAGAAATACATAGAGGATGACGGCGAGGCTGGCATCTTTTATGTGCGGAAGCCCTCGGAAACGAGGGGGCGCATCACCTCGCTCACCCTTAAGTACTTCCCTGCCGTAGTGGGCGACGGCATCTCGACCGTACGCGAACTCATCAAGAAACAGCCGCGCCCGAAGAGCGTCATCGAGCTCTATATGCGCCGGAACGCTCGCTACCTCTCGCGCGTACTTGCGCCCGGCGAGCGGCACCCGCTCACCTCGGTAGGCAACTACGTGCGCGGCGCGATATTCGCCGACGGCGCGAGCGCGATTACGCCCGAACTCGAGGACGCGTTCGACCGCGTCGCAAAAGACATCCGTGGATTCTATTACGGCCGGTTCGACGTGCGCTTTTCCGACCTCGAGGAGCTAAAGCACGGACGCGGATTCACGCTCATCGAATACAACGGTGCGTCGAGCGAGCCCACGCACGTGTACGCGCCCCATACGCCGCTCGCGAAGATCTATCGTGACATGCTCCACCACTGGCGGCTCGCGTATGAAGTCGGGGCGGAAAATCGCGACCGCGGCGTGAAGCAGGTCTCCCTGTGGCGCATCTGGAAGGTGGTGCGGGACGAATCGAAACTTATCGCACGGTACCCGGACGAGGAGTAGGAAATCCCTTTCAAGACCAACTCCACAATCCGTCCTGAAAATTCGGCCTTGGGCCGCTTGGCCAAGTCTTACTGCCAAACGAGCGAGGATATACGGAAGTCTGACTTCCGTATATCCGAGCGAGCGCTGGCAAGCAAGCTTTGCTTACCAAATTTTCAGGACGGGTTGTTCCGTTTGAGGTCTTGAAAGGGATTCTCGTGTCCATCTGATTTTCAGGCGGGCTTCGGATACCGGCGGCGGTATTCGTAGTACGTAAGCGCGAGGAGGATGAGATCGAAGATGGCGAGCGCCTGCAAGAGCACGCCGTGCTGTACGATGCCGCGGTACCCTTCATAGGACGCGAAGATGACGAGCGCGGCCATGAAGAGCGGGTACGCAATCCGCTTCCCCGCGAAGATGCCGGCGACGAGCGCGACCTTGATGATTCCGTGCGCGACGAGATAGAGCGAGATGAAGTAGTGCGGATGCACCGCGAACGACCGTGCGGCTTCGCGCAGCGTGGTGGCCACGAGGTCGTTCGGGTCGTTCGCGAGCTCTCCTGCCGTGACGAACTCGACGACGCGCAGGAAGAATGCGGGCGGCACGAGAAGTACGAGAATGCCGCCCAAGGCTTCCATCGTGCCGTCGAACGCCTTCACGATGAGCGCAAGGTCGAAGATCCAGAGCACGTCGCGTTCGGCCGTGCGTTCGAGCGGGGTTTCGGGAAGCGGCTCCATTACCCTGCATAGTAGCAAACGCGCCCGCGGGCAAAGCCCGCGGGCGCGTGCATGCACGCGCCGCTACGCGGCGCGCGCCATAAGCGCTAGAAGCGCTTTCCGGAGCAGCTCCTTCGTCGAAGACTCTTTCACCTCGCCGTCGTCGCCAAACACTTCCGCCGCCGGGCCGAGATAGAGTTCGGGCTGCCCCACCACGTGCGCATCGAGGTACACCATAATTTGCTTCAGGTGACTCTGCGCGACCGCCGTGCCGATCTTCCCGATGGACACGCCTGCCACCAACACCGGCTTCCCCGCAAACGAATTTTTGCCGTACGGCCGACTGAGCCAGTCAATCGCGTTTTTCAACACGCCAGGCACGGAGCGATTGTATTCCGGCGTCACAAGGATGACCGCATCGGCGGCGTTCACTTTGTCTTTCAAGGCCTGCGCAGCGGTGGGAAACGCCGCCTCGGCGTCCTGGTCGTAGAACGGCAGGTCGGCGATGGAGACGACCTCCACCTCCGCGCCTTCGGGCGCGAGCGCCGCAAACGCGTGCGCGAGCTTCGTATTGTATGAGTCTTTCCTCAAGGAACCAGAAATGGCGACGATGTGCATGAGTGCGTGATTAGGGTTTACCTCTGTAGCGTAGCCTGCCGCGCAGCGCCGCCGAGGTGTGGAAAAGTCCGCCCGTGGACAACCCGCAAAATGAAGCGTATGGTGCGCGGCAGAAGTACGGAGGGTTGCTTATGATAAAAGCGGTCATCTGGAAAGGCGCTACGCTCCTTGCCGTGTCGAAGCCAGAACTCACCATCTCTAGAATCGCCGAACGGCACCTGTTCTCGCTCGCCGTATTCGAGCCGGAAGAAACCATTCCCACTGCCCTATTGGACATGTGCCCAACATGGTTTGTTACCTTGTTCCAGTGGGAACCCGAGCAAAAGCGGACCCTTGCGCACTTCGCACAGTTCCTGCTCGATGAGCGGCAGTTTAATCCGGAACGCAACTCGGTTCTGTATGTCGGTGACGACGGAGAAGATATCCTCCTTGCGCGGCGGCAACAGATCATGCCGCTCGTTGTGCGGACAGAAGAGTATAGGCTCTGCAAATACGATGGGTACCGCCCTGTGGTGAATCCGATGCAAAAATCGGTTCCGGTGCTTCCGTCCGCGCAGTTCGTGCCCGGATGGGTGGTGCGGCAAAACCGCACTGCAGCGGCTCCGGTACCCTGGAGCGGCGGCCATGCCGCGTGAGGCGCCCGACCTTTTGGTCGGGCGCTTTTATTTTGAAGGAGTACTATGTGCCCCATGAACCCGCAGAAAAAACGCATCGCGGCGGCGGTCGTACTCGCAATTGCAGCGGCGGGCGGCGGGTACCTGGCAGGAAGCGGAGGCGCGGCGCCCACTGCGGGCGCCGTGCAAGAAGCCGCGGCCATAACCGCGCTGCCCGCGAACTCCGTGCGCGTGCTCTACTCGCTCGACCAGAAGCAGAACGACCAGGAACTCATCGCGCTCATTAACGCCGCAAAGACGCACGCGTACTTTGCGATTTACGAATTCACGCTGAAAGACGTGGCCGACGCCTTGGTCGCGGCGAAAAAGCGCGGGGTCGACGTACGCGGCTTGGTCGATTCGACCGAGAGCGCGAGCTCGTACGACCAGCCCATCATGCAAGAGCTTGTCGCGGCGGGCATTAGGGTAGAAACCGAGAAGCACGCGGACGGAAACGGCATCATGCACATCAAGGCGCTCGTCACCGACTCCGCGTACGCCATAGGCTCCTACAACTGGACGGGTTCCGCCACGACCGAGAACGACGAAATCCTCGAAATCGGCACCGACCCCGCGCTCGTTTCTACGTACGAGCAACTGCTCCTGCGGCTGTTTACCAAATACGCGGGCACGAACGCGGCGGCGCAAAGCGCCGCCGCGAATGTTTACGGTGAGCAAAGTCGAACCGTTTTACATGGCCCCTACTCTGTTACCGATGCCGCGAATCACATCGGCGAATATGCGCAGGTTACGGGCACGCTCGTCGATGCGTACACCTCGGCCTCTGGCACCGTATTCCTCGACTTCTGCAAGAATTACAAGAGCTGTCCGTTCTCGGCGGTCATTTTCGCGGGCGACGCGGACGCGTTCGGCGACCTTTCGAAACTTGCCGAAAAAACGGTCACGCTCACGGGCACCATCACGTCGTACCAGGGCACGGCTGAGATAAAACTTTCCAGTCTGAGCCAGCTGAAGGTGCAATGAAAAACGCGCGCCCCTTCGGGGCGCGCGAAAAATCAAACCCGATGCGCGAGTCGGAAGTTCCCATACGCCGGGTCGTCCGTCACTTCGCGCTCGATGGCGAGAAATGGAGGAAGCGTAATCGGCTGGTCCGGATGCGCGAGCTCGATTTCAAGCAGCTGGAACGGCAGTTCCGGCTCAAGAAACCGATCGAGCTCGAACACCTGGTTTTCATACACGAAGCAGGTGCGCTCTTTCCGCACCACGCGGGTGCCGAGCCGGATGAACTGCCGCGCGAACGCGTAGTCCTTTCCGCTCACCGCTTCCTGCGTCTCGTATCGGGTCGTTGCGTCCGGCGTCGGGCGCTTTTCGGTGCGGTAGTAGCTCGCCACTCCGTACTGTTCGCGCTTCCGGAGCCGCACGCCCTCGCCCGCCGAGCCTGGCAGGTAGAACTGCTCGATACGCACCGTTTGGTGCGCGCCGAGCAATTCGAGCGGCACGTCGCCCTTCACGAGGAACTTGCGTTCAATCTCGACCGGCTCGGGAATGCCGAGCACGACGCAGATTTCTGCCAAGAGGCGTTTCAGCTTCTTCTCGAACGAGCCGTCGTTGCCGATGACCCGGAAGTGCTCGTGTCCGAGCCACGCCTTTAGCGTGCGCTCGTCGCGCCGACGCGCCTCGCCGGCCGTTTCGTACCGCGCGTCGTTATTCTGAAGCGTGTAGTACTCTTCGGCGCCGAGAGCGGCGGTGCGCAGATGCATCGCGGCGTCGTAGCGGGCCTTCGCGCTTCCAACGTCGAGCCCGCGCTCTTTGAGGAGCTGCTCGAAGTCGCGCGTGCGCGATAGGTACGGTCGCTGGTCGGGAATCCCGCGGTCGGTAATGATGACCGGCCGCGGATGCCGCACCCGCGCTGCTGCTGCTTCCGCTTCCGCTTCGAGCGCGAGCGAGACGGAAAGCACGTGCCGCTGGAAGTCCATGCGCGAGAACGCGTCGCCAAGAGGGGTGATGCGGTTTTTGATGAGCAGCGTCGCCGCCTCTGGCACGAAGAGCGGATAGAATCCGTAGTCCCCGAGCTTTTGGGTGAGGTATGTGAGCGCGGTGGTCTTCCCCGCGCACGGGCCGCCCGTGAGGGCGATTTTCTTTACCATTGTCGTTCCCTTTCAAAAAACGATTCCGCGGTGAGGGTAGCACGGAAATGAAAAAAGCGCGCCGACGAAGTCGGCGCGCGCCTCATGTTACCGCACGAGCGTCGCAGCACGCGCGAGGTACCGTTCCATCTTCGCCACATCGAGGCCGTTTTTGCCCTGGAGCTTCCCCTGCGCGTCGAACGACGTGAAGGGGAATTCCGCGAGCACGGGCATAATGAGCGAAAGCGAGTCCGCGCCGAGACCGCCCGCCACGCCAAGACGTACGAGCGAACCGTCGCATGCGCGCAAGAACGCGAGCGCCCGTTCGGCGTCGAGCGGTTTTCCTTGCCCGCCGCTCGCGTCGAAGAGCGCATAGTCCGCGAGCCCTTCATAGGCCGCGAGCCGCGAGGCAACTCCCTCCATCGTGCCACCCGCTTCCGCTACCGCTTCGACGCTCACTTGGAGCACGAAGCGGGGCGGGATCGGAAACGAAGTCCGCGTCTTACGGCACCACCGGAGCACGTCCGGGTCGGGCCATGGGACGTTGAGCTGGAATCCGTCGAGACACAACCCGGCGTACTGCGCAACGAGCGCGAGATCGTCTGCCAGATGCGCGAGGTCGACGCGGTCGGCCGCATAGTGCACGAGATTAAGTGCGCGATTGTACAGCACAAACAGTTCCGCGAGCGTGTCTGCATGTGGAGTCTGCACCGCCCACTTCGGCTTCAAGGGCATGCCGCGGAGCGACTTATAGCTCGCGAGCACGCCGACCATGAGCCTGCGGGAGGTGTGAGTGAACGCTAAAAGCGCGTCCTCAACCTGTTTGCGATTGGTGAACCCAGTGACGCCGACGTACGGCGCGAGGTCTTCTCGCATGGGTATTCCCCTTTCTCTAAAGAACTACCGCCGACACCCTAGCACAGCGGGCATTCTTGTGCTACGGTATACCCCACATTGAGCGAACGACTCCTCATTAACCGCGAGATTACGGCACGCGAACTGCGCGTCATCGGCAGCCAAGGCGAGAACCTGGGCGTGCTTTCGCTTTCGGCCGCCCTCGCGGCCGCGAAGGAGGCCGGGCAGGACCTCATCCTCATTACGGCATCCGCGGTCCCGCCGGTTGCGCGTATCGCAGATTATGGTAAATTCGAGTACGAGCGCAGCAAGAAAGAGAAGGCGCAGAAGGCCAAAGCCAAGGTCTCCGAGACCAAGGAAGTCCAGATAAAGGTGGGTACCGGCGAGCACGACATGGCCCTGAAGGCCAGGAAGGCAGCCGAATGGCTCGCCGAAGGACACCGCGTTCGCGCCGAGCTCTTCCTCAAGGGGCGCTATAAGGGCATGGACGAGGCGTTCCTCAAAAAGCGCCTTGAACAGTTCTTGACGCGTATTCCCTATGCGTACCGGGTCGCTGAGCCGATAGCGAAGAGCCCCAAAGGGTTCGCGGGTATCGTCGAGCGCGACCAGGCGGCGAGAAGCCAAGCGAGAGAAAGAATCAACACACCATGAAAACCAATAAGTCATACCTGAAGCGCATCCGCGTTACGAAGAACGGCAAGCTTATCGCACGCAAGAAGGGGCAGAACCACTTCAACGCGAAGGCCTCCGGTTCAGCACGCCGCAATAAGCGCCGCGCGGTCTCACTCGCGCTCTCGAAGGCGGTGAAGCGCCGCTTCCTCCCTGCGTCCGGCGCAAAATAATTTTCATTCGTTAACTAACATCCTATGGCACGAGTAAAAGGCGGTATTTCAGCAAACAAGCGTCGCACGAACATCCTCGCGCGCGCGAAGGGCTACCGCGGCATCCGCTCCAAGAAGAAGCGCTTCGCGAAGGAGGCGCTCATGCACGCGGGCAAGTACGCGTTCAACGACCGCCGCGCAAAGAAGAACGACTTCCGCCAGCTCTGGATCGTGCGATTGAATGCGGCGGTGCGCGCGAACGGCCATACGTCGTACTCCACGTTCATCAATAAGCTCAAGAAGCAGGGCGTCGCGCTCGACCGCAAGGTCTTGGCGGAGTTCGCCGCAGAGCATCCGGACGTGTTCGCGCGCCTCTCGGCAAAAGTCTCCTAACGCGCGCTCGCGCACAAAAGAGAAAACCGCCGCCCTCGGAAGGGCGGCGGTGCTGTTTTAGTCCCACACAATCACGCGAATGTGCTCGCATTTTTGCTCGAGCGAGGTAGGCGTGGTCTTGGCACTGCCCTCCACGGCGCCGCAGAGCACGTCGGACACGGCCTGGTCCACCACGAAGATGAACCTGCCGCTGCCCTCGGTACTCTCGCGAAACTTCGCGAGGAAGCGTCCAAGCCGCAGCTCGAAGTCGATGCCGCTCTCGCCAGGCAAC
>JAKAGB010000045.1 GCA_021817705.1 bacterium | reverse complement strand
AAGCACGCTGCGCGGCGTCGTGGAAGGCGGCGATGATTCTGCGGCGGCGCGGCTCGCGCGCGTCATAACGGGCTCGCTCGAGACGTACCCGCACGCCGAGGAGTACGCGTTTACGGGGCCGAACAGCAATTCGTATGCGGGCTGGGTGCTCGCGCAGGTGCCCGAGAGCGGGCTTTCGCTCCCCCGGAACTCGTTCGGAAAGTCGCGGTGGTAACGCAGGAAAACGCGCGGCCGCCAAAGGCGGCCGCGCGTTTTCGAGCGAAGGAGTATTACATCCCGCCGCCCATCGGCTTCTTGCCGGCCGAAGCCGCCCAGAAGCCAAGCACCGCGATGACGATACCCGTGATGACGAGCACCGTAACGCTGTCAGCACCCACGAACGGAATGAGGATGACCCACAAACCGAGGATGCCGTTTACCCAGTCTTGCCACATAATGCAGTAATCGCGATTACCTGGTAACTGCGAGTCCGGCGTATAGCCGAATCCCATATATATGGTACTCCGCGTACGGCCGTACGGACGGCAGGGTGTGCAAAAGTCAGACGCCGGCTCCAGGAGCCGGCGTCGTATGCGCACCTGGAAGAGCGCGTTGGCTACATGCCGCCCATCGGCATCGCGCTCGACTTCTTGGCGAAGATGAGCACAAGTGCCGAAAGGCCGACGAGGACGTAGATGATCCACTCAAGCACCGGCGAGAAGCCGAAGATGAGGTTCACCACGTTCCAGTTGCCGCCCACGAACGCGCCGATGCCGACGAGCCCCCAGTTGAGGGCGCCGATAATGACGAGCCAGTAGGAGACGGTTTTGAGTCCCTTCATGCGAGATGAGAGATGAGTAAGCGACGCGGGGTCGCGCCGTGCCATAAGCATGGCACATTTTAGGCGGCCTGGAGTCCAGGGTGTGGGTAACGTTTGCGCTCAGTGGCAGGCACGCGTTCGTCCGAAACGACGACGCCGTCGTCGAGGCGGATGATGCGCTCGGCGGCGTGCGCATATTCGAGCTCGTGCGTCACCATGATGATGGTCTGCCCCGCATCATGGAGCTCGCCGAATATGTGCATGACCCCGTCGGACGATTCGCGGTCGAGGTTCGCGGTGGGTTCGTCGGCAAAGAGCACCTTCGGCAGGTGCGCGATGGCGCGGGCGATGGACACCCGCTGTTGTTCGCCGCCCGAGAGCTGGCTCGGTAGCTGCGCGAGGTGCGCTTCGAGATTGACGCGCGTGAGCGCTGCGCGCGCATCAGCGAGCGCGCGTTCTCGCGGCAATCCCTGCATGAGGAGCGGCAGCGCCACGTTCTCTACCGCAGTGAGTTCGGGCACGAGCGCGTAGTCCTGGAATACGTATCCGAATTTTTCGAGCCGGAATTTCGTCTCTTCGGCATTGGTCATCTCGTTGGTGGAGCGGCCTTCCACGATGACGTCGCCCTCGCTCGGTTCGTCGAGCAAGGACATTTGGTACATGAACGTGCTCTTGCCTGCCCCGCTCCTGCCGATGATGGCGACGAATGAGCCGTCGTCAATCGAGAGCGTGATGCCTTTCAGCACCCGCGTCACGCGATCGCCGTCATGGAAGCTCTTTACCAGATTTTTTACGTCGATGGCCATATCAGTTTCGTCCGAGGATTGAGTCAAGCGTGTTTTTTCGAACAATAAGGCGCGCCGGCACATACCCCGCAATCGCGGTGGTGACTACGAGGAGGAGCACGCGGAGCGCAGTGCCGGAGACGGGCGCCACGATGACCGCGTCGCTGATGGGCAGTTTGATGGGATGCGCGCCGAAGTATGGCACGAGGAATCCGTACACGATCGCTAAGCCGATGGCCGACCCCACCAAGGCGTACATGAGCGACTGGAAGACGTACGCGAGCTCGATGGCTTCGCCCGAGATGCCGATGCCTTTTAATATGCCGATGAATTTGCGCCGCGTGATGGCATTTATGAATATGACAATGAAGATGGTGACCGCCGCGACCACGAGACCGATAGAACCTATCGCGTTGCCGATGGACGCGAAGGTGCCTTCCACCTCGGCCACGCCCGCAGGAATCGCTTCTTGCGCGGTCTGCACTTTGGCATCCGCACCGATGCCGCTTGCGCGCAAGAGGTTCGCGAAGGCGGTCGTATCGGTACCCGGCGCGACGTTCACGGCAATCTGATTCACCGCATAGTCGTTCCTGCCAAGGAGCGTGCGCAGCTCGTTTTCCGGCATGATGACCTTCGACGCCAGCGGAGAGTTCGCGGTCGTGACGAGAATGCCCTTCACGGTCATCACGCGCGTCGTGGTGCCCACGGTTATGCGCACCTTCGTGCCGGGGTACACATTATGGAGCGCGGAGATGTTCGGCAGCAAGTCGCCGCCGAACGAGTACCGGTCGATGAGCTGCGGCCCCACGAGTACCGCGTCGTAGTCGCCCGCCGAGAGGTACTGCCCTTCGCCCACGAATGCCGATATGTGCGAGAACGCGTTTTCGGTGGCAGGGTCGACGCCGACGATCGACGCGGCGCTCTCGTTCGGCGTCTCGCCCGGCGCGGGCGGCGTCTGGTAGTTCGCCTCGATGGTGCCGCCCACCACATAGCGCGCAGAAAGGTCCGTAACCTGCGGCAGGCTCTTCACGAAGGAAATGATGTCGGGGCTGTGGCTGATGTCGGTCTGGTTGGCCAAGGTCGAAATGAGCACGTCGCCCGTTTCCTGCTCGCGATAGAGGTTCGTAATGCCCTGCACGAGCCCCACGAGGACGCCGGTCACCACCACGAGGTTCAAAAACGTGAGCAGCATGACGAACACGATGAGCGTGTTCGTCCACACGCTCGCGCGGCGCACCTGGCGAAGCGCAAGGTACCAGCCGACGCGGATGTTCGTGAGAAAATGCATTTATTGTGGCGTGAGTAAGATGACATCGCCCTTTGCGAGCCCGCTCGTTATCTGCACCATGCCAAGAGAGGGCGTCGCGCCGAGCGTGACCGGCTGCGACACGGCGCGGTCGTCCACGACGCGCGAAACGTAGGGCGCGCTATTCGCATTCCCCACCGCGCCCGCGGGAATGACGATGGCGTCCGAGAGCGTGCCCGTCTCTATGGAAACGTTCGCCGTCATGCCGCTTTTTATGCGCGGATCGTTCGAGAGGAACGAGAGGGTCGTCTTATACGTGGGCACGCCATTGTTTATGGTCTCGGCCGGGTCGACCGCGATGACCTTCGCGGGAAACACGACGTTCGCGCCGTACGCATCGAGCGTGGTCGTGGCCGCGTCTCCCACCGCGACGCCTGCGATGGACACTTCCGGCACGTATGCGTCTATCTGGAATATGCCGTCGCTCTGCATCGCGATGTCGGCGGTCGAAGGCGAGACTATTTCGCCCACCTTCGCGTCCATGCGCGTGACCGTACCGGCAAAGGGCGCGTAGACTTCGGTCTTCGCGAACGCCGCGGCGGCCGCGTCCACTGCGGCCTTCGCGGCATCGAGGTCTGCTTGCGTCGGCCCCGCCTCGGCAAGCGTGAGTGACTTTTCGCTTGCCGAGAGCGCGGCCGTCGCGCTCGAAAGCGCTGTGGCTGCCGTGTCCTCGGCCGCGCGCGTGGTGGCGATGGTCGTTTCGGCCGCCGACTGATTCCCGCTCGCTTGGTTGACCGCGGCGTTCAGGTCGGCCAGATAGTTCGACACCTGCGCGAGATTGCGCGCCGCACCGGGCGCGTCCGCAGCGGCGGTGGCGCTCGTGAGCGAAGCAAGCGAAGTGCTCCAGGTAGCAAGGAGCGGTTCAAGGGCGGCGCGTTCGGCTTCCACCTGCGTGATGAGTACCGAGTTCGAAACGACTATGGCGAGCGTAGGGTTCGTGCGCGGATTATTGAAAAGTGAGTCCGTCTTGTTGTGCACGGCGTCGTCGGCGGTGGTATAGGCGGTGCGAATGGCGTCCGCAAGCGCGCTTTGGTCGCCCGCGACCGTCGCTTCGTCCACCGCGAGCTGTTCCGGGCGCGTGCCGGCAATGAGCGCCGCAAGGTTTGCCTGTTGCTCGGCAAGCGACGCGGCAAGGTCGCCGTTCTCCACCTCGACGAGCAGCGCGCCCGCGGCCACGTGCTGCCCCACTTCTGCGTAGACGCCCGAGACGCGCCCGTTCGCCGCGAAT
>JAKAGB010000011.1 GCA_021817705.1 bacterium | reverse complement strand
TGGCCGCGGCGCTTCACGATCTCGACACGCGTTTCGGCACGCTGCTGAACGCGACTTCTTCGTGGAGCGCGTTCGAGGTGAATGATTCCGCGCTCGGCGTGTTCTGCAATCGGTTCGCTACGACGACGCTTACGGATGCTGCCGGCGACACCCTCACCATAACGAAACCGCCGTTTACGCGCGGCCTGCCGCAGGGCGATACGGCAGGGAACACCGGCACGGTCGTGCGTCTCGACGCGTCGCTCGTGCCGCAGGGCGCGAGCGCGCCCACGGCAACCTCCTCGGCCGAGCTCCTCATTCCCGACAAATACCTCGACCCGCGCATCCCGTAGTTGCGTATGGAAAAACCTGCCGCAAACGCGGCGGGTTTTTCTATGCGTATGCAGCGGCGAGGGCGAGGATGTATGTGGCGCCCGCAGCGCGGAGGGCGAGGGCGGCGGCCGCAAGGGTGGCACCGGTCGTCACGACATCATCAATAACTATATAAAGGTATGCGGCATCGAGGGGGTGCGCGGCGTCTTGAGGCACTCGAAAGGCGCCGCGCATGTTTTTCGCGCGCTCGGCGCGCGAAAGGGACACCTGCGAGCGCGTCTCGCGGGTGCGCTGAAGGAGGGAAGGGTCGTACGAGAAGCGCGCCGAGTCATCGAGGCGCGTCAGGGCTTCCTTCGCGACCTCTTCCACTTGGTTGTACCCGCGTTCGCGCCGGCGCTCTTTGCCAAGCGGCACCGGCACGACGACGGCACGTGCGTCGCCGAACGTATCAAGGTCGCGCAGGTATTCGGCGAGCGCTTCGCCCAGGAACGCCGTGGCGCGCCGCGACGCATGATACTTAGCTTCGTGCACGGCTGCGGCGACGAGCGGCTCGCGAAAGGGCAGGAGTCCCACCGCTTCGGTCGTTTCCGCTTTGCGCGGGTCGAGGAGTGCGAGGAATGCGTCGCGGTTCATGCTGCGCAACAAGCGCTCGTCCTCGCGCGGCGGGAAGAGGAAGTCGAGCAAGGTTAGCAACATGCGGAGATGATACCGCGCGCCGCGGAGCGGCGCGCGTTTGGTATGATACCTACATGGCATTCTTCGGTCTCTTCGGCGGCAAGAAGGGCACGAGCGCGCTCGGCGTCGACATCGGCTCTTCTTCTCTCAAGGTCGTGCAGCTGCGCAAGGAAGGCGGCAAGGCCGTGCTCGAGACCTATGGCGAGCTCGCGCTCGGGCCCTATGCGCACGCGGCCGTGGGGCAGGCGACGAACCTTTCGCCCGAGCAAATCACAGAAACGCTCAAGGACCTCCTGCGCGAGGCGAAGGTCACCGCAAAAGAGTGCGGCGTCTCCATTCCGTATGCGCGTTCGCTCCTTTCCTTGGTGACGTTGCCACGCCGGAGCGACCCCGCCGAGCAGAAGACCGTCATCGAGCTCGAGGCGCGCAAGTACATCCCGATCCCGATGCAGGAAGTGCAGCTCGACTGGTTCATCGTGCCGGAAACCGACCCGAGTATGGCGAAGCCCGACAAGGTTGATGTACTCCTCGTAGCCGTGCAGAACGACGAGCTGAAGCTCCTCGATCAGGTGACTCGCGGTGCAGGGCTCCTGCCGCAGTTCTTCGAGATTGAGATTTTCAGCACTCTGCGGGCGGCGGTCGATGAGCCCATGAAGCCCGTCATGGTGCTCGACATCGGCGCAGGTTCTACGAAGACGTACATCGTCGAGCGCGGCGTCGTTGCGCGCTCACATTCCATTCCGGCCGGCAGTCAGGACATAACGCGCGCCCTGGCCGCGAGCGCGAATCTTACAATTGCGCGCGCAGAAGCGCTCAAGAAGGAAGAGGGGCTCCGGAGCGGCACGGCGGCGACCGCGAGCGAACGCGCTACCTTGGAGCTCGTCTTCTCGCGCATCTTCTCAGAAGCGCATCGCGTGCTCACCCAATACGAGACCGAGAGCCAGAAGCCGGTTTCGGCCATCGTGCTTTCGGGCGGGGGCGGCGTCACGAAAGAGCTCGAAGCGTACGCGAAGAGCGTGTTTTCCATAGATGTGCGCATTGCCGACCCGTTCGGCAAGACGGAAGCGCCGGCATTCATGCGGCCAGTCTTGGAAGAGATCGGTCCGGAGTTCGCCGTCGCGGTCGGGCTCGCGCTCCGGCAGCTCGGCGCGTAGGGAAGCGCGCCGCTTCGCGGCGCGCGTTGTCCCCAGCCGGGGAAGCGCGCGCTCGCCGCAGAGCGGCGAGCGCGCGTATACTACAGACGTACCCGCATGCCTCCTTCTATCCCTACGTCATTCGTCCCGCATCCGTCAGAAGGCCGCGCAAATCAGCGGTCGGGCGTCTCGATGGGCCTCATCGCGATGATCGCGTACGGCATGCTCGTGTTCTCGGTTCTCGGCGCGGTCGGCGTATTCCTCTATGGGCGCGTGCTCTCTTCGCAGCTCGCTTCGCAAGATGCCGCACTCGCGAAGGCGCACTCCTCGATTGATGCGACGACGGTCGCTGATTTCGTCCGCCTGCAGAACCGGCTTTCTTCCGGCAAGCAACTTCTCGATAATCACATCGCGCTCTCCGGTTTCTTCACGGCGCTCGAAAACATCCTCCCATCCTCCGTGCAGCTTACGTCGCTCACGGTTGCCATTGACGACACCGGCACGGCAAACGTGACCGCGACCGGCGTCGCGAAGACATTTAATGCGCTCGCGGCCGCATCGAACGCGTTCGCTGCGGATGGGCGCATCAAAGACGCTATATTCTCGAACATCCAGGTCGCGCAGGCGGGCGGCGTCTCGTTCGCGCTTACCGCGTCTTTGGATCCGTCCCTCATCGCCTACACGCCGAGTGCGCCGGTCGGCGCCTCTGCGGCGGCGAACATACCGGTCGGTACCACGACCGCCTCCACCACGCCATGACCAACCGCGTCTTTCCCATCTTCGCGTTCCTCGTCGCGCTCATCATATTTTTCGGCTACACGAATCCGGCGTGGACGGGTTCCGTCGCAGCGACGCAGGCGAAGATAGCTACTGATGCGCAGGCGCTCTCCGCAGCCGCCAACTACACGGCGCGTGAGAACCAGCTCGCGTCCGAGAAGAACGCCATGGATTCCGCGAGCCTCGCGCGCCTCTCTATGCTTCTGCCCGACTCCGTCGATAACGTCGGTCTCATTCTTGACCTCAATGCGCTTGCTGCCCGGGCTGGTCTTTCGCTCACCTCGGCCGACGTGTCCGCACCCTCGAGTTCGAACGCTGCTGCCGGTTCGTCTGCGGCCGTTCCTACGACTGACACGAGCCCGGTCGGATCGGTCGACCTCGTGCTCTCCGCCATCGGCACGTACGATTCGCTGAAGCAGTTCCTTGCAGGCGTTGAGTCGAGCCTGCGACTCCTCGACGTCGAGAGCCTCACCGTGAAAGGCTCTACCACGGGCGTGTACACGTATCAGATTACCCTGCGCCTCTACTGGCTCCGTTAAAGAAGGAATCCTATGAACCTCTCCGCAAAAAACCTTTCCTACATAATCGCCGGCATCGCGGTCTTGGGCGGGCTGTACTGGTACTTCTTCTCCGGAACGCCGCAGCCGTCGCTTACGGCGACCGCGCCCGCAAGCGCCGACCAAGCCGCCTTCCAGTCGCTCGTGGGGCAGCTCGCGCCCATCTCGTTCGACACCTCGATATTCTCCGATCCGAAGTTCGCGGCTTTGACCGACCTCGCGACACCCGTGACGCCCGAACCCGCGGGTCGCATCGATCCGTTCGCAGCAGCGCACTAGCGTCGCCGCGGTGTTCACATGCAAGCGTTTTTTGCGCGCGCCGCGAAGCGGCGCGCGCGGTATAGTAAACGGGATGAACCTGCTCTCCGTACTCGTCGATAAGGGAACGCTCACCGCAGCCGACAAGGCGGCGATCGAAGCGGAGGTCGCGCAGAAGCGACCCCTGGCGGAGGCGCTCGCGGAACGCAATGTCCGCATCGAGGACGCGCTCGCCGCGGCGGGAGAGCCGTACAATATTCCCGGCCGTGTGCTCGGCGACCCGCCGGTCGATGACAGTGCGCTCCAGTATGTGCCCATCGATTCCGCGCGTTACTACGGCTTCGTGCCTTTGGATGTTGCCGATGGTGTTCTTGAGGTCGGCATCGTGGATCCCGACAACATCGAGGCTCTCGACGCGCTCACGTTCATTTCCGGAAAGATAGGCTTGCCGTACAAGGTGTTCCTCATCTCGCGCGACGACTTCGCGCGAGCCTTGGAGAGCTATCAGAACCTCTCGGGCGAAGTGGGCAAGGCGCTCTCGGAATTCGAAAGCGCCGCCGTGCCCGCTGCTGCACCGAGAGGGAAGGTGAAGGCGCAGGCCACACAGGAAGCCGAGGAGGCGCTCGATCTTACGGGCCCTTCCGAAGCCTTGAAGGAAGACGCGCCGGTCACGAAGATAGTCTCCACCATCCTCCGGTACGCAATAGAAGGCAAGGCGTCCGATATCCACGTGGAGCCGACGCGCGGCAAGACGCGCGTGCGCTTCCGCATGGACGGCGAGCTGCACACCTCGCTCGAACTGCCGGCCAAAGTGCACGACGCAGTCGTCGCGCGCATAAAGATCCTGGCGCAGCTGCGCCTCGATGAGAAACGCAAACCCCAGGACGGTCGCTTCTCCGCGACGGTAGAAGGGCGCCGCATCGACTTCCGCGTCTCGACGTTCCCGACCGAGTACGGCGAGAAGGTGGTGATGCGTATCCTCGACCAGTCCGCCTCGACCGCGACCCTCGATTCGATCGGTCTCGACGGCGACCACCTCACGGCCATCCGTGAGTTCCTCGGAGCGCCGTACGGCATCGTGCTCATCGCGGGGCCGACCGGCTCCGGTAAGTCAACGACGCTGTTCGCGATGCTTTCCGAAGTCGACCGCGAGACGAAGAACGTCGTGTCTCTCGAAGACCCGGTCGAGTACCAGATACAGGGCGTCTCGCAGAGCCAGGTGCGGCCGGAAATCGGCTACACCTTCGCCTCCGGCTTGCGTTCCATCTTGCGCCAGGACCCCGACGTCATCATGGTCGGCGAGATTCGCGACAAAGAGACGGCGGCGCTTGCCGTGCAAGCGGCACTCACCGGCCACCTCGTGTTCTCGACCATCCACACCAACAGCGCCGCAGGCGCGATTCCGCGCCTCATCGACATGGGAGTCGACCCGTACCTCATCGCGCCGACCCTGGTGGGCGTCGTCGGTCAGCGTCTCGTGCGCATGCTCTGCGAAGGGGCGGGCGACCCGTTCCCGGTCTCGCCATCCATGAAGGAGCTCCTCGAGAAGGAGTTCACCGATCTGCCGGAAAAATACCGGAAGCAGCTGCCTGCATTCACGCAGTTCTATCATGCGAAGGCGACGCCCGACTGTCCCTCGGGCACGCGCGGTCGCACGGGCGTATTCGAGATATTACGTATGGACAAGAACCTCGAGCAGGTGGTCTTGAAGGACCCCGTCGAGGAGCGCGTCTACGCGGCGGCGCGCGCAGAAGGCATGCTCACCATGCAAGAAGACGCCATCGTGAAGGCGGCAGCGGGGAAGATTCCGTTCGAAGAGGTGAACACCCTCGGCGGGTCGCTCCTTTCCGAGAGTGACGAGACCATCGCCGTGCCGGCCTCCGACGTCGCGGAAGCATAGCGGCTCGGAGTCCTGGATCCCGCGCGCCGCTTCACGGCGCGCGCTTGCCCCCACACCCAGTTTTTCATTGCGAAGCACGGCCTATGCGTATTTTGTAAAAAAGTGGGTACCCTTGTCAGGTACGCGGTGTACATGGAATGTGCTTTTTCGCAAAAGCCGTGATGAAAAACTGGGTGTGGGGGCTTGTCCCCACCGGCGCGCCCGCGGCGTAGCCGCGGGCGCGCTACACTATCCCCATGGCCTACCGCATCTTCCTCGTCGACGACGACAAGTTCCTCCTCGACCTCTATGCCGTGAAGTTCAAGAACGCCGGACACGAGGTAGAAACCTACAACAGCGGCGACGAACTCCTCACCGCGCTCAGGAAGGCAGACTTGAAGGCGCCGGACGCGGTCTTGCTCGACGTCATCATGCCGGGTACGGACGGCTTCGAGACGCTCGCGGCCGTGCGCAAGGACAAGCTCGCGCCCTCGACCAAATTCATCATGCTTTCGAATCAGGGACAGGATGCCGACATCGAAAAGGCGCGCTCCTTGGGCGCCGCGGGCTACATCGTGAAGGCATCGGCTATCCCGTCCGAAGTGCTCGCCGAGACCGCGCGCATCGTCGAGGGCACGGGCACTCCGCCCGCCTAACCCGTATACCAGCATGGCTGCCGACAAAAACCTTTCCGCACTCCTCGACCTCGTTATCCAGCAAGGCGGCAGCGACCTGCACCTGTCCGCCGGCGCGCCGCCTATCGTGCGCGTCGCGGGCTCTCTCGTGCCGGTTGCGAACGCGAAGCCGCTTTCGCCGGACGACACCGCCGCAATGCTCAAATCCATCGTGCCGGAAGAGCGCTGGCCGAGCTTCGTGCAGAACGAGGCCATCGACCTTTCGTACGCGCACCAGGAGGAAGGGCGCTTCCGCGTGAACGGTTTCCGCGTGCAGGGCTCGATCGCACTCGCGCTGCGCCTCATCCCCAACCAGATTCGCACCTTTACCGATCTCAACCTTCCCTCCCTGCTCGAGACGTTCACGCAGCGCGAGCAGGGGTTCTTCCTCGTCGTCGGCCCCGTGGGGCAGGGCAAGTCGACCACCTTGGCGGCGATGATAGACCGCGTGAACGAAACGCGTTCGGAGCACATCCTCACGATCGAAGACCCGGTCGAGTATCTCTTCCCGCGCAAGAAGGCGCTCATCCACCAGCGCGAAGTGCACATCGACGCACCCGACTTCCACACGGCGCTCCAGGCGGCGTTCCGCGAAGACGTTGACGTCATCATGGTGGGCGAGATGCGCGACTACGAGACCATCTCTGCGGCGGTTACGGCCGCAGAAACCGGCCACTTGGTTTTTTCGACGCTGCACACCAATAACGCGGCACAGACCATCGACCGCATCATCGACATGTTCCCGGCCGAGCAGCAGAGCCAGGTGCGCGTGCAGCTCGCCGGCTCCTTGCTCGGCATATTCTCGCAACGGCTCGTGCCGCGCGTCTCGGGCGGGCTCATCCCGGCGTACGAGCTCCTCATCAATAACAGCGCGGTAGCGAACCTCATCCGCGAAGCGCGCACGCACGAGATAAGCGCGGTCATCCAGACCAGCTCGCAGGACGGCATGATAGACATGAACCGCTCCTTGGCCGAACTCGTGCGCCGCGGCGAGATAACGGTCGAACACGCGTACGAGCACGCCATGGACCCGAAGACGTTCGAACGCTATCTCTAATATGCTATTCAAGTACCACGCCATCGATCCGGACGGCCACGAACGCGAAGGCACCATCGAGGCCTTGTCGCAGGAAGTCGCCGTCTCCGCGCTCCAGCGCCGCGGGCTCATCATCTCCGCCATCTCGTCGGCGGAGAAGAAGGGGCTCTTGCAGAAAGACCTGCCGTTCTTCAATTCGATATCGAACAAGGACGTCGTCATACTCTCGCGCCAGATTGCGACCTTGTTCGAAGCGCAGGTTTCGGCGCTGCGCATCTTCCGGCTCCTTGCCGGAGAAGTAGAGAGCAAGCGGCTCGCCGACGTGCTCACGCAGGTGGCCGACGACCTCCAGGGCGGCTCGCCCATAAGCAAAGCGCTCGCGAAGCATCCCAAAGCATTCAGCACCTTCTATGTGAACATGGTGCGTGCGGGCGAAGAGTCGGGCAAGCTCTCAGAGACCTTCGGCTACCTCGCCGACTACCTCGACCGCTCGTACGATGTCGCCTCGAAGGCGGAGAACGCGCTCATCTATCCGGCGTTCGTCATCGTCGTGTTCTTCGGCGTCATGGGGCTCATGCTCACCTTGGTCATCCCGAAGATAAGCGCCGTGCTCCTCGAGTCAGGCGCGAAAGTGCCGGTGTACACGAAGGTCGTCATCGGCTTCTCGCAGTTCCTCGTGAACTACGGCATCATCATCCTCTTCCTGCTCATCGTCCTGGCCGGCTACCTGTGGTGGCTCGGACAGAAAGCTTCCGGACGGCTCGCTCTCGATCGTGTGAAGCTCTCGGTACCCTACGTGGGCGACCTCTACAAGAAGCTCTACCTCGCGCGTATCGCCGACAACTTCTCCACGATGCTCCTCTCGGGCGTCTCCGTGGTTGAAGCGCTCGACATCACCGCTTCGGTGGTGGGCAACGCCGCATACGCGGGCGTGCTCGCCTCTGTCGAGAACGAAGTGAAGGGCGGGTCTTCCATATCCGACGCCTTAGCGAAGCATCCCGAGATGCCCGGCATCATGGTGGCCATGGTGAAGGTGGGAGAGGAGACTGGCGAGCTTGGCAAGATTCTCACTACGCTCGCGAAGTTCTACAACCGCGAAGTTTCGAACGCGGTCGACACTTTGGTCGGGCTCATCGAACCGATCATGATAGTCGCTTTGGGTATCGGCGTCGGCACCTTGCTCGCCGCAGTGCTGCTCCCGATATACAACCTCGCCGGCGCTATCTAAGCGCACAGCGGCGCCGTTATCCACAGAGCGCGCGCCGCAAGGGCGCGCAGGGCATACAATGAGAGCATTAGCCGCAATTACTGCATTATGTATAAACTTCGTTCCAAGGGTTTCACTCTCATCGAGCTCCTCGTCGTGATCGCCATCATCGGCATCCTCTCGGCGGTCGTGCTCGCATCACTTAACACCGCCCGTTCTAAGGGCAACGACGCTGCTATCCAGTCGAACCTTTCGACCATCCAGACGCAGGCCGAAGTAGACTATGCTTCGAACTCGTACTACACGACGGCGAACTCGTACGGCTCGAACTCGGCCGCAACGACGGCATGCAACGCCGCAAGTACTATCTTCGCTGATCCGACGGTCGCGAATGCTGCGACACAGGCCGATAGCGCGAACGGCGCCGGCACGGTGACCTGCAACGTCGCCGCCGGAGGTAGTGCTTACGCGGTATCCGCGCAGATGGTAACCAATACGGGGAACTACTGGTGTGTCGACTCGACGGGCTTCTCTGGCTTGAAGACGGCCGCGCTCGGCTCGGCGACGCACTGCTAAGCAGGCTTCATAGCATCTCGGTATGAAAAACACGCTCCGCCGCGGCTTCACCCTCATCGAGCTCCTCGTCGTGATCGCCATCATCGGCATTCTCTCGGCGGTCGTGCTCGCGTCCCTCAATACGGCGCGCACGAAGGGCAATGATGCCGGCGTGAAGGCGAACCTCGATTCGGTGAAGACGCAGGCCGCCCTGTTCCAGAATGACAACAGCGGCAGCTACGGCACCTTCGACAACGGTGCGGGCGCTCCCGCGACCTGTCCGACGCCGGGAACGGCCAATACGTCATTGTTCGGCAATTCGACTGTCGAGAATGCCGTCGCCGGGGCGCTTGCGGATTCTGCGGGCGGCGCGACGTTCTGCATGGCGAACGGCACCGCATATGCGGTCGAAGTCTCACGGCCTGGAACGAATCCCGCTTCCACATATTGGTGCGTCGACTCGACCGGAGTGTCTTGCGGCATCAATTCGACAAGTCTTACCGGCGCGGCGTGCGGCACCTGCACGACTACGCAGTAGCTCCTCTACGATTCCTTGGAACGAAAGCGGACGCCTCTTCGGGGGCGTCCGCTTTCGTTTGGTATGCTATCTGCATGCAGCTATTTTTTGGCGCGGCATTCTTCCTGCTCGGCGCCGTGTGCGCGAGCTTCGCGGGACTCCTTGCTGCGCGTCTTAATACCGGCACGCCGATTGCGCGCGGCCGCTCCCGCTGCGATGCGTGCGGGAAGACGCTCGCTCCCTCCGCGCTCGTGCCCATCGCGTCGTACCTTTTCTCCTGCGGCCGCGCGCGCTGCTGCGGCGCACGCATCTCCTTCGTGAGCACGCTCACGGAACTCGCGCTCGGCGCGCTGTTCGTGCTTGCTTTTGCGCTGCTCGGCCTTTCGCTCGCGCTCGTGCCGTTCCTCGCAGCGCTCGTCATCATCACCGCGCTCGTACTCTATGACCTTGCGCACCAGATACTGCCGCCGCCTCTCCTCACGGCGCTCCTCGCGTGCGCGCTTCTCTACGCGGCGCTCGTGGCACCGTCGTACGCATCGCTCGCTGGAACGGGCGCGGCTGCATTCGCGATCGCACTCTTTCTCGCCGCGCTCTCGTTCTTTTCGGGCGGGCGGGCGATGGGCGCCGCGGACGCACCCTTCGCCTTCGCGCTTGCTCTTTTGGCTGGGGAACTCGCGTTCTCGGGCATCGTGTACTCGTTCTGGATTGGTGCGGTTATCGGCATTGGCGTGTTGCTCCGTCGTCCTGGCGGTCCTACAATGGGTATCGAAGTGCCGTTCGCGCCATTTCTCGCCGCAGGCTTCCTGCTTGCACTCTTTACCGGATGGAACATCCTCACGCTCATCGGATTCTGAGATCTCGCGTCGTTCGAGAGTTCGCTCCGTCTTCGCTGTTGCGTGGAGGAGCGGAAAGTCGGACTTTCCGGTCATCCGGAAAGTCGGACTTTCCGCCTAAGGGGTTTACCTTGATTGAGCTTCTCGTCGTGCTCGCCATCATTACGATCGTGACGGGAATCGTGCTTGTGAGCCAGAACACGTTCAACCGGACACTCGTGCTCGCGAACGCCGCATACGACGTGAGCCTCACGCTCCGGAGCGCGGAAACGTACGGACTCGGAAGCCGCGGCGCGGGTTCGACGGCAAACGCGGGCTACGGTGTGGACTTCTCCATGGGCGCGCCGACCGCGCTTTCTTTCTTCGCCGATACGGTACCTGCGCCCGGCGCAAGCGGCGCCTGTCACGCGCTTCCCTCGGGCGGCGCTTCGGCGCCGAACGCGCTCCCTGGCAACTGCCGATACGACGGCCTCACGAGCGGCGAACTCGTGCAAACCTATGCGCTCGGCAATGGCGTGCACGTGTCGCGCTTTTGCGCCTACTCCGGCCTCACGAGCTACTGCACCTCGGGCGGCTCGCGCGCCATTGATACGCTCGATATCGTCTTCGCGCGCCCGAATCCGACCCCGACCTTCTCGGTGAGCAAGAGCGGCGTTTCGCTTGCGGTCGGCGGCGGCACGTCGAGTCTCTACAAGTCATGTGTCACGCTCTCGTCGCCACAGGGCGACACACGCTCCGTTACTACGTGGTGGGACGGCGCTATCATAGAGTCGAACGGAAACTGTCCATGAAAAATCCAGCACGCAGTATGCAGAAGGCAGAAGGCGGTCATGTCGCTCTTTTGCGCGGGCGCGCCGCCTACCGCCTGCCGCCTACCTCCTACCGTGGTTTTACCCTCATCGAGCTCATCGTCGCTCTCGGTATTTTCGCCATCGTGATGACTCTCGCTGCCGGCGGCTACCTGGTCATCATCGGCGCGAATCGGCAGGCACAGGCTTCGGCGACGTCCATCGACAGCCTGTCGTTCGCGCTCGAAACCATGACGCGCGACATTCGCACCGGCACGCACTACCATTGCGGAAGTCCTTCTGGGGGCGATTGCTCGAACGGCGCAAGCTCGTTCTATTTCACCGATTCGGCTGGCGAGTCCGTATCGTACTCGCTTGCGGGCGCATCGGGCGCACAGTACATCGTGAAGACGGTAAACGGTTCGTCGGGCGCGCTCACCGACAGTGCCTCGATCAACGTGAAGACGCTCACGTTCTTCGTTTCGGGCACGACCCCGGGAGACGCGTACCAGCCGCACGCCACCGTCGTCGTAACCGGCTCCGTATCCGCGGGACCCGGGAAGACAGAATCATTCTCGGTTGAAACGGGCGCGACTATGCGCGGCACAGACCTATGACGAATCCAGTACGCAGTATGCAGAAGGCAGAAGGCGGTCATGTAGCTCTTTTGCGCGGGCGCGCCGCCTACCGCCTACCGCCTACCGTCCCCTCGGGCTTCACACTCATCGAGACGCTCGTGGCCGTGACGATCATTGCGGTCGCCATCGCGGGGCCGCTCCTGTCCGCCGCGCGTGCGATGAATGCCGCAGCGATAGCGGGGGAGCAGCTCACCGCGTCATACCTCGCGCAGGAGGGTATCGAGTACGTGCGGCTCATGCGCGACGACGCCTATCTGGCAACCCGCTCCAGCGACAGTGCCTGGACGACTTTCCTTACCGGCTCGGCCGCAGAGTCGGTTGCGCAGTGTCGCACCTCGGCGTGCACGCTCGATCCGACGAAGAGTATGGGCGTGGGAGCGTCCTATGCGCTCGATCCCTGCTCGGGGAACAGCTGCGCGCCGCTCTACTTGCTCTCTAACGGCGTGTACACCGAGCAGACCGGTTCCGGCACGCTGACGCCGTACCATCGTACGATACAGGTCGAGAATATCCCGGGAACCACGGACGGCAGCGTACCGTACCCGGAGAAGCGCGTAATTTCTACCGTGTGGTGGACGTTCCGCGGCACGCCGTACACGATTACGGTCGCTGATAACCTGACTTCATGGCAATGAAAAATACAGTTTACAGCTTGCGGCGTGCAGGGCGCAGCCGGCGCGAAGCGCCGGCTGGGCGAAAGCTGCAAGCTGCAAGCTGCAAGCTGCAAGCTCGAGGCTTCGCGCTCCTCATTGCGGTCATCTTCATGTCGGTCATGCTCGCCTTGGGTCTCGCGCTCTCCTCGCTCGGTTACAAGCAGGCCGTGCTCGCCTCATCGGCCATCGAATCGCAGTACGCGTTCTATGCGGCCGATGCCGGGCTCGAGTGCGCCCTGTACGCCGACCAGCAGCTCGGCTCGTTCGCGTATGCGAACCATGCGACGCCGCCTGCGCTTTCATGTGACGGCACGGCAGCACAGATTGGCAGCGGGCCTGGCACGAACTGTTTCAATACGTCCGCATGCAGGAACGCCTGGGTATCGTCGACACGTCTTTCGCTCGACGCTGGCGCGCGATGCGCGGATGTTACCGTCTACAAATATTCCACGCCCCAGGCGCCTAAGAACTACACCACCTACCTGTTCGCGCAGGGGTACGACGTGTCCTGTGCGCAAGTAGGACAGGCCGGCGTACGCTACAGCGCTCGCGGCGTCGAGGCCATCTATTAATGGGTCAGAGCGGATACGGGCTGCCGTGCGCCACAGGCGCCTGGCATCCAGCGCCGCGCCTTTGTATTATTCCGGTATGGCCGTCCCGAAGAAGGCAGAGGCGCGCGCAGCTACGCTGCGCGCGGCCATCACCAAGTACCGCACCCTCTACCACGAGCAGGATGTCTCGCCGATTTCTGAAGAAGCGCTCGACTCCCTGAAGATCGAGCTCGCGCGGCTCGAGGAACAGTATCCGGAACTCGTGACGCCGACCTCGCCTACGCAGGTGGTGGCGGGGAAGCCCATGCCGGAACTGAAGAAGGTGCGACACGCGGCGCCGCAGTGGTCGTTCAACGATGCGTTCACCGAAGACGAGGTCCGCGCGTTCGACGAGCGCGTAAAGAAGCTCTCGGGCCGCGCGCAGTCGTATGACCTCGAACTCAAAATCGACGGGCTCAAAATCGTTTTCACGTATGAAAAGGGCAAACTCGTCTTGGCCGCGACGCGCGGCGACGGCATCGTGGGCGAAGACGTGACCCACAACGTGCGCACCATCAGAAGCGTGCCGCAGGCGCTTTCGCGCCCGGTCGACCTCGTGGCCGAGGGCGAGGTGTACCTATCTCGTGCGGGGTTCGAGAAGCTCAACAAGGAGCGGGCAAAGGAAGGCCTCCCGCTTTTCGCGAATCCGCGGAACGCAGCCGCAGGCTCCATCCGCCAGCTCGATCCGAAGATAGCGGCCGAGCGGCCTTTGGGCGCATTCCTCTACGACCTCGCACAAACCAGCGAGCCGTTTCCGGAAACGCAGAGCGACGAGCTCGCATACCTTGCCGGGCTTGGTTTGCCGGTTAACCCGGAACACAAGCACGCCGACTCGCTCGACGCCGTATTCGCATACTGGGAAAAATGGAAGGGACCCTCGCGCGGCCGTCTCGACTACCAGCTCGACGGCGTCGTCCTGAAGGTAGAGTCGCGCCGCGCGCAGGAACTTTTGGGATACACCGGCAAGGCGCCGCGCTTCGGCATCGCCTACAAATTCCCGCCCGAGCAGGTGGAAACCGTGCTTGAAGACATCGCCCTTCAGGTGGGGAGGACGGGCAAGCTCACGCCGGTCGCGCACCTGCGGCCGGTTTCGGTCGCGGGTTCGACCGTCGCCCGCGCGACGCTCCATAACGAAGATTTCATAAAAGAAAAAGACATCCGCGTGGGCGACACGGTCATTTTGCAAAAAGCAGGCGACGTCATTCCGGAAATCGTGCAGGTGATTCCGGAATTGCGCCCAAAGAGCGCGAAGCCGTGGCGGTTTCCGACGCACTCGCCCCTGTGCGGCGGCAAGGGCAGCATCGAGCGCGTGCCAGGCGAAGCCGCGCATCGGTGCGTGGTGTCGGGCAGTTTCGAGCAGCAGGCGCGGAAGCTCATACACTTTGCAGGGAAGAGTGCCTTGGACATAGACGGGCTTGGTAAAGAAACCGTGCGCACCTTGATGGAGCACGAGCTCGTCTCCGAGTTCGACGATTTTTTCGAGCTCACCAAAGACGAGCTCCTTGCGCTTGAAGGATTCGAAGAACTGAAAACGGAAAATTTGCTCGCGGCGCTTCGCGCCGCACGAAAAGTGTCGTTCGATCGGGTCCTCATCGCGCTCGGCATCCCGCACGTGGGCGAAGAAAACGCGTACCTCATCGCCACCAATTTTGGAACCCTCGCGGCGCTAGGCAAAGCGTCCGCAGAAAAGCTTTCCGCGATAGAAGGCATCGGGCCCGTCATCGGCGCATCGGTTGCCGACTGGTTTGCGGACCATGGGAACCGCGAACTCCTCGCGCGTCTCGTAAAGCATCTGAAAATCCAGAAAATCAGCGCGCCGCTTCGCGGCGCGCTCTCCGGCAAAACCGTGGTGGTCACCGGCACGCTACCCACGCTCTCGCGCGAAGAGGCCGAAGCGCTCGTGCGCAAAGCAGGCGGCAAAGCGTCCGGCAGCGTTTCCAAAAAGACGGCGTTCGTCGTCGCGGGCGAGAACCCCGGCAGTAAGTACGAAAACGCCAAGAAACTCGGCGTCGAAATCATCTCTGAAGCCGCGTTTTTTAAGCGCATCAAGGCGTGATACAGTAGCGCCATGGCTACGGCAGAAGACGTAAAAAAGCTCGCGGCGCTGGCGCGCATTTCGATCGGCGAGGCAGAGCTCGAGAAATTCACGAAGGAGTTCGACTCCATCCTTGCGTACGTGGGGCAGCTCGAGAAGCTCGACCTGCCGAAGGTGGGGGCGGAAAAACCGGCGCTCCGAAACGTGATGCGCGCGGATGGAGAGCCGCACGAGAGCGGCAAATACACCGAGAAGCTTGCGGCGCAGTTCCCGGAACGCGATGGTGATTACCTCGCCGTGAAGCAAATTATTTCCCATGACTAAAGCGCCGAATGAACTCACGATAGTTGAGGCGGCGCGCGCGCTCCGCGCGCGCGAACTCTCCGTGCGCGAACTGTGGGACGCGTGCCATGCTGTAGCGGTCGCGAAGAACCCGGAACTGAACGCGTTCCTGGAAATCTTTGACGCGGATGACGCAGCCATCGAGGCGGCGCAGAAGCGCATCGATACTGAAGGCGAAAAAGCGCCCGTGCTCTGCGGCATCCCGCTCGGCATTAAGGACAACATCATGATAGAAGGGAAGATTGCAAGCGCGGCGTCGAAGATACTCGAGAACCACAAAGCCGCATACGACTCGACGGCGATCGCAAAACTAAAAGAAGCGGGCGCGCTGTTCCTTGGCCGCACGAACCTGGACGAGTTCGGTATGGGCGCATCGACCGAGCACTCCGCATTCGGCCCGACCAAAAATCCCCACGACCTTTCGCGCGTGCCGGGCGGTTCTTCGGGTGGAAGCGCCGCTGCGGTAGCCGCGCATCTCGTGCTTGGCGCCTATGGCACCGACACGGGCGGCTCCTGCCGCCAACCGGCCGCGCATTGCGGTATTGTGGGATTCAAACCGACCTACGGCGCGATATCGCGACACGGCATCATCGCGCTCGGCAGTTCGCTCGATCAGGTGGGTGAGCTCGGTAAGTCGGCCGAAGACATACGCATACTTTTTGAAACGATTCGCGGCCACGATCCGCTTGACTCGACCACGAATCCCGAAGGTTTGTATCCGGCGCCGCAGGTGCCCGCGAAGCTCCGCATCGGCGTTCCGCGCCACCTGGTTGAGCAAGAAGGAGTCGACGCGGAATTGCGCGCCGTGTTTGACGCGGCACTGAAGAAGCTCGAAAAGGAGGGGCACACGATTGTCGACATCGAACTGCCAATGAGCTCTTACGCGCTCGCGTCGTATTACATCGTTTTGCCCGCGGAAGCTTCTGCGAACCTCGCGCGCTACGATGGCATGCGCTACGGGCTCGCAAAGCGCGGACAGACGCTGCTCGACGACTACCTCGAAAGCCGCACCGAAGGATTTGGCGAAGAGCCGAAGCGCCGCATTTTGATTGGCACGTTCGTGCTTTCTTCCGGTTACATCGACGCGTACTATCGCAAGGCCGATGCGACGCGCGCGGTGTTGCGCAAGGAATTTAACGACGCGTTCGCGAAGTGTGACGTCGTCGCGTTCCCGACCGCGCCCGCGCCCGCATTCAAATTCGGCGAGAAGAGCGGCGACCCGGTGGCCATGTACCTCGAAGACGTGTTCACGGTAACGGCGAACCTCACCGGCATGCCGGCGATTTCGGTGCCTATGGGCTCGGTGGAGAAAGAAGGGAAGCAGCTTCCGGTGGGCATGCACTTTACAGCGCCGCATGGCGCCGAAGCGCTCGCGTTTAGGGCGGCAGAAGCCGTGGAAGAGGTGCGCAGCGCGTAGTGCCGCGGAAAAGCGTAATACCCAGCGCGCGCCGCTTCGCGGCGCGCGCATTCGCTATAATGCTAGCAATGGCAAAAGACGAAGGCCCGCCAGAAGCGCACTGGCTCCTCTTTCTCGGTATCGTACTCGCGGCCTTAGTCGTCATTGCGCTCGTCGTATCGTCGGGCGCCGCACCCTCCTCGCAGATCAACATCGAATACTTCTTCCGCCTCTTGTACGACTGCCTGCGCGGCGCGTGCTATGGCTCGGTCGGCCTCGCGGGCTTCCTCGCCCTCCTCGCGCGCTTGTGGCTCTACATCATCTTCATCGGCTACGCAGTCGCGGTCGTGGGACTCATCTTCATCGTGTACGCGCTCATAGAGCTCTTCGAACTCCGCCGCCAAGAAGCCGAGAAGTACGGCACCGTGCTCCTTGCACCGTCTGCGAGCGAAGAGAACAAGCGCTGGAAGCATATCGAGAGCCTCATCGGCGGCTCGACGCCCGCTGAGTGGCGCGAAGCCATCATAGAAGCCGACATCATGCTCGACGAGATGCTCGCGCGCGAAGGGTACCAGGGTGACGGCGTTGGCGAGCGCTTGAAGCAGGTGGAGCCCGCCGACTTCGAGACGCTTCAGGGCGCGTGGGACGCGCATAAGGTGCGCAACCAGATCGCGCACGAAGGTTCCGCCTTCGACCTTTCTGCGACGCTCGCGCGCCGTACCATCGCTCAATACGAAGCGACCTTCCGCGAATTTCAAATAATCTAATTGCGCGCGCCGCTTCGCGGCGCGCGCCGGTTGCGCATCGCGTATTTTTCGTGTACGGTATTTTCTAGCGGGGTGGACTAGAGGTTGGTCGCGGGGCTCATAACCCCGATACGTCGGTTCGATTCCGACCCCCGCAACAAGGCAGTGCGGCCTGCTAACCCAGACC
>JAKAGB010000044.1 GCA_021817705.1 bacterium | reverse complement strand
TACTCCTCGGCGTGCGGGTACGTCTCGAGCGAGCCCGTTATGACGCGCGCGAGCCGCGCCGCCGCAGAATCATCGCCGCCTTCCACGACGCCGCGCAACGTGCTCTTCCAATACCAGCGGTGCCAGTAGGGGAACACGGATATGCCGTGCGTGGGCGGAAGCGCGTCCTTAAAGAGGTACTGCTTCCGGTGGCGGTTGTGCCGGCTCTCAAAGAGTACGCCGTACCGCGCGATGTTCCCATGGTCGTTCACGACGAACCACGGATGCGACGCGAAGAAGAACGGCAGATTGGCACGGCAGGTAAACAAAAACACCTGGTACTTATCCGTTTTCACCATCTTCCTGAATTCCGCGTCGGGCATGAGACGTATGATACACGGTGCGAGGGAGTCCGCCGCGCTCCAAATCATCCCGAGTGGAGCCACGGCACGAAGTACGCATAGCAATCGGCGCTCTCAATTACGAGAGCGCCTTTCTCTTTCGTAGCGGAGGGTGAGGGACTCGAACCCACAAGCCGCTTTCGCGACCACGGCTTAGCAAGCCGCCGGCTTACCATTCGCCACAACCCTCCCGGCTTCTGCATCCTACTTTATTTCGCGTACCGTTTCAAATGCTTCGGATTACTGCTGCCGATGAGTGTGAAGTAACGGCGCACATCGGCAGCGCTTTCGAGCCGCACATCGCGTCCATCACGACTTACGCGCGGGCTCATACCCAGCCGTGTGAGAAGCGTGTAGACCGATGCGACAAGCGCCGGCGAGGCGCTCTTGAAGGAGAGTTTCTTATAGGTGTACCGTTTTCCTTTGGCGATGTACCTGTGCGTAAAAATGCAGCCGTCGGTATCGACCAGTCCACGCATACAGGAAATTGAATACGCGCGATTCTTTCGGATCCACTGGGGCATGTCGAGCCCCTGCTTCAGTTTGTCTCCGATGGGGAGGCCAAGGCGGTGCAGTATCTGTACTAGGTTGGCACGCGAAAACACAATGGTCGTAACGCACGTTTCTTTATGCGCACGTACCGTGGGACGGACTCCAAACAGCATCTCGCCGTGCGCCGCAACGAAGCGCACGTATTCCGCATCGTCGACGGTATTGAGGCTGATTACCGCTTGGTATTTGCTCAGTCCGCCGTCGCCCATCATGATGCCGATGAATTCGGCAAGCGCGACGCTTTTCTTTGGCTCCACGACTGCCCGCGCCACGAAAGACTCGGGGAGTGTGGTGCTTCCGTGTTCGTTCCACCATTTTCGCCATCGTTTCTTTCGGTACTCTTCGTCTCGCGCGATGCGGCCGTACCTCTTGATACGCGCCTCGCCACCCAAGATGCCCGTGGCGCGTGCGCGGGCGAGCACGTCGACGACGGTATGTGCCGGAAGGGGAATCCCCGCGCGTTTGGCGAGCGGCTTGAGTGCCGAGGCAGGCATAAGATATTTCTCGCGTTTCCAATCGCGCACCGCTCGTTCCGAACAAGCGCAGAGCTGTGCAACTTCCGAAGTCGGTACGCGTTTCAAGACGCGCTCTAAGAAGCGCCGCTGCAGACCGGGCGCGAACTTCACTCTGTCTGTAAACAGCTCTGCCACGTCTCCATTTTCGCACGGTGTCTCGCTTCGCGCGCACGCTATCCACTACGCGACATCCGCACCGCAAGCGTGGTACGCTGCGTGCGTATGGACGCAGCAATTCCCGCGCCGAACAAAGGCAAGCAGCTTTCGATAGCGATAGAAGGGCAGGAGTGGCTGCGCATCCCCATAAAGTCGCCACTCATCGCCGAGCACGACGACCTTATGGAGCTCCTCGAGAAGTTCCTCGCGCCGCATCTGCAGAAAGGCGACTACATCTTCATTAGCGAGAAAGTGCTCGCGCTCTCGCAGGGGCGCATCGTGCTCATAAAGAACATAAAGCCGACGCCGCTCGCGCGCTTCCTCGCGAAGCGCGTGAACAACAAAGTGGGCACGCCGGATTTCCGCGGCTTCGGGCACGGCACCTCGATGGCGATGCAGCTGTTCATTGAAGAAGCCGGCGTGCCGCGCGTGCTGTTTGCTGCGGCGGTGGCGGCGGTGACGCGCCCGCTTGGCATCAAGGGCATGTTTTACCGTATTAGCGGCAAGCGGGCGAAATCGGTGGATTGCCCCATGTCGTTCGACGTGCATCCGTACCTGAACTACGCGAAGCGCTCGCCCTTAGACCCGAACGGCTTTGCAAAAAAAGTGCGCGAGCGCTTCGGCGCGGAGACGGCCATCGTGGACGCGAACTATCGCGGCGTATTCTCGCTCGGAAGAACGCGCGGACTCTCCGAAAGATTCATCCAAGCGGTGCTGCGCGACAATCCGGCAGGGCAGGCCGACGAAATGACGCCGTTCTTTCTCATTCGCCGCGCGGCGAAACAAGCGGCTCCCGCGGGCGTATAAAGAGCCGACATGAAGAAATTCTTGCTTTCCATCGTGGTCATCGCCGGCTCGGTGGGCTATGCGCTCTATTCGAGTTCGAACGCATCCGCGTCGCCTGCGGCTGCGCCTACTGCCGCACCTTCGCAGACGACGAACATTTCCATAGAGAACACGCCCACCACGTCTGCGCCGCCTGCGCAGCCCGCGCCGAGCCCCACCGTAACGCCCTCGCCCGCGCCGGCTCCCGCCGCGTCGCAGGGGCAGTACAAAGACGGCACGTACACGGGCAGCGTCGCGAACGCGTACTACGGCAATGTGCAGGTGGAAGCCGTCATCTCCGGCGGCAAGATTGCCGACGTGAAATTCCTGCAGTATCCGAACACGCACATGACCTCGGTGTACATCAACAGCCAGGCGATGCCGATGCTCACCGAAGAAGCGCTCCAGGTGCAGAGCGCGAACGTGAACACGATTTCGGGCGCGAGCGAAACGAGCCGCGCATTCCGCGAGTCGCTCGCGAACGCGCTCGCGAAGGCGTAGGGCGTCATGAGTAGAGCCCGTTTCAAAACCGACTGCGCGGCACTTCGGAAAAATTTCACGCTCCGGGCCGCTTGGCCAAGTCTTACGAAATTTTTCCGAAGTGCCGACTCCGTCTGCCGTTTTGAAACGGACTCCGTGCGCGCGACCTGTCTCCACGGCCATGCGTGACACCCGGCTCATCATGGGCATGCCGGTCGTGTTCGAGGTTGCGGATGCAGAGGCGACCGCGGACGACCTGGAAGCCGTGTTCGCGTACCTCGTCTCGGTGGACGAGCAGTTCAGCCCCTATAAAGACACGAGCGAAGTGGCGACGATGAATCGCGATGGTGCGCACGAGCCGAGCAAAGAAATGCGCGAAGTGCTCGCCATTGCCGCGCGCACCAAAGAAGAGACACGCGGTTTTTTTGATACGACGAAGCCCGACGGCACCTTCGACCCGTCGGGTGTCGTAAAAGGCTGGGCAATCTTGAACGCGGCGAATCTGTTGAAAGAGCGCGGGAGAAAAAACTTTTTTGTGGACGTAGGCGGCGACATCCAGTGTGCGGGCGTGAATGCAGAAGGGAAGCCGTGGACGGTGGGCGTGCGGAATCCTTTGGGCGAAGGCATCGTGAAGGTGCTCGCGCCGGGCGAGCACGGCGTGGCGACTTCCGGCACCTACGTGCGTGGCGCACATATATATGACCCGCATACGCGCGCGGCTCCGCCGCGCGCGCTCCTCTCGCTCACGGTCGTCGCGAAGGACGTGCTCGAAGCCGACCGCTACGCGACGGCCGCGTTCGCGATGGGTGCCGACGGGCTCGCGTTCCTCCAATCCGTCCCCGGCGTCGAAGCCTATGGCATTTCGCCCGCGGGCACTGCTACTATGACGAGTGGCTTCTCCGCATTTGTCGCACCATGATGGACTTCATCGACAACATCCTGAACGGCGTCACGATGTACCGGCTCGTGCTCTACTACCTTGCCGGACTTTTGGTCGTGGCGTTCCTCGAGAGCTTCTTCGGCATTTTGCCGTACGACCCCGCCGCGCTCGCGTTCTCGACCATCCTCCTCCTCGCGTCCTCGTGGGCAGCGAATGCCGCGTTCGCGTACGCGTTCGAAGCGGCGCCGAACGTCGAGTCGGTGTACATCACCGCGCTCATCCTCGCACTCATCATCTCGCCGGTCTCCTCGAGCGACGCCGCCGGCATCGGGTTCCTCGTCTTCGCGGGCGTGTGGGCGATGGCTTCCAAATACATCTTCGCGATCGGCAAGAAGCATATCTTCAACCCCGCAGCGTTCGCGGTAGCGCTTACGGCGGTCGCGCTCGGGCA
>JAKAGB010000043.1 GCA_021817705.1 bacterium | reverse complement strand
GTTCGATGAGCTTCGCGGCAAAGGGCGCGAGGATGATGCCGACGATAGCGAGCACCAAGAGGAGTCCGTTGCCGCCGTTGTCGTCGCGCCGCCCCCCGCCCCAAAACGACATGCGGATGAAAATCTGCGCGAGGATTGCCACGAACCCTGCGAGCACCACGGCCACGGTCATGAGGAGCATGTCGCGATTCTTGATGTGGCTCATCTCGTGCGCGATGACGCCCTCGAGCTCCGTGCGGTTCATCATGCTGAGGAGTCCGGTCGTGGCGCACACCACTGCATGCTTCTCGTCGCGCCCGGTCGCGAACGCGTTCGGCGCGGGATCGTCTATGACGTAGAGCTTCGGCGTGGGCAGCCCCGCCGTAATCGCCATGTTTTCTGCCACGGTGTAGAAATCAAAGAATTCCTCGCGCGTTGCCGGCCGCGCGCGGTTGAGGCTGAGCACGAGCGTGTCGCTCGCCCAGTAGGCGTAGAAGTTCGTTGCGACCGCAATCACGATGGCGAGGTACAAGATGCCGGGCGACTGGTAGTACCACGAGATGGCATACCCCACCGCGATGACCACGATCAAGAACCCGGTGATGAGAAGCCAGGTCTTCTTGATATTCGCCGAGCGCTGTGCGTAGAGATCCATGCTAATGCCGCTGCCAGGCGGTGCGCTCGCCGGTGCGGAGCTTTTCGGCCATCGCGAGTTCATCGTAGATACCGTCGATGAGCTCGTAGGCTTTCGCTTCGTCGAGCGAGACCCATTCGGCCTGGTCGGTCTCGCCTTCCTGCAAACGCACATCGCCGTTCGCGTAATCCGCCAAGCAAGAAATGACGATGGAGGCCGCGCCATCCTTGTGCTCGGTGGCGAGCGAGGTTACGTATCGCACGTTCTCAATCTGCAACCCGACCTCCTCTTCAATTTCACGCGCGAGCGCTTTCTCGAGCACGTTGTACCAGTAGTGCTCGGTGTCTTTGGGATAGCCCATGAAATCGGCTGGCTCCAGGTGCCCGCCTGGCACCGTCCACATTCCGGGGAAACGCTTCTTGTCCGGCGACCGCCGCGTGATGAGGTACTTCCCGTCTTTCTGGATGATTGCCGTGATGACGACTTCGAACGGCGTGTAACCCGCGGCCATGCTAGAACTGCACCTTTACCGGCTCGGCTTCCGCGGGCGAGGCGAGCTGGAAGAGCGTCATAGGCGCAAAGTGGAACAGGCCGGCAACGAGGTTCCCAGGGAACGACTCTAGTGCCGTGTTGAGGCTCATGACGGTGCTGTTGTAGAAACGGCGCGACGCCTGAATCTTGTCTTCGGTGTCGGTGAGTTCGCGCTGGAGTTCCAGGAAGTTCTGATTCGCCTTCAGATCTGGATAATTCTCGGCGACCGCAAACAGGCTCTTCAGCGTGCCGGAGAGCGCGTCTTCGGCTTTTGCTTTCTCTTCCATACCCTGCGCGCCCATGGCCCTCGTGCGCGCATTCGTCACGTCTTCGAACACCGTTTTCTCGTGCGCCGCGTAGCCCTTCACCGTCTCCACGAGGTTCGGGATGAGGTCGTACCGACGCTTCTGCTGCACGTCGATGTCAGCGAGCGCTTCCTTCGCGCGATTCGTCTTTGCCACGAAGCCGTTAAAGGCTGCGACGAGCCACAGCACGAGCACCACGACGAGCGCGATGAGGATGTAGAGGATGGTCATATGAAAGGAGTATAGCACTGGGCTGGAGAGGCGCGGGAAATGGCTCTGTAGAGCCATTTCCCGCGCCTCTCCAGCAGACTATTGACAAGCAGCATTCAATATGCTAGTCTAGCCGCAGAGTTTTCTTCTTCGACAACGCCGCTTGAGGCATCCTGCCTCGGGCTCTATCAACGGGAGAGTACGAAATGACGAATGTATTCGAAGACGCGTTTGCCGCCAAGAAACCGGTCAAGTTCACCCTCGACTTCTCGGGGGTCATACTGCCCCGCAAGTCGCCGTTCGACAAGATTGCGGCGCTTGCGGTGCTCTCGCGCCACAACCGGAGGGACATCGAATCCTTGCGGTACTACACTGCGAACGAATGCTCGGAAGAGCAATTCAAGGCGTGGGATGCCGAAAGGGTCTACCCTATCGACATCGGCCACCGGAAGTATCACAAGGCTGGCGCCAAGTCGGCAACGGCCTGGCTCGCCTCCCGCTACCTGCTGCCGCTTTCCCGCGGCGAGCAGGAACTGCTTCGGCTCGTGAACGAGAATAACCGCACGGGCAATCTGAAGCAGGGCGGGGATATGCGCATCGCCTTCCTTATCCGCGAGCTCTACGAGCTCGACGAGTCCGATGAATGGGCGCTCGAGGTCATAATCGAGTGTCAGAATGTCATCCTCTCGTACCTGGATGTGGAAGACGGCATGGCAGTCCGTTCCGCAGACGAGCCAATGGACGAAGCGCTCACGCACCTCGCCAAAAAGCTCGCGAAGGATTCGGAAAAGCCGTTCTCGCTTGGGCGCTACCTGCGCGATCTCTGGCTCCTCGGAGGTTCCTCCGAGGATATCCAGCGGCGCGTTGCATTCTGGCGCGACAACAGCCAGCGGCTTGAACGCGAGCGCGCCCGCGCAAAGGGCGAGTTCGCGCTCATGGAGCGCAACGAGTTCGGCATCGGCGACATGAAGTGTCTGGTGCTGCGCACGAGCGACCACTTCCTTGCGAAGGCGGCCGCGCGGAGCAAGCAGTACTGGGCGCGGATTATCATCGCCGATGACGGCCACGTCGCCATCTCGACGGAGGGTCTCGATGTTCGAGGTCTTGCTGCGGAACTTACGCAGATGGAACCCGAACGTTGGTACGCCAACAACGAGATGGGCGCACTCATCAACGGCGGCCCGCAGTACACAAGCGTGGAGCCAACGAAGTTCGGCGCGGGAATGCTCATAAAGCTGATGCGCAAGCATCTGCGCAAACCCGTTCACGGCGACAACAAGAAATAAAAAGGAGTTCTTTCACCTGCCCCCGGCGCAAACGCGCTCGGGGGCGATTTTTATTTGCCTGCCCCGTTAGAAGTTTTTGGCATACGCGAGAATGCTATTGCGGGGAGCCGCAAGGCGAGTTCGCGTGTCGGACGTCTCACCCAACTCTGAGCGCCCGCTGAACTTCTAACGGGGTATACTGAACGCAATGGAACCTTGGACGATACTCATCCCCACGCGGCCACAACCGGATACTATCGTCGCGATTTTCATCCTGACGACGCTCGGCCGCGAGCGCTTCCCCGGCATCGAAGACGCGCGCATCGAAGTGAAGCCGAGTGCGCCCGCCGAATCGTTCGAGGCCCTCATCGCGCAGAAGATTCTGCCGCTCGACGTGGGTGGTGGCCCGTTCGACCACCACGCAACCGGCGCCTGCGCATCCGAACTCGTCGCCGACTACCTTGGCATACGCGATAACCCCGCACTCGGCAAACTCCTCGCGTACGCGAAGCGCGATGATGCCTTCGGCAAGGGTACGAGCTCGAATGACCCCATCGACCGCGCATTCGGCCTTTCCGGCCTCATCGCCTCATTGAACAAAACGCACCCGGGCGAAGCAGACAAAATCGTGCACTTCGTGCTGCCCCTTCTTGCCGCGCACTACCAGTCCGCCTACGAGCACCACGTCGAATCACCCCGTGTCGTAGAAGAGAAAAAGAAGACCGGCGAATACGAAGAACTCGCTGCAGAACAGAGCGGCAAGAAACTGAAAGTCGCATTCGTGGTTTCCGACAAGCCCTCCATGCCCACGTATTTGCGTTCCATGCAGGGGCCGCGCGCGGACGTAGTGGTGCAAAAAGCGGAATCGTCTGGCCGCGTAAGCATCCTTACGCGCCAGGAACGCAAGGTGCGGCTCGCCGCGGTCGCGGCGCTCCTGCGTATGCGCGAAGCGGAGTTGCGCAGCATTTCCCTGCCGGAGGATAGCGCCTACTGGGCAAAGGATGGCCGCGCCGATGAACTCCCCATGTGGTATGTAGACCCCGCGACTAATTCCATCCTGAATGTCGGCGAAACGCGCGACGACGACACAAAGATTCCATGGGAAGAATTCAAACGCCTCGTGCCGCAGGGACTTTCGCTCGTCACGAAGCGTCCGCGTGCATAAGAAAACCCCGCCGGAATGCCGGCGGGGCGAGGGCGAGCGGGGCTACCACTCCGCAGAAAACGCCGCCCCGAGTAGGACGACGCCCGCGAGAACGAGTCCCATCGGCACGAAGAACAGGTTGGCGGCGCCGCTTGCAATGACTCGATCGCTCACCCAGCCGATGCTCGCTATGCCGAGCACGAGGCACGCGACGCCACCGCAGG
>JAKAGB010000010.1 GCA_021817705.1 bacterium | reverse complement strand
CCGTTCCCGGCGGCGTTGGCCCCATCGCCGTCGCCAAGCTTTTTGAAAACGCCGTACTTCTTGCGGAACGCAAGATGGCACGTTGAGCGCTCACGGGGTATACTCATCCATCATGACCCGGTACCGCGTGTTCGCGCTCGTCGCACTCCTTGCAGGCATTTTGCTTGCCTACTTCGTGTGGGGCACGCAGGCGAACCCGTACTCTAACTACCGCTTCAAGCTCGGTCTCGACCTCGCGGGCGGCACCGAGCTCGTCTACAAGGCCGACATGGCCTCGACGTCGCCTTCGGAACGCGCGGGCGCTTTGAGTGCGCTCCAGGGCGTCATCGAGCGCCGCGTGAACCTCTTCGGCGTTGCCGAACCGCTCGTGCAGACCGAGACCGCGAGCGCGCTCACGGGCCAGACCGAAGACCGCCTCATTGTCGACCTTCCGGGCGTGACCAACGTGCAGGCTGCAGTCGATGCCTTGGGCAAGACGCCGACCCTCGACTTCGAACTCGTCGCGTCTTCCACTGCCGCGGGCGCATCCTCCACCCCGCAGTTCGTCCTTACCGGCCTCACCGGCCGCTACCTTTCGGGTGCAACCTTGGCGTTCGGTAGCGGCGCGACCGCCGGCCTCGCTGCGCCGCAGGTTGAAATCCAGTTCGACAGCACGGGCGCCGCGCTTTTTGAAAAAATCACGAGCGAGAACGTTGGCAAGCAGCTTGCCATCTTCCTCGACGGCCAGCCGATTTCCGCGCCGGTCATCAAAGAAGCGATTCCGGGCGGCAAGGCCACCATCACCGGCAACTTTACGGCGACCGAGGCGCGCGACCTCGCGCAGAACCTCAATTTCGGCGCGCTTCCGGTGCCCATCTCGCTCGAGAGCTCTTCGAGTGTCGGTCCCACCCTGGGCGGCGCGGCGGTTGCCGCAGGCGTCGTGGCCGGGCTCGTGGCGTTCGCCATCATCGCGCTCTTCATGCTCGCGTGGTACCGCTTCCCGGGTCTCGTGGCCGCGGTCGCTCTGGCCGAATACCTCGCGCTCATGCTCGCGGTCATCAAGCTCATCCCCATCACGCTCACGGCTTCCGGCATCGCGGGTCTCATCATCTCGACCGGCATGGCGGTGGACGCAAACGTGCTCATCTTCGAGCGCACGAAGGAAGAGCTGCGCAAGGGCGAATCGCCGCGCGAAGCGGTGCACATCGGCTTCGGTCGCGCCTGGACCGCGATTCGCGACGGCCACCTCACCATGATCATTTCCGGCATCATCCTCTTCTGGCTCGGTACCTCCATCGTGCAGGGCTTCGCACTCGTGTTCCTCCTCGGCGTGCTCGCGTCGTTCATCTCGGCCGTCTCTGTGTCGCGCGTGTATCTCCTTGCTTTCGTGCCGGAAACGGCGGGGAAGGCGTGGCATTTCTTGCTCTCGTCCGGTTTCCGTAAATCATAACCATGTTTATCGCCATTCATCGCACGTTCTTCTTCTGGTTCACCGGCATCCTGCTTGCCGCGGCCCTGGGCGCTATCTTCTACTTCGGCCTTCCGGTCGGCATCGATTTTGCGGGCGGCTCCCTGATGCAGGTGCAGTACCCGAACGGCCGCCCCGCGCTCGCAGCGGTAGAGCAGGAAGTCTCGACCGTACCGCTCGGCCCGGTTTCCGTGCGCGCGAGCGGCTCGGATGCCGTCTCTATCCGCACCGCTACCCTTACGCCGGAGGAGCACACGGCCGTGCTCGCGGCGCTTTCGCATAACGCCTCCACCACCGAGCTTTCCTACACCTCCGTCGGACCTTCGCTTGGCGCGCAGTTCACCTCGAAGGCGCTCTGGGCCATCTTTGCGGTCGTGCTCGCCATCGTGCTCTTCATCGCCTTTGCGTTCCGCAAAGTGTCGCGCCCGGTGCCTTCGTGGGTGTACGGCCTCACGGTCATCGTCATCCTCGTGCACGACCTCGTGATTCCGGCCGGCTTCTTCGCCATCTTCGCGCACTTTACGGGCGCAGAAGTCGACTCGCTCTTCGTCACCGCGCTCCTCGCCCTCCTCGGCTACTCGGTGAATGACACCATCATCATCTTCGACCGCGTGCGCGAGCACCTCGCGGTGAACGAGAAGACCGGCACGAAGGAAGACTTCGAGACGACGGTGGGGAAGAGTATCAGCGAAACCATGACGCGCTCCATCAATACGTCGCTCACCGTGGTGCTTGCCCTCGCTGTGCTCGTCATCCTCGGCGCTGCGGCCACGCGCACCTTCGCCTTGGTCATGCTCGTGGGCGTCATCGCCGGCACGTACTCCTCGGTTCTCCTCGCCGCACCGCTCCTCATCCCCCTTTCGCGGTACTTCACGAAGAAGTAGTTTTCCACTCGCGTGCTTGACGCAGATTCTCCTTCTGCTAGGATGGTGAGCGGAAGCTAATGGCAAGCAAGGCACTCTCCTGCGGAGGTGACTGCTCGTCAATTTCTTGTGGTACGGAATAACCCCCTCGGGGCTAATACCGCATGTGCCGGAAACGGGAAAGACCCTTGGTCGCCACAGGATGCGCCTTCGAGAACTAGAGCGTGAGGTAATGGCTCACGCACGGATCTTCTTGGTGACCGCTTTGCGATCATCGCCAAGGATAATGGCTGAAAGCCGGATTCAGGTTCTCGTGACCTTTTACTGCTCGAGTCTTCGGACTCGGGCTTTTTCTTTTTGGCACACTGGAGTAGCATCAACCACGGAAGCGATAAGGAGTTTTTTCGATGCGCATCATCGGCGTTACCGGCACCAACAGTGCTGGGAAGGAAGAGGTCGCAAACTATCTGAAGCGCCTCGGGTTCACGCACTACTCCATGAGTGGGTTCATTGCAGAAGAGGTGAAGCGGCATAGGCTTCCAGACAACCGCCCAAACCGTATCAAGGTGGGCAACGATCTGCGGGCGCAATTCGGTGCCGACTACATCGTCCGTACGCTCTATGCGCGCGCCGAAAAATCGGGTGCCGATAGTGTTATCGAGTCGCTGCGCGCGCTTTCGGAAGTGCGCGCCATACAAGCGCACGGCGGGTTTGTACTTGGCGTCGACGCACCTGTTGTGCTCCGCTATGCGCGCGCACGAGCGCGCGGCGGCGTAAAAGACGACGTGACCCTCGCAGAGTTCATTGCGCAGGAGCAGTCGGAAATGAATCCCGACGACCCGACGAAGCAAGACCTGCTCGGCGCGCTCGCGCTTGCCGACGCGGTCGTGCAAAACGACAACACTCTGCCGGTGCTCCATGCCCGGGTGCTCAAGGTACTCCAAAAGTCCCGCGCCTAAAGCGCGGGTTTTTCATGCGGGCAATAACGCCACGGGTTTTCTTTTTGCGCGAGCCGCGCGCCGGCGGGTATCCTTTCAGGTAGAAGCTCATGAAAAGGAGATGCTCATGCCCGGGCTGCTCTTCGTTCTCTCGGGACCATCGGGCGCGGGGAAGACCTCGCTCGCAAAAGAGCTTACAAGCCGGATTCCAAACGCGGCGCAACTTGTTACCACCACGACGCGCCGCCCGCGCGAAGGCGAAATTGACGGTGTGCACTACCACTTCATGCCGCGCGACTCGTTCTTGCGCGGCATTGCGGCCGGTGATTTCATCGAACACGCGGAGGTGTACGGCAACCTGTATGGCGCCTCGCACCACGTAGTGGAAGCCATGCGCGAAGCGCACGAATATGTCTTTGCGGTGGTGGACGTGCAAGGCGCGGCGGCATACAAGAAGCACATTCCCGATGCATTTACGCTCTTCTTGCGGCCGTCGCTCGAGGACGTGGAACGACGCATCCGCGCGCTTCGTTCCGACGGGCCCGAAGAGGAAATTGCGCACCGTCTCGCGCTCGTAAAACACGAGTTCGCGCAAGCGGATTCGTTCGATGCGGTAATCGAAAATCGCAAAGACGAGTTTGAAAAAGCCGTGCACGACGCCCTTTCCGCAATCTTTACCCGCGCGTAAGCGCGGGTTTTCTTTTCTGGAGGAGAAATCACCTGGCCGACGAAAACACGCCACGCGGTCGGCGCTTGTAGGCAAGGTGACGGCTGCACACAGCATACGCTTCTTGCCATGAGCTGCAATGGCGACAAGCCGAAAATGCGTGCTCTAGGGATGCTTGCCCCGTTAGAAGTCCTCGCAAAAGGAAAATTCTCAGAGGATTTTCCTTTTGCCTCTCGGTGGGCGGCTATGCCAGCCGAGACCCCTCGTCTGCCTACACAGCTCTGTACTCTGGCGACAGACTTCTAACGGGGTTGACGCCTTTTCGAGCTTCCTATAGTATGGCCCTACTGCCTCCCAGTACGGGGTAGCAGGCAGGGCAGAGCTTCCTTAGCGAGCTCGGAAGGGCTCCTATTTCTTTCTGCCAAAAGCTATTTGAAAACTGCATAGTGAAATGAAGAAAGTCCCGCGCGCTCCTGGCGCGCGGGCAAGAAGAATGTAAATTCTTTTGTTCCGCCTATTCTTAATGAGAGTTTGATCCTAGCTCAGGACGAATGCTGGCGATGTGGATAAGTCATGCAAGTCAAGGGGGCCCGCAAGGGCAACCGGCAAACGAGGTAGTAACGCGTAGGTAGACCCCCCGGAGTCGGGCATAGCTAGCCGAAAGGCTAGGTAATTCCCGATGGTCTCGAAAGAGTAAAGGTTTTTCGCTCCGGGAGTTGCCTGCGTAGTATCAGCTAGTTGGTAGGGTAACGGCCTACCAAGGCTACGACGCTTAGGGGAGCTGAGAGGCTGACCCCCACCGATGGGACTGCGACACGGCCCATACTCCTACGGGAGGCTGCAGACAAGAACATTCCGCAATGGGCGAAAGCCTGACGGAGCGACATCGCGTGCTGGATGAAGTGCCTTGGTACGTAAACAGCTTTTATCGGGGAAGAAGTCATTGACGGTACCCGATGAATAAGGGGCTCCTAACTCTGTGCCAGCAGGAGCGGTAATACAGAGGCCCCAAGCATTGTCCGGAATCACTGGGCGTAAAGGGTGTCCAGGCGGCCGTATTAGTCTTTTGTTAAATCCGCATGCCTAACATGCGGGCCGCAAGAGAAACGGTACGGCTCGAGGGCGCGAGAGGTAGAGGGAACTCACGGTGGAGGGGTGAAATCCGTTGATATCGTGGGGAACACCAAAGGCGAAGGCACTCTACTGGCGCGTTCCTGACGCTCACACACGAAAGCCGGGGTATCGAAGAGGATTAGATACCCTCGTAGTCCCGGCCCTCAACGTTGCTCGCTCGTTTTGCGGAGTATCGACCCTCTGCGAGACTAAGCTAACGCGGTAAGCGAGCCGCCTGGGTAGTACGATCGCAAGATTAAAACTCAAAGGAATAGACGGGGACTCGCACAAGCGGTGGATTATGTGGCTTAATTCGTCGATAAACGAAGAACCTTACCAAGGTTAGAAATGCTACTGCATCTTTCCCGAAAGGGATTGAGCCTTCGAGGGTGTAGCACAGGTGGTGCACGGTCGTCGTCAGTTCGTGGTTTGAACTGTTCCCTTCAGTGGGGTAACGAACGCAACCCACGTTGCCTGTTGCCTATATGGCCAGGCGAGACTGCTCCCTCACGGGAGAGGAAGGTGTGGATGACGCCAGATCAGCGTGCCCCTCTGATACCTTGGGCTGCACACATAATACAATGGCGCGCTACAGCGGGATGCAATACCGTAAGGTGGAGCAAATCCTTAAAACGCGCCTCAGTACGGATAGAGGTCTGCAACCGACCTCTTGAAGCCGGAATCGCTAGTAATGGCAGGTCAGCTAAACTGCCGTGAATACGTTCTCGAGTCTTGTACTCACAAATAAATGCGCCCGGCAGCGCATAGTTCCAGACGGTTCAAATCCGTCCCTCTGCATTCGTCATGCGGAGCGTAGCCGAAGACAGGTCCAACGCCGTGAGGCATGGACTGAAGGGTCTGTAGGCAAAGCATAGCCGACACATAAAAGGCCGCGTCGACCCATGAAAGACGTGCGGTGAGCATGGGGAAGATGCCAAAGAAAGGCCGTGTCGGATGTGCGGAATGGAAGTATGCGTGACCCGGGGAGATCTTGTGAAATTACGCAGATGTATCCACAAGAAGTCAGCTGCGTCGTAGTACTGTGCGTCAACTCATTGCTACAATGGGAAGAGTATGGGAAGGACAAAACCGGCAGTCAGCAACGAATACGTTGTGGGACTTACGGATGGTGAAGGGTGTTTCTACGTAAACATCTGGAAATCAAAAGCCTATCGGGCTGGATACGGCGTGCAATTGCATTTCCATCTGAAAATGCAGGAACGCGACCGGGAACTACTCGAAAAGGTGCGAAACACGATAGGGTGCGGCGCGGTGTACTTCCAGAAAGAACAGCGCGCAAACCACTGCCAGTGTTATCGCTATACCGTAAGCGCACAGCGTGATATTCAGGAGACGGTAATCCCGTTCTTTAAGAAATATCCGTTACAAAGTGCGTCTAAGAGCGCGAGCTTCGACATCTTCTGCCAGATTGCCAGCCTCGTTCGCGAGGGTGTGCATCTGAAGCCAGAGGGTGTTGAGAAGATTCGCGCGCTTAAGAAGCGCATGAATCAAAAAACTGTTGGACTCGCGTAGTGCGGGAAATCCGCTCGCTACGTGGGAACGTGAAGTCTGCGACTATCACATTCGCCCGTCAACTCAAGGGAGCTGGGGGTGCCCGAAGGACCGCCTCGTGCGGTACTACGGCAAATTCAGTGACAGGGAGTAAGTCGTTGGCGCATACTGCGCCTGTTGCGACGCATGGGAGTAATCCCATGAAAAATAAAATCGGCTATATGCTGGAAGACCTGAGAATCCTCGCGCTACGCGGTATACTGGAAACAGTATGCCCGTGACAATGCGCGAGGTGCAGAAAATCAGCAGGGAAGTCCGCTGCGCAGCCGCGCATGACCCCTCAGAGACTACACGCCGATCCCCAGCTCTAGTTTGCGAAAACTAGGGCTGGGTGATGATATAGTCCATGCCTCGTGGCGACACGAGGGGAACACAGAACAAGGCACGGCTAGCGGAAGCTGGTCGTGGAACATATCCGAAATGGAATCGCTCTCGCCCGAAAGGCAGAGCAAGTCGATTGCCCGAAAGGGTAGGGAGATGGCTTTCGTCCCAAACCGAAGCACGAGCGCCCGGGAACGTAATCGGGTGGTCGGTTGAGAACCGCATATGAGTTCTCAACCGGGACGGAATAGGCGGAACAAAAGAGCACGCATTCTTTCTTTCTTCACAAGAGCCAACTTCAAAAATAAAACTAGAGCTGCATGGCCGCTGCAAAACTGATTTTTCGGCTGCGAACGGCAACGGCTCGTCCTCAGCGATGCTCGGCATCGCTTCTGACTGCGCCGGCCATTCTCGCTCGAAAAATCAGCTTTTCGCTAGGCCATTATTTTTTAAGTTTGCTCTAACACGAATGCCGCCCGAAGGGCGGCGTTCGTGTTTTTCTGCGGGCTGGAAGCGAGTGCCGATTTCTGTTAGGATAGCGGGCAGCCAAGCAGTAAAGCCCCGTGTGCACGCTTAGCTCAGTTGGTAGAGCACTCGACTGATACTCGAGCGGTCCTAGGTTCGAATCCTAGAGCGTGCACAGAGGGCTGTACGGCACACAAAGCTTGGTTCAGAAGGTTATACCCACACCCCGCGCGGCGGCTCTCTCCCGTGCGGGTATGATAGGGATATGAAAGACGTTCTCACCATTGTGGGCATCGCGCTTCTTGCGGCAGTTCTCGGTGCGGCCATCATCCTCTATGGTCCGTCGCGCGCGACGGCACCCACCGTGCTCGACACGCCGCCCGCGGGCACGCCGGTCGCGGCAACCGTGCTTTCGCAGGGCGCGCAATCTGCGGTTTCTGCACGTACGAACTATCTCATCACGTCTGGCAGCGAACTGCGCGCGCTGTGGCAGATGCTCTCCACGAACGATCCGGTACCCTCGGTCGATTTCTCTCAGAGCGACGTCATCGCGCTCTTCGCCGGAACGGAACCGAGCGCGGGCTATGTCATTTCCACGCCCGCGGTGCTTGATTCTTCTTCTGAGCGCCTCGTAGAGGTGCAGATAGCGAAGCCGGGTGTTTCCTGCCTCGCGGCACAAAAACAAACCGCGCCGTACGTTGTCGTGCTCTTGCCGAAGAGCTCGCTCCCGCTTTCGCATAGGGATACGGCCACCACCACGAGCTGCTTGCAGTAACCGCACAGAAAATCGCGAACCGCGTCGTTGCGCTGCGCTCGAAAACGCTCACCGTATTTCCATATACGGCTCGCATTTTCTCGTTTGCGCGCCTTGCATTTCATCGATTTTCTGTGCGGTTACTCCACCAACATACTGAAAATCGCAAACTGCGTCGTTGCGCTATACTGCTCGCATGAAAGCGAATCTGGTGCTGCGCCGCGAGAGCTACCTCGCGATGATTCAGAACGCCGTGGGCGCGAATACCTACCGCACGCTGTACTTGCGCGAGGGAGACGGCGTACGCGACATCCTTGAAGACGGCAACCTCTCGTGCGCGTATTTCGTTTCCTCAATCCTCATGCACTTCAAGCTCATCGAGTCGCCGCATGCGACGGTCGCCGGAACCGTCCGTGATCTCGAGGCGCACGGCTGGCAGAAAGCGGGAGCGCCAGAGCCGGGCGACGTGCTCGTATGGGAGGCGCAGGAACAGGGAACAAGCGGTAGGCACACGCATATCGGGTTCTCGCTCGGCGGCGAGCAGGCCGTGAGTAACAGCACGACGGAGCGCGTGCCGCAGCAGCACCACTTCACATACGGAGAAAAAGATGGGGCGCCCGCTCGGCGCATCACCGCCATCTACCGATTTGTTGGAATTTGACTTTATTTATCGGCCTGCTATTCTGTAAACAGACCAGAAGAGGAGTAGCGTAATGCTTCAAGAACAGGATTCCGCGCTTGCCGCGAAGGTTTGGGCGGGCGAATACCTGGGGGCAGATGGTGCGCTCGTGCGCGACCCGGCCGAATTCAAGGCAACCCGAGAGCTTGCTGCACATTGGCGGAGACTCGGGAACGATCGCGCCGTGAATCTTGCTGCGCTGTACTTGCCGGATGAATGTATCCTTATCGCGAACGCACTCCTCACGCGCTATCGCGCGTGGTGGGCAAGCGGTACGTATGCGATAGCGACGGAACGATTCGCGAAGTCGGCTTTTGAATGCACGAAGAGCGTGAAGGGCGCGCATACGCCCGCGCTTGCCGCGCTCACGCTCGCGCGCGTTAAGCTTCTGCATGTGTCCCATACGCATCGTCATGCAGCGCGGCACCGTGCAGAAGCAGCCGGATTGCTCGCGGAAGCTCAGTCTCGAGCTGCATTGGTGAACGACGCGAATCAGAAGTCGTGCATCCTGCGCGGCATCGCGGAGGTGACGGTCGGCATCGGCGGTCACACGCACGATGCGCTCCTTGCTGCACGCGCCGCACTCGACGCCGCAGATGCGATTCCTGGCATCCCGCCGGATGTACGCGCGAAGAATGAGGCGATGCGCAAACGTATCGGATTCTGAATTACGCCCGCGACCGAGTACGGTCGCGGGTTTTTCTTTTCTCTGGTACTGTGCGGCCATATGCATGGAACGCTCTCGGTCGTCGGCACGCCCATCGGCAACCTGGGCGATATTACGCTGCGCGCCATCGAGACGCTCAAGAATGCGGACGCGATTGCGTGCGAGGACACGCGCGTAACGGCGAAGCTGCTCGCGCGTTACGACATCGAGAAGCCGCTCCTCGTGTATCACGAAGCATCGGCGCGCGACCTTGCGCGCCCGGTGCTCGCTCTCTTGGCAGAAGGCAAGCGCGTAGCCTTGGTGACGGACGCAGGGACGCCGGGCATAAGCGATCCCGGCATGAAGCTCGTGGCGGAGGCGCGCGCCATAGGCGCGCGCGTCGAGAGCGTGCCCGGCGTTTCGGCGCTCGCTACGGCGCTTTCCGTCGCCGGCCTTTCGCTCGACGAATTCGTGTTCCTCGGATTCCCGCCGCACAAGAAAGGCCGGCAGACGTTTTTTGCGCGCATCAAAAGCGAGCCGCGCGCTGCCATCTTTTATGAATCGCCGTACCGAATCGAAAAGGCGCTCGCAGCGCTTCCGGCCGAACGCCGCGTTACGGTATGTCGCGAGCTCACGAAGCTTCACGAGTCGGTCGTTTCTGGCACCGCGACCGAAGTTGCCGAATATTTCAAAGCGCACCCAGGCGAAGTCCGCGGCGAGTTTGTCGTCATCGTGCACCCTTGCTAGTATCTTCGTATGTCAAAATCCTCTACGCTCATCTTGCTCGGCGTGCTCATTATGCTTGCGCCGTATTCCGGCTTGCCGGTCGGGCTCCGGAGCATCCTTACGCTCATCTTCGGCGCGCTCGTCGTGGGTGTTGGCATCTGGATGCGTGCGGATGCGGCGAAAAAGGCCGAACAAGCAACGCCGCCCGCGCCGGCACCTGCGCCCGCGAACGAATTCGCCCCCGTACCGAAACCGGAACCCGTGCCGGAACCCTCGGTGCTCGAAGTGCAGGCTGAGCCAGCGCACGAACCCGCGCCAGAATCTCCGGTAGAACCGCTCGCGTTCTAAATCCCGCGCCGCGAAGCGGCGCGGGCATATTCCTGTATACTGTTTTCATGATTCCGAACCCGGAGCGGGTTACGTACTTTGCAGCCACCGACTCGCGCGGCAAGCGCGTGCCATTCGGCATCAAGGCGAAGGATCGCGAGCGGCACATGTATGTCATCGGTAAGACGGGCATGGGCAAATCGACCTTGCTCGAGAACATGGCCATCCAGGACATCCGGAACGGCGAAGGCTTCGCGTTCATCGACCCGCACGGCTCCGCGGTCGACAAGATGCTCGACTACATCCCCGAGGAGCGCGTCAAAGACGTCGTGTATTTTGCGCCGGCCGACCTCGACCGCCCGCTCGCGTTCAACGTGATGGAAGACGTGGGGTACGACAAGCGCCATCTGGTGGTCTCCGGCCTCATGGCCACGTTCAAGAAGATCTGGGTCGACGCGTGGAGCGCACGCATGGAGTACATCCTCTCGAACACGCTCCTCGCCCTCCTCGAGTACCCGGATGCCACCTTGCTTGGCGTCAATCGCATGTACACCGACAAGACCTATCGCAAGAAGGTGGTCGACAACGTGAAGGACCCGATGGTGAAGGACTTCTGGACGAAGGAGTTCGCCAACTACGGCGAGCGCTACACGCAGGAAGCGACGCCCGCCATCCAGAACAAAATCGGGCAGTTTACGTCGAACCCCTTGATTCGTAACATCATCGGCCAGCCGCACTCCTCGTTCGACATCCGACAGATGATGGACGAGCGCAAGATCTTGCTCATCAACCTCTCGAAGGGTTTGGTGGGCGACACGAACATGCGGCTCTTGGGCTCGATGCTCACGACGCGCATCTTTCTTGGCGCCATGAGCCGCGCGGAACTGCCCGATAAGGAGCTGCGCCTCGCGCCGAACTTCTACCTGTACGTCGACGAATTCCAGAACTTCGCGAACGACACATTCTCTGAGATTCTCTCCGAGGCGCGTAAGTATCACCTCAATCTCATCATCGCGCACCAGTACGTAGAGCAGATGGACGAAGAGGTGCGCGCGGCGGTGTTCGGCAACGTGGGCACCACGGTCGCGTTCCGGGTAGGGCCGTTCGACGCTGAGGTGCTCGAGACCGTATTCTTCCCGCAATTTACGAAAGAAGACCTCGTGAACCTCGGTGCGCGGCAGATTTATCTTTCGCTCATGATCGATGGCGTCGGGTCGCCGCCGTTCTCTGCGATTACGATTCCGCCCATCGAGCCGCCCTTGCATTCGCTTCGCACCACGGTCGTGGAATCTTCGCGCACCACGTATGGCACGGCGCGTGCGGATGTGGAAGGCGCGATTCAGACAGACATCGACCGCGCGGCAGCGGAGGCTGCGGCAGAAGCACCGCCTCCGCCGAAGAAGCGCGAGGGCGGGTTCGCGCGCGGCGGCATGAACGGTGAGCGTGGCGGACGGACACAGCAGCCGATGCGCGGGCCTTCCGATGGGGCGCCGCGCGCCCGGGAAGGGAATGGTGAGGAGGGACAGCGCGCGCCGCGAAGCGGCGCGCGTCCGGAGCGTCGCGAAAACGCGCCTGCGTTTGCGCCGCGCGCCGAGCGCCCCGCGCCGCAAGGAAAGACCGCCGCAGACCTTAAAGATATTTTGCGTGCCATGACGGCGAAGCAGGGCGCGGAGCGTAAGGAAGGGCAGAGCGCGCAGCAGGCGTCTCTGAAGGACGCACTCAAAAACGCGATGCCGAAGCCGGAAGCCGCGTCCGCTCCGCGGCCGCGGGAAGAAGTGCGACCGGCGCCGCAAGCGGCGCCGGAAAAACCCGAGCCCCCGCGGCCGCCAAAGGCGGCCGCGCCCGAGCCTCCGCGCGCTTCCGCACCCCCCGCAGCGCCTCCATTCGAGATACCGGAAGAAGAATTGCGCAAGGTCTTGCGCGGGGAATCGTAGCGCGTACTATTGCGGGCAATGGCTCGGGCTCGCACCCTCCTTCTCATCGGCGCGTTTCTTGCGCCCTTGCTCGCGCACGCAGCGCTCATAAACATAAACACGGCAGACGCGGCAACACTCGATTCGCTGCCGGGCATCGGCGCGACAAAAGCGCAGGCCATCATCGACTACCGCACGCAGAACGGCTCGTTTGCCACGACTGCGGACATTCAGAACGTGAGCGGCATCGGGCCCTCGACCTACGCGCAGATAGCACCGCTCATCACGGTGAGCGGAAGTGCTGCGACGGAATCCGCGCCCGCCGCAGCGGCGGGCGCGGCATCGAGCACGTCCGCCACGACCGTATACACGCCGCCGCCGGCACCATCGGCGCTCTCAGTTTCCATCGCCGGCGATGCTGTCGCACTTCTTAACGCGCCCGTTTCGTTTACCGCCACTCCAAAAGTAAAGAGCGGCAGCGTCGACAGTGCCGCGAGCATCGCGTGGAGTTTCGGCGACGGCTCCACGCAAACCGGCATTGCCGTTTCTAAAACCTACCGGTATCCGGGCACGTACGCCGTGGTTGCAACCGCGACCGACGGCGACGTCACTGCGCGCGCCGAACTCGATCTCACCGTTTCCGCGCCGAGCGTTTTGGTTGCGAGCGTCACAGGCGACGGCATCACGCTTCAAAACAAGGCCGACACCTCGCTCGATCTTTCCGGATGGAAATTGCTTGCCGGCGCAAACTGGTTCGCGCTTCCGTCCGGTGCGGTCATTCTGCCGCACGCTGCGGTGCTGTTTCCGTCGAGCATTACGAACCTGCCGGTTTCGTTCGACGCGCGCCTCGTGGCACCCGATGGGGTGGTCGTCGCGCAATTTGCTCCCGCGTCGCAAAGCGGCGCGGGCACTCCTGCGAGCGAACCCGCAACCCCCGCCCCGGCGCAACCTCACGGCTCCGCCACGAGTTCTAATTCTATGCAGACGGTCGGATCTGCGGTAACGAGCGAGTTCGCACCGAGTAATGAAAATGCAGCAGCCGTAGCCCCCGCCACGCCGGAAGCCCCGGCCGTGGCGGGGGCGCCTACGTCCTCGCCCCTTATGGCGGGTCCGGCGGCTGCGCCGGGTGTCGCGAAACTCGTGCGCTCCCCGTACGCTTACGGATTCCTCGGCATACTCGTGCTTGCAGGCGGTGCTTTCATGATTTTGTAATTCGCGCGCAGCGCACGCATACGCTAGTCTTTACGTATTCATGGAAAAGAAACTTATTCTCGTCACGGGCGGCGCCGGATTTATTGGGAGCCATTTGTGCGAACGCCTTGTGAAAGACGGTCACCGCGTCATCTCGCTCGACAACTACTTCACGGGCTCGAGGGACAACCACGTTCCGGGCGTCGACTATCGCGAAGGACACACGAAGGACATCGAGCGGCATGTACCAGAATCGCCCGCACTCATCTTCCATTTGGGCGAGTATTCGCGCGTCGAAAAAAGCTTCGAGGATGCAGAGCTCGTGTGGGATTTGAATCAGTACGGCACGTTCGCAGTTTTGGAATTTGCGCGTCGCCGTAATGCGAAGCTCGTGTACGCCGGCAGCTCAACGAAATTCGGCGACGCAGGGCTTGGGCGCGATCAGTCGCCCTATGCGTGGAGCAAAGCGAGCATGACCGACCTCGTGAATAATTACGGCACCTGGTTCGGGCTCGACTACGCCATCACCTATTTCTATAACGTGTACGGTGAACGCGAACGCGCGGATGCGTTCGGCACCGTCGTTGCAATCTTTAAAGAGCAGTATCAGCGAGGTCTTCCGCTTTCTGTCGTTGCGCCCGGCACGCAGAAGCGCATTTTTACGCACGTCGGCGATATCGTGGACGCGCTCGCCCTTGTGGGCGAGCGCGGGCAGGGCGATGGCTACGGCATCGGCGGGGAAGACGAGCTCTCCATACGCGAGCTCGCGGAGTTGTTCGGGCGCGAAGTGGTGATGCTTCCTGAGCGTGCGGGCAATCGCCAGGTTGCGTCAATCGATTCTTTAAAAACCCGCGCGCTCGGCTGGGCGCCGCAACGTTCGCTCGTAAAAGACATCCAGGAGTTCCGTGTGCGCGCAAAAACCGAAGCGCCGCCCGAAAAACGCATCCTCGTGTTCACCACCACGTTCCACCCGGTCGCGGGGCCCGCGGAAGAAGCGCTCTGCGAACTCATGCGGCAGATGCCGGAGGTGCAGTTCGACATCATCACCGCGGCGCATGCAAAAGACGCGTTCGGCATTCCGTGCCATGTGCCAAACGGCTCTGTGCACCGCGTTGGTTTCGGCACACGCTTCGATAAATATCTGTTGCCGTTTCTGGGGCGTGCGAAAGCGTTTGAACTTGCCGCGCGGCATCGCTACCTGTTCGTATGGTCGGTGATGGCGAGCTACGGCGCGTTGCCTGCGCTTGCGGTGCGTCGCCACAAGCTCGTGCCGCTCCTCATCACGCTCGCCGACCAATCGCTCTCGTGGTATGAGCGGCTGTTCCTTCGGCTCGTGCTTTCGAATACCGACCAGGTCTATGCATCTACCACCGAGCAGGGGAAGAAGCTCATACCGCTTACGGCGCGCATGCGCGCGAAAAAATCCTTCGGTCACGGCGATGCTTTCGCGAACCAGGTGCGCTTTGCGTACAGCCAGATTCTGGCGAAAATACGCCCTTTTTGAGGGTATTGACTTTCAGATAATACCGTGTATCATAAGGACTGGAAAAGCGGCATTCCGTCGCTTTCGTTCTATGGAGGTTACCCATGGCTACGGCCATTCTCATTCACGGTTGCCATCTGCAGGCGGAAGCTTGGGAACACATCGTTTGGGGCGATCCCAAACACGGCGTTCTTGGGCGCGTGCCGAAGGGCTTACAGCTCGCGGAAAAACACGCCGCCAGCCTCATCTTCTGGGGCACTGGCGCTTCGCAGAAGGACGGCAAGAAGGAATCGGAATACACGTACGACTACGCGCTGCAGCACATCCATGAACTGGACGACGTGCTGAAGCATGGATTCGCGGGCTACGACGCCTACGAAATCCAGGAGTTGCTCGGCAAGAAGTCGCGCCTCGACCTCGAGACGCAGAACACGACCGACGAGATTGCGGCGGCCGCGGCGTTCTGTAAGGAGCGCCGCATCGACGAGCTCATCCTCGTGTCGTCGCCGACGCATATCGCGCGGTGCCTGCAGGAAGCGCAGAAGCTCAAAACTTCCGGCGCGCTCGAAGGTATCGAGGTTTTGGCGTGTGCGAGCGACACCTGCTTCAAGGACTCGACGCCGGCCGACGTGGTCATCATCGAGCCGCCGCATCGCGGCGATATGCCGAAGGTGCCGTTCCACAAGACGGTGCGGCGGTTATTCGCAACGATGCGCAAGCCCGAGATTGCGTTCAAGCTGAACGACGCCATGAATAAGACCATTGACGAGCATATCGCGATGCTCTAACGGGGTTTCCAAGTAATATGCATAGGCGGCGAGGAGTAATCCTCGCCGCTTTTTCTATTTGGGTATATGCTTTACCGGTATGAAGAAGGTTCTCATATTCTCACTCAACTACTACCCGCGATTCATCGGCGGGGCGGAAGTGGCGATAAAAGAAATCACCGACCGTATCGCGCCGGAAGAAATCGAATTCCATCTCGTTACGCTCCGGCTCGACTCGGCATTGCCGCGCGAAGAAAAGATCGGCGCCGTGCTCGTGCACCGCATCGGCATGACGCGGAAGAATCCTTCGATTGCGGACTTGCAGAAATTTCCGCTCAAGTGGACGAAGTACTGGTATCAGTTTGGTGCCTTTTTCGCCGCGCTTCGCTTGCACAGAACGTATCGCTTCGACGGCACCTGGGCGATGATGGCGCATTCGTGCGCGGTGCCGGCAGGCCTTTTCAAGCGTGCGCACCCGGAAGTGAAATACCTGCTCACGCTCCAAGAGGGTGACCCGCCGGAACACATCGAACGGCTCGCGAAGCCCGTGTGGCCGCTTTTCAAATACGGATTCACGCACGCGGACGCGCTGCAGCCCATTTCGACCTTCCTCTTCAATTGGGGGAAGCGCATGGGTTTTGCGGGCGAGGCGGAAGTTATTCCGAACGCGGTGAACACGAAGCACTTTATGCAGCCGATTACGGCGGAGGCGCGCGCCGCGAAGCGGCGCGCGCTCGGGCTCGCCGAACACGATGTCGCGCTCGTCACCACCTCGCGTTTGGTACACAAGAACGCGACCGACGACGTCATTCGCGCGCTCGCGCTTTTGCCGAAGCACGTGCATTTCGTCGTGTACGGCATCGGGCCGGACGAAGCGATGCTGAAGGCGCTTGCCGAGGAGCTCGGCGTTACCGAGCGCGTGCATTTCATGGGGCAGATTGGGCATGCGGAAATGCCGACGGCGCTCAAATCGTGCGAAATATTCATCCGCCCCTCGCGCTCAGAAGGCATGGGCAATTCGTTTGTGGAAGCATTTGCCGCGGAGCTCCCCGTCATTGCCACTCAGGAAGGCGGTATCGCGGATTTCCTTTTCGACGGAAAGCGCAACCCGGAAAAAGAAACGACCGGCTGGGCGGTAGACAAGGATGCGCCTGCGCAAATCGCCGAAGCCGTGCGCGGCATCATGGCGAACCCGGAGCAGGTGGCGCGCGTGAAGGCGGCAGCCAAGGAGCTCGCGCTCGAGAAGTACGACTGGGATTTGATTGCGCGCCGGATGCGCGCGCTCTTCAAACGGATGCTCGGCGCGTAACCCGCGGCTTCCGTACGCGGTTGTAGCGGGCATAGTGGCAACGAACATAGGCTTCACCCCGTTAGAAGTCTCGGTGCAAAAAATTATGCAATTTTTTGCACGTCGCTATACCCAGCCTAAACACGAGGCGCTCAACTTCTTCCTATGAGTCTCTCTACGGACACAAACCGACTTCTAACGGGGTTCATTGGGCAGGGGTTCGTCGGCAAAGCGCATGCCGACGATTTTGTGGCGCGCGGCATTCCGGTCGTGCGGTATGCGAAGGAAGAGCCGTATCGCGGCAACCGCGAAGCGGTTGCCGCGTGCGAGGTAGTGTTCATCGCCGTGCCGACGCCGACGACGCCGCGCGGCTTCGACCTCTCCATCGTCGAATCGGTCATTCCGCTCACGGCGCCGGGCGCGACCGTTGTGGTGCGCTCGACGATTCTGCCCGGCTCGACCGAAGATCTCGCGGAAAAGTTTCCCGACCGATTCCTCATGCACGCGCCCGAGTTCCTGCGCGAAGCGAGCGCGGCAGAAGACGCGGCGCATCCCGAGCGCGTCATCATCGGCATGGCCAAAGACACGAGCGAGTATCGCGCAAAAGCAGAAGCCGTGCGTGCACTCCTGCCGGCGGCGCCGTTTTCGCGCATCGTTCCCGCGCGCACAGCAGAGCTCGTAAAATACGCGGGCAACGCGTTCCTGTACCAAAAGGTCGTATTCGCGAACCTGCTCTACGATCTATCTCTCGCGCTCGCGGTGCCGTACGACGAGCTTGCGGTGCTCCTTGCCGCAGACCCGCGCGTGGGAAGCTCGCACCTTGCGGTTGCGCATGCGAGCGGGCACACGGAAGAGGCCGGCCGCGGCGCCGGCGGCCACTGCTTCATCAAAGATTTCGAGGCGCTGCGGCGGCTGTATGCGGCGCGCGTGGGCGACCGTGCGGGCGACACGCTGCTCTCGGCGTTCGTTGCGAAGAATAACGCGCTTCTGCGTGGAAGCGGCAAAGACCTCGACCTGCTCGCGGGCGTCTATGGCGCGGTTTCCGCGGAGCCTATAACCGCGTAGAATGAGGGGCATGAAATTGGTGCTCGCGACGCCCTTGTATCCGCCGGAAATAGGCGGCCCCGCAACCTACGCGAAGGCGCTTCTCGAAGGGCTGCTCGCGCGCGGCATCGAGGTGGTGCTCGTAAAGTTTAGCGATGTGCGCCACCTGCCCAAACTCGCGCGGCACTACGCGTACTACCGCCGCGTGCTCGCTGCCGCCCGCGGCGCCGACGCCGTGCTCGCGCTCGATCCGGTTTCGGTCGGGTTGCCGGCGATGCTCGCGGCAAAAAAAGCGCGGAAGCCGTTCGTGGTTAAAATCGTCGGCGACTACGCATGGGAACAGGGACGGCAACGGTTCGGCGTAAAAGAAGAGCTCGACGCGTTTGTAAAGACGCCGCAGAAATCTTTTTTTGTGCGCGTGTTGCAGA
>JAKAGB010000042.1 GCA_021817705.1 bacterium | reverse complement strand
GACATGCCACTGACTTTTTGACAACTCCATGACAATGATCTCCCAGCGGCATGGCCGGACTATTCCGGCCATTTCCGGCACGTCTTTAACAAAGTCCATACCATGTTGTCAAGTGCTCGCATACAGAAAAACGCGGGTTGCCCCGCGTTGTGTGCTAGCGTGCGCATTCGCTCTTGGCTGCCGCGCGCTGTTCTCCCCGCCAGTCAAGCCAGCAGGCGAACACGAATATTCCCGCGAACCCGAGCCCGAGTGCCGATACAAAAATCGCAAAACTCGCGTTATGCAGAGTGCTCGCATCGCCGTGCCAGTAACCAAGGGCGGCGATTAGTCCGCACGAAAGCGACACCCCTGCCGCGCCAGCCAGCTGGGCGCGAAATCGTTTGAACATATGAACCTCCTGTTGCTTCTGCAGCAGGTATACCGTCGCGCATTTGTTTAGTCAAATCTTGGCAAAACTGCTATATTTCCTACGTAATGGACGAGAAATTCAAGAGCCCCTACAACCCCCAGGAAACCGAGCCGCGCATCTATGCGAAGTGGGAGAGAAGCGGGTATTTCAACCCCGACACCTGCGTCGAGAAAGGCGTGACGGCAAAGGACGCGGAGGCGTATTCCATCGTGCTGCCGCCGCCTAACGTGACCGGCCGCCTCCACATGGGTCACGCGCTCATGCTCGCTTTGGAAGACATCTTCGTGCGCTTCAATCGTATGCGCGGCAAAAAAACGCTGTGGCTCCCGGGCACCGACCACGCCGCCATCGCCACGCAGTCGGTGGTGGAAAAGCAGATTAAAAAAGATGAGGGCAAGAATCGCCACGACCTCGGGCGCGAAGAACTCCTAAAGCGCATCGAGCAGTTCGCACACGAGAGCCACGACACCATCGTCGGCCAGGTGAAGACGATGGGCGCATCGCTCGACTGGTCGCGCGAAGCATTCACGCTCGACGAAAAACGCTCGCGCGCCGTGCGTGCGGTTTTTAAGCGCATGTATGACGCCGGCCTCATTTACCGCGGCAATCGCATCGTGAATTGGGACCCCAAAGGCCAGACCACCATTTCTGACGACGAAATCGTGTACGAAGAGCGCCCGGCAAAGCTTTACACCTTCCGCTACAGCAAAGATTTCCCCATTCCGGTGGCAACCACGCGCCCCGAAACGAAAGTGGGCGACGTCGCCGTGGCGGTGCATCCGGACGACGCGCGCTACAAAGCGTTCGTGGGCAAAGAATTCGACGCGGTTTTCTGCGACGTGCCTATCCATATAAAAGTGGTGGCCGATAAAGAGGTTGACCCCGCGTTCGGCACGGGCGCGGTCGGCGTCACGCCCGCGCACTCGCAGACCGACTGGGACATCGCCGACCGGCACCAGCTCGACAACCAGAACGTGGTGATAAACGAGTACGCAAAGATGACTGTACCCGGCCGCTTGAACGGCCTCAAAACCACCGACGCGCGCGAGAAGGTCGTGGAGTGGCTCTCGCAAGAAAATCTGCTGGAAAAAGAGGAGGACATTAAGCAGAACATCTCGACTGCCGAGCGCACGGGCGGCATCATCGAGCCCTTGCCGAAGCTCCAGTGGTGGGTAGACGTGAACAAGGAAGTGCCCGGTCGCGGCAAGAGCCTCAAAGTGCTCATGAAAGAAGCGGTGGAATCGGGCGCAATCAAAATAATTCCGGACTATTTCGAAAAAACCTACTTCCACTGGATAGACAACCTGCGCGACTGGTGCATCAGCCGGCAGATCTGGTACGGCCACCGCATTCCGGTGTGGTACCAGGGCGAAGAGATTGTGGTGGGAGAAGCGCCCGCGAGCGAAGGATGGACGCAGGACGAAGATACTCTCGACACCTGGTTCTCTTCCGGCATTTGGACGTTCTCGACGCTCGGTTGGCCGGAAGCTACCAGCGACTTCAAGACCTACCACCCGACCGCACTGCTTGAAACCGGGCACGACATTCTCTTCTTCTGGGTCGCGCGCATGATTCTTATGACCGAATTCGCGCTCGGCACCGTGCCATTCAAAACGGTGTACCTGCACGGGCTCGTGCGCGACGCGCAAGGCAGGAAGATGAGTAAGTCGCTCGGCAACAACCTTGATCCCTTGGACATCGCGGCCAAGTTCGGCGCGGACGCGGCGCGCATGGCGCTCGTGGTGGGCAACACGCCCGGCACCGACCTACGCATAAGCGAAGATAAGATAAAGGGCTACAAGCTCTTCGCGAACAAGCTCTGGAATATTGCGCGGTTCATTTTGGAAAACGCGGCAGCGCAAAGCGCTGCCGCGGAATTCACCGGAGATGACGCGGCGCTTCGCGCCGCGTTCGACGCGCTCCTTGCCGACGTCACTTGCGACATCGAAGAATTCCGCGTATATCTGGCCGCCGAAAAGCTCTACCACTACGCGTGGCACGAGCTTGCCGACAAAATCTTGGAAGAATCGAAACCGATTTTTGCCGGGGCGGATGAAAACGCGCGCGCTTCGCGCGCGCGCCTCCTCCTTTCTTTGCTCGACTCCCTCCTGCGCGCCCTTCACCCCTTCATGCCGTTTGTGACCGAAGAAATCTGGCCGTCGCTCCCCACCAAGGACGCCGAACTCCTCATGGTCGCGCGTTGGCCTAGTGTAAAATAGGAGCGTGGATTTTTCGCTCCAAACGCTCGGGTATGCGTTCATCGGCGGGCTGCTGCCGTCTCTTATCTGGCTGTATTTCCTTTTGAAGGAAGACAGTCGCTGCCCGGAACCGCGGAAGCTCATCGCGCTCGCGTTCCTCTCCGGCATGATTGCCGTACCCATCGCGCTGCCCTTGGAACAGTATGTGCAGCACGCCAACCTGCCGGGCTTCCAGGTGCTCGTGGGCTGGGCGACCATCGAGGAGGTGCTCAAGTACCTCGCCGCTGCCATCTTCATCCTGTGGAGGAGCGCCGTGGACGAAGCGCCGGACTACGTGATTTACATGCTTACGGTCGCCCTCGGCTTTGCCGCAGCAGAAAACATGCTGTTTCTCCTGTCGCCCCTTGCGAGCGGACACCTCTTCACGGGGCTCATGACGGACGACCTGAGGTTTGTTGGCTCCACGCTCCTCCACGTGCTCGCGTCGTCTGCGGTCGGCTTCGCGCTCGCGTTCTCTATGTCGTGGGGACCTTCTGCGCGCGCCGCAGCGGCGGGCACGGGCGTTATCCTCGCCATCGTATTGCACACGGCCTTTAACGCCCTTATCATGAAGGCCAGCGGCAGCGCTGCGCTCACTGCATTCTTCCTCGTGTGGAGCGTCGCGGTCGTGTTCTTCGCGGCATTCGAAGTGCTCAAGTATCTCCAATACCGCGGCAAGCCGAAGAACGTCTGCTAACCTTTATCCATTCCTGACTCGCGCATTCATGCAAAAGAAACGCTCATTCTTCGAACGGCTCTCGGGCTCTTCCGGAGACGACTTCGATACGTTCGACGAAGAGCTCATCCCGCCCGCACCCACCACAGCGCCGCGCCCGGCAAGCGTCGCCAAGGTGCCGGTGGCGCGCGCAATCCCCGCAGAAGAAGAGCCGATTGCAAACGCAAGCGCGGGCGCCGGCCAGTTGCCGGTCGACGTGCACCAGACGCAAAATGACATCGTCATCCGCGCGTTCGTGGCCGGCGTCGCACCGACCGAGCTCAATATTTCTATAAGCCGCGACATGGTGCAGATCGAAGGCTCGCGCATGGAGCGCGAACAGGTATCCGAACCCGACTATTTCGTACGCGAACTCTTCTGGGGCGCGTTCTCGCGCACCATCATGCTGCCGGAAGAAGTCGACGTGGAAGCTTCGACTGCAAGCGCCAAAGACGGACTCTTGACGCTCATATTGCCGAAACTAGACAAGGCCAAACAGACGAAGCTGAAAGTGCGGGCGGGGTAAACGAATCCAGTGCACCGCATCTGCTGCATTGCTTCCTTTCGGCACGAGTTCACCGTACGCTCTAGTACGGCTCACCACGCGCCTCAGTCGCGCCTTGCATCTGCGGCACCCTGAATCCGTTTACCGATGGCGGGTATCACGGACAGGGGGCGTCCGCGCGTTTTAAGGCAATGCAATCGTCTCAAGCGTCGTCGTGGCCGCCGCTTCTACGGTGAACGGAATGCGCGCGATGAGCCGCCCGTCGATGGTCTTCACGTTCACACGGTAGCGCCCAGGCGTTATATTCGCCTTCGCCGTATAGCCGCGGTAGCCGCCGTCGCGTCCGCCCACGATAGGGTACGACACGGCAGCCACCGTCTGCCAGGCGTTCGTGGACGTAGCGTACCGCTGCCACTCGTGCACGATGGTCGTGGTGAGCGCGGTGGGCGCGAACACTTCGGTGTATGCATAGAGCGATTCGTTCGGCACCACGTGCAAGGTCGGCGTCGCGCCCAGATACCGCACGGTCCATGGTTCCGGCTCCGCCGCGGCCAGGTAGTCGCCCGGCACGCGCCACACGCTGTGGTAGACGCCCGCCGCCTTCACCGAGAGCG
>JAKAGB010000009.1 GCA_021817705.1 bacterium | reverse complement strand
TAATACGTCGATACGCTCTCCGAGCGAATACCGTTTGGTGCTCGGCACCGTTGGGCGATATTCAGACCACAAAATATACGCTGCTTTCGCGCGCTCGAGGACTGGCAGAATTGTCGGGGGGGGGGGGTACGCTCAAAAGCGTGTCCCGCATCTCCTTTCCGCATTCGTACCAGGATATCATCTCTATCGAGAATTTGCTCGATGCATGGAAAGAGTTCGTGCGAGGCAAGCGCAAACGCAAGGACGTGCAAGAATTCGAGCGACACCTGATGCGCCACATACTCGCGCTTCACAATGAGCTAATCGCCGGAACGTATCGCCACGGGCCATATAACGCTTTCAAAATCAGCGACCCGAAACCGCGCGACATTCATAAGGCCACCGTACGCGACCGGCTTCTCCACCACGCTCTCTACCGCAAGCTCTATCCGTTTTTCGACCGCACGTTTATCGCCGACTCGTTCTCAAGTCGTAAAGACAAGGGCACGCATAGGGCCACGAACCGATTCCGCGCCTTTGCGCGAAAGGTATCGCGAAACGACATGCGTACCTGCTGGGTGCTGAAGTGCGACATCCGCAAGTTCTTCGCCTCAATAGACCAAGCGCTGCTCATGGAACTCGTGCGCGAGCGCGTCGCCGACGCGGATATCGTGCGGCTCATCGGCGAAGTTGTGGGGAGTTTCCATAGCACGGAACCCGGCAAAGGACTGCCGCTCGGCAATCTCACTTCGCAGCTTCTCGCGAACGTGTACATGAACGAGTTCGACCAGTGGGTGAAGCACCGGCTGCAGGCGAAGCGTTATGTTCGCTATGCCGACGACTTCGTATTCCTCTCGACCGACCGCGCGGAGCTTGAGGAGTGGTTGCCATGCGTTTGCGCATTTCTGCGCGGACGCCTCAAGCTCGAACTCCATCCGGCGAAGGTCTCTATAACGACATGGGCTTCCGGTGCGGACTTTCTCGGCTGGGTGCATTTTCCCGATCACCGCGTACTGCGCAGTGCTACCAGACGGCGCATATTCCGGAGTCTTGCGGAAAACGCAAAACCTGAGCGGGTTGTGTCGTATCATGGGCTGCTCTTGCATGGGAACACGCGGAAACTCGTTCGCCTGGTGGAAGCGGCGGCTCGCGAGCCAATCGAGCCGGCGCTTTGATTTTTTATCCGACATGGGGTACACTCGCGAAACATATGGCAACCGTCGTAAAAAAGATAAAACTCCAGATTCCCGGTGGGAAGGCAAACCCGGCGCCGCCGGTGGGCACCGTGCTTGGCCCCGCGGGCGTGAACATTGGCCAGTTTGTGACCCAGTTCAACGAAGCCACCAAAGACCGCATGGGCATCGTCATTCCCGTGGTGCTTTCCGTGTACGACGACCGCTCGTTCACATTCATCACCAAAGTCTCGCCGGCTTCGCGCCTTATTTTGAAGGCAGCGGGGGTAGAAAAGGGCAGTGGCAAAGCGCCGTCAAAAGTGGGCAGCCTAACGAAGGCGCAGGTGGCAGAAATCGCCGCAGAAAAAATGCCGGACCTAAACGCCGAGACGCCCGAGGCCGCCGCGCGCCTCATTGAAGGCACCGCACGCTCGATGGGCATTGAGGTGAAGTAGCGAGCCCTGGGAATAGGGAATAGCAAAATACAAAATGCAAGACGCGGCGCCGAAGGCGCCGCGTCTTGCATTTTGTCAAATCGTACTGCATAGTATGCGCGGACAGTACACGGGAGGCTCTGGTGAGCATTTTGAAGATCGGAAACTACGCCCTTGGCTGCCTCTACCTGGCAGTCTGGCTTTCGCCCGTGTTTGCGGCGCCTGACCCGGTCGCGCGCGTACTTTTTGGCTTCGTGCTCCTTGGCGTCTGCGCGTGCCTGGTGCACGACGGATGGGAGGCGCAAGTGCGGCTTGAACCGATGCAGCCAATGGTGTCTTGGAATCCATTCGCAGCAACTGTTCGGGTCATCCTTGCCATCATGTTTATGATGGCAACCGCGATTGCCATTGCTGGCACCACCGGCTTCGACACGGGCGACACGCACGTGCTTGCCGACTGGGCGTTTGCGGGCGGCACCCTGCTCGTGCTCGTGTTTACGTTCGCGCCTGCCGCATGGTTTTGGGCAACCGGCCCAAACAAGTTCCCGCCCAAGAGGGCGCGTGTTTCCTAAAATATTTTTCCAGTTCCCAGCCGCGCGGAGTACCGCGCGGCTTTTCTATTTCTTCTTTCGCACGTCGCGGTCGCTCCACAGGCGGGGGAGCATGAGTTCGGGACGCCACTCCTTTTTGAGTTTTTTAAGGTCGGTCGTGCTCGCGTACTTGCCGCTCGCGGCGTAGTCCGAGCCCGCGATCGGCCCCGTTTCAAAAAACACCATCTGCGCAATGCGGCGGCCGACGACGAGCGGAATGAGGTAGTGCTGCGAGGCGTTCGAAATTTCCATCGTCCAGCGGTTCACGTAGCCCACGTCGCCCCAGCCCGCGCACTTGCACACGTTTATAAAATCGCGACCAAGAGAACTGCGCGCTTTCATCATGGTCGTTACCGTTTCGCGGCCGCCGATAAACTCGTTCGTATGCGCGAGGATGGTCTCACCGGGCTCGAGGATGATGACGCGGTCGTCGGGGCGGATGCCGTCGAACGCGAAGTTAAAATTCTTAAGCGCGTCTTTAGCGCGTGCAGCGCGCAAGGGCTTTGTGCCCCACACGCTCTCCGTGTCGCGCTTGCTGTAGAGGTTGAATACCTTCTTGTGCCCCTCGGGCGGCTGCTCGCGGAAGTACCACTCGCCGAGGGTGAGGTCGTAGCTCGAGGTGGCAAGGTTCGCGCGCGTGAACGGCTCGATGATGATCGTGCCGGCTTTCATGTGCTCCAGAATCCTCTTATCGGAGAGTGCCATTGCGGTAATCATAGCAGGTTGGTAAGGTGCTTGCGGAAACAACAAAGGAGGCTCTCGTGGCCACGTACTTTTCAGAAATCAGCGTGCACACACTTGCGCGCACCAAGGTAGACCGCGAAGCGGTCAGGGCATGGCTCGACGAGCTCGGCGCCGATCAGTTCGAGATTCCGCCTGAAGAGGCGGTGTCCGATCCGGCGCTCCAGGTAGCACTGCTTTGCCGCGAGCCTCGACCCCGCTTGGGCGGAAGATCTTGAGCACACGCTCGACCTGCTGTTCCTTGGCAGCGAACCGCACTGGCTGCGGCTGTTGCACCGCACGCAGGGCGTGTCGCTCCTGTGTAATGGAAAACAACTCGAGCTGTACCCGCGATTGAAACGGCTCTCGCCGTTTGCGCGGGTCGAGCTCATCTTCGAGCCCTTTGGAGCGCACCTGAACACCGCACAGCGGCTTGCGCGTGTCACGGGTTTTTCGCTCGCGCACGACGAGTTCGCCATAGTGCACGAGCGTATCTCTGGTCGCGAGGTGTACGCGCGGCTTGCCTGGATACGCCCGCGTAAGAATTCGCCCGGGTTCCCGGGACGCGAAGGTCCTATCGTGCATGTCGACATAACAGCTTGAACGCCCGCCGCGGATACGCGGCGGGTTTTTCTTTTTCTTGATACACTCGCGGTATGGAAGAAAAGATTCGCACGGCGGTACAGGACGCGCTCGCGCACGAAGGTGCGGGTGCGGCGGCATTTGTGGTGGAGCGCCCAGGAGAAGCTGCGCACGGCGACTACACGACGAACGCCGCGATGGTCGCCGCGAAACAGCTCGGGCAAAACCCGCGCGAGCTCGCGGACTCACTCGCGCGCCGCATCCAAGACGCGCTCGGCGCGGACGTCGAACGCGTCTCCGTCGCCGGCCCCGGATTCATAAACATCACGCTTTCAAACGCCGCGGTCGGGTTTGCCATTGCCGAAGCCGACGCGCAGGGCGAAGCGTGGGGGAAGGGCAGCGCGCTTTCCGGGCAGCGCGTCTCCTTCGAATACAGCAACCCGAACGCGTTCAAGGAAATGCATGTGGGACACCTCATGGGCACCATCGTGGGCGAAGCGCTTTCGCGGCTTCTCGAAAACGCCGGCGCGAAAATTATTCGCGACACCTTCGGCGGCGACGTGGGGCCGAACGTCGCGAAAGCGCTGTGGGCGCTCAAGAAAGATGGCGTTACCGAACCCGACTCCGCCAAGCAGATCGGCGAAGCATACGCCGCGGGCTCGAAAGCGTACGAAGACGATGCCGCTGCACACGAGCAGATAGACGCGCTCAACCAGGACATCTACGCCGGCAACGATGCGGCGCTCATGGAGCTGTGGCAGAAGGGCAGGGAAGTTTCCATGCGGGCATTCCGCCACCTTTGGCAGCGGCTCGGCACGAAGTTCGACTACGAACTCTTCGACAGCGACACGGGCGAAAGCGGCAAGCGGCTCGTGGGAGACGGCCTCAAAAAAGGCATCTTTAAAGAGAGCGACGGCGCAATCATTTACGACGGTGAAGAAAAAGGCGTGCACACGATGGTGTTCATCACCTCGCACGGCACCCCAACCTATGAGGCTAAAGACCTGGGGCTCGCGTTCCTGCGCGAAGAAAAAATTCCGAACGACCGCGTGATTATCGTCACCGGCAACGAACAAACCGGCCGCTTCAAAACCGTGCTCGCGGCGCTCGGAGAACTCGCGCCTAACGTGGCCGCGAAGACCGAGCACGTGGCGACCGGATTCCTGCGCCTCACCTCCGGCAAGATGAGTTCGCGCGAGGGGAATGTGATTACGGGCGAGGACATCATGAACGACCTGGTCGCGCGCGCGAGCGAGAAGAATCCCGACCCTTTGATCGCGGAGCCGGTGGCAGTGGGCGCGCTCAAGTTCATGGTGCTGCGCCAGGCGCCGGGGCAGGACATCGTGTTCGATCCCGGGAAGTCGCTTTCTCTCGAAGGCGACTCGGGGCCGTACTTGCAATACGCCCTGGTGCGCGCGGCGAAGCTCCTGTCGTACTCGTCCGAAGACGCCGGTGGAGGAGAGGCGCCGAGGGAACCCTACGCGGTGGAGCGCGTCATCCTGCACTATCCGGAAGTCGCCGCGCGCGCGGCGCGCGAGCTCGCGCCCAATCTGCTCGCTTCGTACCTCCTCGAACTCGCGTCCGCATGGAATGCGTTTTACGCGAGCGAGCAGGTGCTCGGCTCGCCCGAAGAAGAGTACAAGCTGCGCGTGGCACGCGCGTTCGCGAACACGATGGCGAACGGCCTCCACGCGCTCGGCATCCCGGCGCCGGAACGGATGTAATTACACGTGGTTACGATAAAAGCGCGGACGCGGCAAGCGGAAGCGAAGCGTCCCGAGAAACGGTTGCGAAGGCCTCCGGCATGGTGTTTTGGCATCTGTTTTTGCAGCGGCGAGTCTCTCGAGTCGCTGCTATGCCAAAACCGGAGAGCCGAAGCATTAGAGAGGCGCCGGCTGGGGCGCCGAACGCCGTTTCGCAGGGACCTTCGCGAGAGCGAGCGTCCGCGCGTAAAGAAAACAAATCGAGAAGCACGTTTGCACGCCACGGAACTCGTGGTGCAGTGTCTCGCGGAACAAGAAGCAGGGAGTGATTGCGTGAAAACAACATACGATCCGAGAGGCAGGACGCGTTCGGTGGAGTCGTTGTGTCGGCTCCTTGGCATTCGCACAGAGCGCTATGCGGCTCCGCCATCCGGGCAGAACCCCGGGAAAAAATTTCCGAACAAGGTGGACGACCGTCGCGACCACGCCGGCTGCCGCCCGAACCCTTCCGCAAATCCCTGTTAATCCGTCATCCCGCGCCACACGGCGCGGTTTCTTTTTTATAGGCAAAACGGTAGGATTACGACACATGGCCGAGGGGCAAAAATCGGAAGCCGCAAAGCGCGAGGAAGGAATCCTCGCGTTCTGGGAGCAGGAGAAGATTTTCGAGAAGACGCTTCAAAAGAAAGCGCCGAAGGGCGAGTATGTGTTCTACGACGGCCCGCCGTTCGCCACCGGTACGCCGCACTACGGGCACATTGTGGCGAGCGTGATGAAAGACGCCATTCCGCGCTACAAGACCATGCGCGGGTATCGCGTGCCGCGCATCTGGGGCTGGGATACGCACGGGCTGCCCATCGAAAATATCGTCGAGAAAGAGCTCGGCTTCACGCACAAGAAGGACATCAAGGCGTACGGCGTCGAGAAATTCAATGAGAAGTGTCGCGAGCAGGTGAGCACGTACGTCGATGAGTGGAAGAAGTTCGTACCGCGCATCGGGCGGTTCGTCGACATGGAGCACGCGTACACCACCATGGCGCCGTCCTACATGGAAAGCGTGTGGTGGGTGTTCAAGCAGGTGTACGACAAAGGCCTCGTGTACGAAGACTACCGTTCCATGCACATATGCCCGCGCTGCGAGACGACCTTGTCGCAGCAGGAGGTCGCGGAAGGGTACAAGGACGTGAAAGACATCGCGGTGACCGTGAAATTCCCGCTCATCCATCCGGAAAAACTCGGCCTTTCGGGTAGCGCGTATTTTCTGGCATGGACGACGACGCCCTGGACGCTGCCCGGGAACGTCGCGCTTGCGGTCGGCAAAGGCATCCGCTACCAAGCCGTGCAGCGCGCCGACGGCTACGCGATTGTTGCGGTAGACCGGCTTTCCGCGCTCGGCCTCGCCGACACCAACAAAGGCCCTGAATTTCTCGGAAGCCAGCTCGTGGGGCTCGAGTACGAGCCGCCGTTTCCGTACTACAAGAACGACGCGAGCCTGAAGCGTCGCGAGAACGGCTGGAAGGTGTATGCCGCCGATTTCGTCACCGCCGAAGACGGCACCGGCATCGCGCACGAAGCCCCCACCTTCGGCGCCGACGACTGGCAGCTTCTCAAAGCGCACGACCTTCCGTTCGTGCAGCATGTGAACTACGACGGCACCATGAAAGCGGAGGTGACCGACTTCGCCGGCATGGAGGTGAAGCCGAAGTCGGACGACGACTCCGTGCGGCTCTCGACCGACATCGCGGTGCTGAAGTACCTCCAGGAGCACGGCTCCTTCTTCTCGAAGGAGAACCTCACGCACAGCTACCCGCACTGTTGGCGCTGCGATACGCCGCTTCTGAATTACGCGACCACGTCGTGGTTCGTGAAAGTCACTGCGATAAAGGACGGGCTTCTCGAAAACGCGAAGAAAATCAGCTGGACGCCCGCGCACATAAAAGAGGGGCGCTTCGGCAAATGGTTAGAGGGCGCGCGCGACTGGTCCATCTCGCGCCAGCGCTTCTGGGCGAGCGTCATGCCCATCTGGAAGGATGCGAAAGGGAATATCACGGTCATCGGCTCAGTGGAAGAATTGAAAGCGCGCACCAAGAAGAGCGGGAATACGTATTTCCTCATGCGGCACGGAGAAGCGGAAGGCAACGCGCGAGGCTTCTTCGATTCGGACGGCGACACTACGAACGGGCTTACGGAAAAGGGGAAAGCGCAGGCAAAGGCGAGCGCCGAGCGGCTGACGCACAGCGGCATCACGAAAATCTACGCATCACCGCTGCTGCGCGCGAAGCAGACGGCCCAGATCGCCGCTGACGCGCTCGGCATCCCGCATGATGCGATTCAGTATGACGACCGGCTGCGCGAATTCCACTTCGGCGTCTTCGACGGGAAGGAGAAAGACGACGCGCATAATTCGTTCTGGACTTGGAAGCGCGAGCACGCCTACCTGGACCATGTGCCGGGCGGAGGCGAAAGCTACTTCGACGCGAAGAATCGCTTCGGCTCGTTCCTGTACGAGGTTGAGCGCACCGTCGCTCGCGAGAACGTGCTCGTCGTGGGGCACGGCATCATGTTCGAATCGGCCGCGGTGCTGGTCGCCGGCGCGGACGCTACTGCCGCGAACGAGATATTGAACCGGGTAATCAGCAGCGCGAAGGAAGCTTCCGTCGAGAAACTCGATTTCGTTCCGCTGCCGCACAACCGCGACTACGAGCTCGACCTGCATCTGCCGTACATCGACGAAATCGAATTGGTGAACGATGCGGGCGAGAAGCTCACGCGCGTGCCGGACGTGCTCGACACCTGGTTCGATTCGGGCTCGATGCCGTATGCCGAAGTGCATTACCCGTTTGAAAACAAGAAACGGTTTGAAAAGACCTTCCCCGCGCAGTTCATCGCCGAAGGCATCGACCAGACGCGCGCGTGGTTCTACTACCTCCACGTGCTTGCGGGCGCACTCTTCAAGAAGAATGCGTTCCAGAACGTCATCGTGAACGGCATCGTGCTCGCCGAAGACGGTAAGAAGATGTCGAAGAAGCTCCGGAACTATCCCGACCCGATGGCCGTGGTCGAGAAGTACGGCGCCGACGCGCTGCGCTTCTACCTGCTTGCTTCGCCCGTGGTCGAGGCAGAAAATCTCGCCTTTGCCGAAAGCGGCGTGGAGGAAGTGGCGAAGAAGAATGTCGGACGGCTCATGAACACGCTCGCGTTCTACCAGCTTTTCGCGGACGACACGCCAGCAAGCGCGAAGAGCACGCATGCGCTCGACCGCTGGATACTCGCACGTCTCCGCGCGTTCACAGAAGAGTCGTCGGCGGGCTACGAGCGCTACGAGCTCGACCGCGCCGTGCGCGGCGCGAGCGCGTTCATCGACGACCTCTCCGCGTGGTACGTGCGGCGCTCGCGCGACCGGTTCAAAGAGGAGGGCGCCGACAAGAAAGACGCGCTCGCGACCCTGCGCTACGTTTTGCGCGAGAGCGCGAAGGTGCTCGCGCCCGCGATGCCGTTCCTTGCGGAATCGGTGTACCGCGCGGTGCGCGAGGAGCGCGAGCCCGAGAGCGTGCATCTGTGCGCGTGGCCGGAGGGGCGCGGCATCTTTGCGCGCTTCGGCGCGCGCAAGGATGCCGCGCGCATCGAAGGCATGGCGCGCGTGCGCGCTCTCGCGTCCGAAGCGCTCATGCTCCGGCAAAAGAGCGGCATCAAAGTGCGCCAGCCGCTCGCCGCGCTTTCCATAGTTGAGCCGCTCTCGGCGGAACTCGCGGCAATCCTCGCCGACGAGGTGAACGTGAAGCACATCGCGCACGGAACGACCTTCACGCTCGACACGAAGCTCACGCCCGAACTCGTGGCCCTTGGCGACGAGCGCGAGCTCGCGCGCGCCGTAGCCGAAGCACGTAAGCGCGAAGGGTATGCGCAGAGCGATACCGTCGACGTGGTGAAAGGGGAAGGGGAATACGCGGTCGAGCTTTCGAGCGGCACGGTGCGGTTTTCGCTTAAGAAACGCTGATGCGCCACAAGTACGCCACGCGCGCTATCGTGCTCGCGCGGCACCCCGCGGGCGAGGCGAACGCCACGCTCACCTTGCTCACGCGCGAGCTCGGCGTGGTGCGAGCGCGCGCGCAGGGCGTGCGCCGTTCCGGAGCGAAGCTCGCCGCGGCACTCGCGACGTTTAGCGAGAGTGATGTGGTGCTCGTGCGCGGGGCAGAAGGGTGGCGGCTCTCGGGCGCGGTACTTGCGGAACATTGGTTCGCGAAGGTCGGCTCTGCCGACGCGCGCGCCCTCGCCTCGCGCTTCGTCGGGCTCCTCTTGCGCCTCGCGCCGGTCGATGCCGCCGAGCCCGCGCTCTTTCCGCTCATGGAGGAACTGCTCGGCGCGCTCGCGTCAGCGCCGCCCGAATCCTATGACGCCATCGAGTGTCTCGCTGCGCTCCGGCTCCTGGCCGCGCTCGGCTTCGACGCCGGCGCGCTTCCCGCAGGCGGCTTCTCGCCGAACGCGCTCACAGAGGTCGCGGGCGACCGGCGCGCGTTCATCGCGCGCGTAAATCACGGCATCGAAGCGAGCGGGCTGTAAGTTCTTGTATACTAAACCCGATGCCCCCTCCCTCCGACGACCGCTCGTCGCTCGAAGCAGCGCGCGAGCGGCTCTACGCGCCCTCTGCGCCTGCTGCCGTTCCCGAGCACGCGGCGCCCGACAACGCGCCGCATGCGCTGCCGCACGCGTGGGAGAATCCGGTCATGAAGAAGACGCTTCACCCGCACATCCGTCTCGCCGGCCTCTTCTTTTCCGGCGCGCTCCTGTTCTTCCTCGTCGCCCTCGGCGTGGCCGCGTATTTCCTCTACTTCGGCGGCAACAGCGTTTCGGTGAATAACGTAGACGTGCAGATGCAGGGGCCGACCTCGATCGCGGGCGGCGACACGATGCCGCTCTCGCTCGCAATAACCAACAAGAACCCGACCGCGCTTCAAAACGCGCAGCTCGAGGTGGACTTCCCGCCAGGCACGCGCTCCGCAGACAACCTGCTCCAAGACTATCCGCGCTACACGGAAAATCTGGGCACGGTCGCGCCGGGCACCACCGTGACGCGCACCATCCGCGCGGTCATCTTCGGCGCGGAAGGGCAGCAGCTCACGATTCCGGTGTCGGTGACCTTCGGCGCACAGGGGAGTAACGCCACGTTCGTGAAGAAGACCTCCTACGCGCTCGCCATCTCTTCGGCGCCGCTCTCCGTTTCCGTGAACGCGCCTATGGAAGCGGTTTCGGGGCAACCGCTCCCGCTCTCGTTCACCGTGCGCAGCAACGCGTCGTCGCCTATCGAGAACGTGGTGGCGAGCATGACGCTGCCGTTCGGCTACACGCTCGCGAGCTCGTCGGTACCCGTGAGCGGCTCGTCGTTCATGCTCGGAACCTTGGCGCCGGGCGAAAGTCGAACCGTAGAGCTCGCGGGGACGCTCGTTGCGACCGACGGCGCCGCGCGCGCATTCAACGTCTCGGTCGGCACGGCCTCCGCGCCCAGCTCGAGCGCCATCGCCATCTCCTACATGACCCAGAGCGCGCCCATCACGGTCGCGGCGCCCTTCATCGAGACGACCTACGCCGTGAACGGCGATTCTTCGGGGAACGCGGTCGTCGCGCCGGGTTCGACCGTCGTCGTTTCTCTCAATTATCTCAATACGCTCGCGACTGCGGTGACGAATGCGAGCATCTCGGTACAGATTTCCGGCGATGCGGTCGACTACAACAGCGTGAAGAGCACAACCGGTTTCTATCAGTCCACGACGCACACCATCACGTTCGATAGTGGCACGTCGCCAGCGCTCTCCTCGCTTTCGCCCGGCGCGTCCGGTGCGGGCTCATTCACGTTCAATACCGTACCAGCATCCGCGGGCGCGAAGGTGCCGCTCATCACGTTCACCACCTCTATCTCCGGCACGCGCGTCGGGCAGGCGAACGTGCCCGAGCAGGTGACCGCGTCGTCGGTCGCGAGTACGAAGGTCGTCGCGATGCCGTCCTTGGCCGAAGCGACGCTCCACGCGAACGGACCCTTCAAGAACACGGGGCCCATTCCGCCCGCGCCCGGCACCGCGACCACGTACACCATCGAATGGCGCGCCGCGGCGAGCGGCACGGCGCTCGCCGGCGCAAGCGTGTCCGCCACGCTCCCGAGCTACGTTACCTATACGGGGCAGACGAGCGGGGCAGGCTCGTTCTCCTACGACCCGAATACGCGCATGGTCACGTGGACCGCAGGCGACCTTACTGAGGGCGGCACTACGGTCGGCGACTTCCAGGTGTCCTTGCTGCCGTCGACCTCGCAGAAGGGCTCCGCGCCCGCGCTCACGTCGCCCGCGACCCTTTCCGCCTTCGACCGCTACACGCAGACGAACGTTACGGCTACGGCCGACCCCGCCACCACCGAGACGCCGGGCGACCCGGGGTATACGGCGACAAAAGCCCCTGTTCAGTAGCGGCATATTCGTGTACGGTTCCTGCATATGGCCGACCAAACCCTCATGGAAAAGATAGTCTCCCTCGCGAAGCGCCGCGGGTTCGTGTTCCCGGGCTCCGAGATATACGGCGGCCTCGCCGGTACCTACGACTACGGTCCCATGGGTGTGCTGCTTAAGGAGAATATCGAGCGGCTTTGGCTCGCGCAGTTCCGCGACAGTCGCGATGACATGTACGGCGTCGATGCGACCATCCTCATGAATCCGAAAATTTGGGAAGCCTCCGGTCACGTTGCGGGATTCTCCGATCCTCTCGTCGAGTGCGAGAAGTGCAAGCGGCGTTTCCGCGCGGACCATCTCGATGACCCGAAGACCTGCCCCGAGTGCGGTGGAAAACTCGGAGAGGCGAAGCAGTTCAACATGATGTTCAAGACGCACGCGGGTGCCGCGGAGGATGAATCGGCAACCGTGTACCTGCGCCCAGAGACCGCGGGCGGCATTTTCATGAACTACAAGAACGTCGTCGATTCGGCGCACCCGAAGCTGCCGTTCGGCATCGCGCAGATAGGGAAGGCGTTCCGAAACGAGATTGCGCCGCGCGATTTCATTTTCCGTCTGCGTGAGCTTTCGCAGATGGAAGTCGAATATTTCGTGAAGCCTGCCGAGTGGGAGGCGGCATTCGAGATGTGGCGCAGCGTTATGCACGCGTACGCGGATGTCATCGGCCTCCCGAAGGACTCGGTGCACGAACTCGAAGTACCGGACGAAGACCGCGCACACTACTCGAAGCGCACTATCGACTTCGAATTCGATTACCCGTTCGGCAGGAAAGAGCTCTGGGGGCTCGCGTACCGCACCGATTTCGATTTGAAGGCGCACCAGACGGGCTCGGGGGTTTCGCTCGAATACCTCGACGAAGAGACGAAAGAAAAATTCGTGCCGCACGTCATCGAGCCGTCCCTGGGTGTCGACCGCACGGTGCTCGCAATACTTTCGAGCGCCTACCGCGAAGACACGCTCGGCGGCGAGACGCGCACGTACCTCGCGCTCGCGCCGAAAATCGCGCCGGTGAAGGCGATGGTCTCGCCGCTTCTGAAGAACAAGCCGGAACTCGTGGCGAAGGCGCGCGAGGTGCGCGAAGCGCTGCGGAAAGTGCATCCGGCCATCGCCTGGGACGACAACGGCAACATCGGCAAACGCTACCGCCGCCAGGATGAGATAGGCACGCCGTTCTGCATCACCATCGACTTCGACACTTTGGGCGAAAAACCGGAATTGAAGGACACGGTGACGCTCCGCCATCGCGACACGGGCGAGCAGGAGCGGCTTTCGGTGGAAGATGTGACGGCGCGCCTCCGAGAGGCGCTCGGTTGACCCCGTCAGAAGTCTGTCGTACGTGGTACTGCCGTACCATGAGTAGACGAGTCTTTGGCTAAGTTTTGTCGCCCGCCAGCAGGCAAAAAAGGAAATCCTCGGAGGATTTTTTGCGAAGACTTCTAACGGGATTGACCTGCGCAGTTCCTTTGAGTATCCTTCCTACTGGAAGACGGGTCGCGCATCCCGCGCGTCCTAATAAGGGAGGAGCCTATGGCACGCGTATTCGAGAATACTCAAGCTACGTTCCATGAGCTTGAGAGCATCAAGCCCGGCGAGGTCGTGGTCTACCACCGCGGTGCGGCGTTGCCCGCACGTCTCGGCGGAAACTTCGGCGTCACGGCATATGCCTGGGAGCTCGCCCGGGCAGGTCGCGTGTACCTCTTTCAGCGTCGCACGGTCGTGCCGCGCAAGCCGAATGGCTTCGTCGATGCGTTCGGCACCGGGGAATTCGAATATATCGCTGTGGGCGCGCAAGGCTTCGTTCCGAAACATATGCGTCCGCTCTAAAGCATGCAGCCGGCATTCCAGCCGGCTTTTCTTTTTTACGCATGAGCGTATAGTCGCGCACAGAAGCACCAGAAAAGGAGAGATGCATGTTTCCGTCGCTAAGCGACTACCCACAACCGCTCCGAAATCCGGACAGACTGACGACATCGAGTCTCGTGGGCGCGGTATACCTGCAGTACTTTAAGGAACTTGGAGCGGCGCCCGAGCGGCCGTTCTTCATCGTACAGCGTTCGCTTGAGTACTACCCGAATACCGCTTGCGTGCGCCGTATCCCGAATCTGCTCATTGAGCGCCAGTTTTACGCCGGCATCACCGGAAGTGGGGAGCTCCTACAGCTCTCGAATGGCATGGATCGCTACGAAGGCACATTCGGAGTATTGGTCGGCACCGATGGCTTCGTGCGTCTGTCTGAACAGGGCGGCGAGCATACGCGTGAATGCGGAACGCTCCTCATCGGAATCTCGAGTTTCGGATACACTTCCTACCTGTCGCCCATGCGCGATCCGCAGACGGGAAGGGACGTGTGGGCATTCTCGGTGGCAATCGGCTTGCGACAGATGGAAACGCTCGCGCTTGCCGAGCCGTGTGTCGGGTATTTGGAAGCAGCCCAGCTCCTCAAGCTGCCCATCGTCTCGGAAGAGATGCAACGGGCATTGCGGGTTCGCAAGGAAACGATTCTGAGCGAGCTCCTGCATTGCCACGCACGCGCAGGTGAACCGAAGCTTCCGGAGTGGAAGACTGTCGAGTTCATCCGCGATTGGGTGCGCAAAGCCCGTGCAATCGGTATGCACGAAGACTACGCGCAGGTTGCCGTGAACGGCATCCGGTACCGGCCGGCAGAGGTCTTGGAAGACCTCGCGCACCTGTATCGAGGAGCGGCCGCCCCGTAGGGGCGGCTTTTCATTTTGTGGTAAAATCCATTCGTGGAAAAAAATATCTCCGTCTCCATCACCCCGGGCACTATCGTCACCGCGCTCTTCGTGCTCCTCGGCGCCTATGTGCTCTGGCTCTTGCGCGACCTCGCGCTCCTCGTCGTCACGGCTATCGTCATCGCATCGGCCATCGAGCCAGGTGTCGGATTCTTCGTGCGGCACCGCGTGCCGCGCTTCGTCGCCGCGCTCCTCATGTATGTGCTCGTGTTCGGCTCGGTATTCGCGCTCGTGTACTTCTTCTTCCCGCCCATCATCGCGGACGCTGCGAGCTTCCTCTCTACCGTGCCGCAGTATCTGAACACGCTGAATGTACCCTCCTCGTTCTCGGGGCTCGCGAACGCCGCGGACTTCCTCGGCAGCTCGCACCAGGCGCAGTCGATGCTCGCGACGCTCGTAGCGTTACAGAACGCGTTCTCGTCGGGCAGCTCGGGCGTGGTGCAGCTTCTCGCGACGTTCTTCGGTGGCATCTTCTCGCTCGTCCTCGTCATCGTGCTTTCGTTCTACTTCGCGCTTCAGGAAACCGGCGTGGACGACTTTCTGCGGCTCGTGATGCCCTCGCGACACGAGGCGTACGCACTCAATCTCTGGAAGCGGGCACAGAAGAAAATCGGGCTCTGGATGCAGGGGCAGATACTGCTTTCTGTCATCGTGGGTGTGCTCGTATACCTCGGGCTCCTCATCATGGGCTTGCCGTACGCGCTTCTCCTTGCGGTGTTTACCGCCATCGCGGAGATCATTCCCATCTTTGGCTCGCTTATGGCCGGCGCTGCGGCGGTCGTCGTAGGCTTCTCGCAGGGCGGCATCGCGCTCGGGCTCGTCGTCATGGGGCTCTACGTCGTGGTGAACCAGTTCGAGACCAACCTCATCTATCCGCTCATTGTGAAGAAGGTGGTGGGTATTCCGCCCCTCCTCGTCATCATCGCGCTCATCGCGGGCGGCACCTTGGCCGGCTTCCTCGGCGTCCTCCTATCCGTGCCTGCCGCGGCGGTATTGCTCGAATTCCTTTCCGACTTCGACAAGAAGAAGCGCGCGAATGCGTAACCAACCGAACGCGATGGCACGCTACCTCACCACGACCCTCCCGTACGTGAACGCGGATCCGCACCTGGGGCACGCGCTCGAGTTCGTGCAGGCAGACATGCAGGCGCGCGCGCTTCGCGCGCGCGGCGAAGTCGTATTCCTGAACGTGGGCACCGACGAGCATGGCGCGAAAATCGCGCAGAAGGCAGCGGCGGAAGGGCAGGAGCCGCAAACGTATGTAGACGAATACGCGGTGCGCTTCAGGGCGTTTGCCGACACGCTCGACATCTCCTACGACTCGTTCATTCGCACCACCGACCCCCGTCACATGCAGGCAGCGCAGGAGTTCTGGAAACGCTGCGAAGCCGCGGGCGACATTTACAAAGCCGCATACGAGGTTAAGTACTGCGTGGGCTGCGAGCTTGAAAAGACCGACTCCGAGCTTGTTGACGGCCATTGCCCGCTCCACCCGAATTTGGAAATCGAGGTGCGCACCGAAGAGAACTACTACTTCCGCTTCTCCAAATACGAGCGCGCGCTCACGGAGCACTACGCGCGCTTTCCTGAATTCGTCGTGCCGGAAAGACGTTTTCACGAAATCATCACGTTCGTAAAGAACGGCCTTAAGGACTTCAGCGTCTCGCGCCCTTCGGAAAAGCTCTCCTGGGGCGTGCCGGTGCCGGGCGACCCGTCGCAGACCATGTACGTGTGGTTCGATGCCCTCGTGAATTACGTGTCCGCGATCGGCTGGCCGGACGACGAAGCGACGTTCCTAAAATGGTGGCCGGTCACGCAGTTCGCCGGGAAGGACAACCTGCGCCAGCAATCGGCCATGTGGCAGGCGATGCTCGCCTCGGCGGGACTCCCGTTCTCGGAACAGATCTTCATCCACGGATTCATCACTTCGGGCGGACAGAAGATGAGCAAATCGCTCGGGAATGTCATCGACCCGATGCAATTGGTGGAGACGTACGGCGTCGACGCGTTGCGCTACGTGCTCTTGCGCCACGTGAGCCCATTCGAGGATTCCGACCTCACGCCCGACACGATTCGCGAGTACTACACCGCGCACCTCGCGAACGGGCTGGGGAACCTCGTCGCGCGCGTCATGAAGCTCGCCGAGGAGCACCTGCCGCATCCGGTCGAGCTCAAGGACGAGGACACCGCGCTCGACGACGTGTACCTCCGCGCACTCGACGCCTACCGCTTCAACGAAGCGCTCGACCTCGTATTCGAGAAGATCGGCGCGGCAGACGAATGCATGACCGCACGTGCGCCCTACAAGGGAATCAAAAGCGGCGATGCGGTCGAGCGCGAAGAGGCGCGCAAGGATATCGAGCGTCTCGTGCGGCAGCTCGCTTCCATCGCGGCACACCTTACGCCCGCCACGCCGCGCACGGCTGCGGCTATCGCCGCGGCCGTGCGCACGAACAAGAAACCCGACAACCTCTTCCCGCGCATCGGGTGACCATATTGTATGGAATACCGCTACATCGACGTCCACTGCCACGTGCAGTTTGATGATTATGCGCACGACCAGGAGGACGTGATTGCGCGCATGAAGGAGAACGGCATCGGCGGCATCGTCGTGGGCGTCGACCGCGCATCGAGCGAGCGCGCGGTGGCGCTTGCCGAGGCGCACGAGCATCTTTTTGCCGCCGTGGGCGTTCACCCCAACCTGGTGGGGCACGAGCCGTTCGACGCGGACGCGTTCCGCGCGCTTGCCGCGCACCCGAAGACCGTGGCGATAGGGGAGTGCGGCTTTGATTTTTATAGAACCGAGCCGACCGATGAAGCGGTCGCCGCCGAGCGTGCAGCCTTTCTCGCGCACGCCGCGCTCGCTGCCGAACTCGACAAGCCGCTCATCATCCATGCGCGGCCGACCAAGGGCACCGTTGACGCATATGCGACCCTCATCGATGCCATAAAGGAGGCGCAGGCCGCGCACGGCTCCGCCGTGCGCGGCGACGTGCATTTCTTCGTGGGCGGCGTTCACGAAGCCGAAGCGCTCTTCGCGCTCGGCTTTACGGTCTCCTTCACGGCGGTCATCACCTTTGCGCGCGACTACGACGCCGTCATCCGCACGGCGCCCCTCGACCGCATCCTTTCAGAAACCGACGCGCCATACCTTTCGCCGGCACAGCGCCGCCGCGAACGCAATGACCCTCTCGCGGTGGAAGAGGTCGTACGTCAGATTGCGGAAATCCGTGGCGAGGACCTGGAAGCGGTTCGCGCGGCGCTCTGCGCAAATGCACGGCGTCTTTTCGACATATAATCGTCAAGTTGCGGCATCTCCGGCCGTGTGCTAAGGTTGCCCCATCATGGCGAAAAAGAACGAGGAAATGCTTACTGAAGAGTCGCGCGAAGGCGGCTCGCGTGTCTATGAGCTCGGGTTCCACATCGATCCTGAGGTTCCGACCGAGGAGGTGAAGAAGACGTATCAGGACCTGCGCGCCGTCATCGCCCGCGAGGGGGCTATCGTCGCCGAAGGCGAGCCGCTTCCCGTGAAGCTCGCCTACACCATCTCGCGCCAGGAGACGACCGGGCGCCGCGACTTCGACACCGCGCAGTTCGCGTGGATAGCATACGAGACTTCCGCCGAGAACCATGAGGCGGTGGTGGAGGCGGCGAAGGGCGAGAAGCGCCTCGTCCGTTTCATCGACCTCGTTACCGAAAAGGAGGCCGCGCGCCACGCCGAAGAGATGCGCGAGCTCGCCGCTAAGGCCTCCGAGAAGGAGACGGGCGAAGAAGCCGACGCCGCGCTCGACGCTGCGCTCGAGAACGTCGAAGCGTAGTATACTTTCCGCATGTACCTGAACAAAGTATTCCTGTACGGCAACCTCACCCGCGATCCGGAGGTGCGCTCCCTGCCTTCGGGCGGCTCGGTCGCCTCGTTCGGCATCGCCACCAACCGCACCTACAAGGACAAGATGGGTGCGAAGCAGGAGCAGACGGAGTTCCACAACGTCGTGGTCTTCGGCAAGCTCGCAGAAATCATCGCGCAGTATGCGAAGAAAGGCCGCCCGCTCTTCGTTGAGGGGCGCCTCCAGACCCGCAGCTGGGATGACAAGGAGTCCGGCAAGAAGCAGTACCGCACGGAAATTGTGATGGACAACTTCCAGTTCGGCGCCGATGGCGGCCGCGGGGCAGGCGGCGCGCCTTCCGCATCCGCTCCGGCTCCGGAAGCCGCAGGCGGTTCCGAGGACATCAAGTATCCGGACGAAGAGATTAACCTGGACGACATACCGTTCTAACTTTCATTACCATGGCTCACCAAGCACAGCGCGAAGAAATCGAAATCAAGAAGTACGTCGACTACAAAGATATCGGCTATCTGAAGCAGTTTACGAATCCGCACGCGAAGATGCTTTCGAAGAAGCGCACGAGCATCCCCGCCTTGAAGCAGCGCGAGATTGCGAACGCAATCAAGCGGGCGCGGTACATGGCCTTGCTGCCCTACGTAGCTGCGTAAGCAGTACTCTGCGCGTATGAAAAACGGCGGCCGAAAGGCCGCCGTTTTCAGCACGCCCTTACGCTTTGCTCAGCCACGGATATGGCGTTCGCCGTCGCTCGCGTCCCTGCGCCCTTACGCTTTCTCAGTCACGGATATGGCGCTCGCCGTCGCTCGCGCCATTCCGCGACCCCGCCTCGGCCGTTTTGCCTGCTGGCAAAACATGCCTCCGGCTCGTTCGCAAAAGCATAAGAGCGCAGCAGTGCGCTCTTATGCTTTGCTCACGCGTTCCGTGTAGATGCCTTCGTCGGTGTTGATGCGCACGATGTCGCCAGCGTTTATGAACATGGGCACGTTCACGACCGCGCCGGTCGAAAGGGTGACCGGCTTATTGCCGCCAGTCGCCGTGTCGCCCTTCACGTTCGGCGGCGCTTCCTTCACCTCGAGCTCTACCTTCACGGGAATCTTTATCGTCATCGGCTTGTCCTCATAGGTCATCACTTCCACCGAAGCGTTCGGCGCGAGCCACTGAATCTTGTCGTGGATGGCGTCTTCGGGGAAGGAGAAGCGGTTCGAAGGCTTCCCGTCTTCGCAGAACCAGCTTTCGCCGCGGTTCGTGTAAAGGTACTTCGCCTGCATCTTGCCCACCTCGGCTTCCTCAGCGTTCTCGTTCTGATGGAAAGAGATTTCCACCACCTTGCCGGAAACCAGGTGGCGGAGCTTGGTTTGGTTCACGGGCTTGCGCATCTGCATGCGGAAGATGTGAGAGGAGAGCACTTCATACGGTTCGCCGTTGTAGACGATGACCGTTTTAGGGAGGATTTCGTTGTACGAAAGGGTAGCCATGGTGAAGATTCGGTTGAAACTAAAAAGGCCGGACGAGCGTTCTAAGGGTTGTCCGGCCCCGGACAAAGGGTATGCTAGCAGATGTTATGGCCATTTCAAGCCTTGCCGAAGAGTACGCGAACCTCTCGGATGCCGAAGTGCTTGCCCGGAGCCGCAGGGAACCGGCGTTTTTTGCCGTCCTCGTGCGCCGCTACGAAGCGCCGCTTTTGCGCCGCGCAAAGGTCGTGCTGCGCTCGCCGGAGGACGCGGAAGAGGCGGTGCAGGACGCATTCACTAAGATGTACCTGTATGCCGACAAATACCACCCGCAGGAAGGTGCCAGCTTTTCGAGCTGGGCGTATACCATTTTGAACCGCGTGGCGTACACGAAATATCGCAGCCGAAAGCAGGAGTGGGAAGCGGTCGCGCACCCGGAACCGGAATACCTTGAGGCGATGCCCGACCGAGGCGTGCATTTTATCGAAGACCTCACCATCCGCGACGAAGTCCTGGCTGCGCTTTCGAAGCTGCCAGAAACCGCGGCGCGCCTTTTGCGCCTGCAGTTCATCGAAGGGAAGAGCCAGGAGGAGATAGCCGCTGCGGAAAACCTTTCCGTGCCCGCGGTGAAGACACGCGTGCACCGAGCCAAAAAAGAGTTCGCGAAAGTGTATGATGAACAGCGATATGAATGAAGAAACGCA
>JAKAGB010000008.1 GCA_021817705.1 bacterium | reverse complement strand
GCCGCGCTCTTTGGGCTCGCGCTTTTGTTTGCGTTCATTACGAAGCTAGTCTCTGACCGGATGCTCGCAGGCGACGAACCGGATGCGTTATAACAGCGCGTGCAAAATCGGAACGCGCCCGAGGAAGGTGCGGCGCAGGTAGCTGCCAAGCCCGAACTCCTGTGCAGCCGGCCACACGGCAAAGAGGACGAATGCCGAGGCATAGATGATGTGCTCCTCCACGATGTAGCCATGCGGCACGATGGGGAAGGCGTAGTGCGGGAAGTAGTAGAGGAGCATCATGAGCGCGCCCGCCCACGAGGCGAAGCGCACGCCGACGCCAAGAAGGAGCGCGATGCCGATGAGCGTAATGCCCCAGGAATTCAAGGGATTCACCCACCACGCGTTCATGGGGAGCGCGAACCACGCGTAAAACGCAGGGAAAGTCTGCGCGCCGGAGAGGAATCCGGCTGCGCTCCAGCCAGGGGTGAGGAGTATCTGCGCGCCGTCGATGAGCATAAACCAACCCAAGAGGAGGCGGAGTGCGGTTGCGGCAAAGACGACACGGCGAGGTTCTTGCATAGAAAAAATAGTGAATGACGTAAAGCGAACTGTGCCCAGTATGCGCCCGCGCGGCGCTTCGCGCCGCGCGGGCGTGGGGATAACGCACTGAGCGCGCGCCGCGAAGCGGCGCGCGTCCCGCATCCTGTATACTGAGGTGACGATGCTCAAGCGGCTTGAAATCGCCGGGTTCAAATCCTTTGCCAAGAAGACCGTCTTGGATTTCTCGACCGCGGCCACGGCCATCGTGGGGCCGAACGGTTCGGGAAAGTCGAACGTCGCAGAAGCATTCCGCTTCGCGCTTGGCGAACAGAGCATGAAGAGCATGCGCGGCAAACGCGCCGAAGACCTCATCTGGGGCGGCTCTGCCATGGTGCCTCGCGCGAATCGCGCCGCGGTGGCCATCGTCTTCGATAACGCACGCCGCATCTTCAAGCTCGACTTCGACGAAGTGGTCATCGAGCGCGCGGTGTTCCGCGACGGCCAGAGCGAGTACTCGCTGAACGGCTCGCGCGTGCGCCTGCGCGATATCGAAGAACTGCTTGCCGGCGCGAACATCGGCGAAACCGGCCATCACATCATTTCGCAGGGCGAAGCCGACCGCATCCTGCTCGCTTCTCCACGCGAGCGACGCGAGATGCTCGAGGACGCACTCGGCCTCGCCGCATACGAATTCAAGAAGCAGGAAGCGGCGAGGAAGCTCGAGAAGACCGAAGAGAACATCCAGCAGGTGAACAGCCTGCGTCGCGAGCTTGCGCCCCATCTGCGGTTCCTTGAGAAGCAGGTAGAGAAGCTCGAGCGCGCCGACGCCTTGCGCGCTGAGCTCGTTTCCTCCGCGCAGCTCTATTTCGCGCTCGAAGACGCGTACCTCGAGCGAGAGAAAGAGCGCGCCGAAAAAGCGCTTGCCCGCGCGCGCGAGAAGCTTGCGGAAGCGGAAGCCGAAATCGCGCGCATCGCCGACCCGCAATCGGCCGACAGCGAAACCGTGCGCCTCACCGAAGCGCTCCGGAATGCCGAGCGCGCGGTTTCTGAGCGCGCGAAAGAGCGTGCCGAGCTCTCACACCAGATCGGCCGGCTCGAAGGAACCTTGGCCGAGGTGAAGCGCCGCGCGCAGGCGGCCGGCCGCGAGCCGTATGCCAAAGTGCCGCGCGAAGAGCTTTCCGCACTTCACGAAGAAGTGGAGCGCCAGGTGGCGCACGCGGGCGAAGGCGCCGAAGGCCTTAAGGCGGCGCTCGCGGCCATCCGCACCATGGTAGCCACGTTCTTCGCGCGGCACGGCACGCCGTCGGAAGACGCGCTCTCGGATGACGAAGGCGCGGCGCTCCGGCTCGAAGCCGAGCGCGAGGCGCTCGCCGCGCGCGTGAAGCAGGTGGCCGAAGAGCTCGAGGCGGCCGAGTCCGCGCGCGCTCGCGCGCGTGAAGCGATGCTCGCCTTCGAAGAGACCGGCCGCGAAGTGCGCCGCCGCATCCTCGACCTGGCGCAGCACAAAGCGCACGAAGAGAGCGAAGTCGCTCGGCAGGAAAGCCGCGGCCGCGAGCTCGCGCTCATGCAGGAAGAGCTCGCGCGCGAGAAGGGCGAGGTGCTCGCGGTCGCCGGAAGCGCTGCGCTTTCTTACGAACCGCTTACGGAATTGCCCGAAGAGGAGCGCCGCGCACAGGAAGATCGCCACCGCGCGCTCGAACGCATGAAAATCCGCCTCGAAGAAGCGGGCGGCACGGGCGAAGACATTCGCACCGAATTCAAGGAGACCGCCGAGCGCGAGCGGTTCCTCGCGAACGAGCTCGATGACCTCGCGAAGAGCGCCGCCGGCCTTGCCGAGCTCATTGCCGACCTCGACGCCGAGCTCGCGAAGAGCTTCACCGACGGTCTCGCCAAAGTGAACGCGTCGTTCGCGGAATACTTCGCGCTCATGTTCGGCGGCGGCGGCGCGCGGCTCACCATGGAGGAGGCGGACGAGGAACGCGAAGAAGACGAAGACGCCGAGCCGGCCGCGACGGCAATGGGGAAGCCAGGCATCGAGATTTCCGTGAACCTGCCGAAGAAACGCGTGCAGTCGCTCATGCAACTTTCGGGCGGTGAACGCGCCTTGACCTCCATCGCGCTCATCTTCGCCATGAGCCAGGTGAACCCGCCGCCGTTTTTGATACTCGACGAAACCGACGCGGCCCTCGACGAAGCCAACAGCCGCCGCTACGGCGACATGATAGAGAACCTCGCGAGAAAATCTCAGCTCATTGTCATCACCCACAACCGCGAAACGATGAGCCGCGCCGGCATCCTCTATGGCGTCACCATGGGCTCGGACGGCGTCTCGAAGCTGCTGTCGGTGAAGTTTGAAGAGGCCGTGCAGGTTGCAAAGTAGTTGACACAATTTTTGCACGAGGTATGATGTTCGGCGGAACCTAGCGGGAGTTTTTGAAATGCGCACCATTCCATTCGTGCTTTGCGCCGCGGCGATTGTCGCGGCATGCGTACTCTCCGGCTGCGGACGAGAACCGGTCGCGGCGCAGTCGGATCAGGAGGCCATAACGATTGCCGAGCTCGAAGAGGGCGTGCATGCTCTTGGAGCCGAGGAAGTGTTCGCACAAGCGGACAATCCGCAGTCCGGATACACCACGGTAGAGTTCGGCGGGCGCACGGGCCCCATCTTCGCCGCGGTCGTATACGATGTGCGGCAGGATCCGCCGACAGCCACCCTGGTGCGGTATGTCTCCGAGCGCAACGTGCTTGCGGTGCGCGCGGACGGCACCTGCACGGACGTGGTCGGCCGGCCGACGCGCGCCTGCACGGGGTTGTCGCGCGCCGAGCGGAAGAAGTTCTTTCGTGAAATGGTCAGGGTGGGCGATTCGTCCAGGCTCGCCTTCACGCCGCTCAAATAAAAATACCCGCGAATGGCCGAAGGCCATTCGCGGGATTTTCATTTGAGCCGGATGCGCTTGGCGTTCGGCAGCGTGCCGCCGTTCCGGTCGAGCCCGATGATGAGCTCGGCGTAGGGGAAGCGGCGAGCATAGGCCTCTACCTCGGCGCGCGCTCCGTCGCGCGCGTAGAGCCGCCCGGTGTAGCGGAACTGAAACCATTCCGCCCGATTCGGGCCGATTTTTACATGCAGATGCGTGGCGCCCAGATTCGCGGGGTCGTTGAAGTAGAACGCGAGTTTCAGGTTCACGCCGAGGTCGAGCGACTCGTCGTACGAGCGATTCCAGTACCAGTATTTGTCGCGGGTAAGCCCGAATGAAGGGTGCAGTCCGCGTGCCGAGGTTCCCATGAGCGTTCCTCCGTGCTTCCATGTGCCACCGTATAGTGCTTTTGAATCGAATGCAATGCCCGCGGAGCCGAAGGCTCCGCGGGCATTTTTGTGCGCGTTATGCGGGCGCGAAATCGAGCTCTTTTTCTGCTGGTCGCGCCGCTATCAATTTTACGCGAATCGGGTTGCCCAGCTGGAACCACTTGCCGGTACGGCGGCCGACGAGCGCGAAGTGCTTCTCGTCGTGTTCATAAAAATCATCGCCGAGGTCGCGCACGCTTATGAACCCGTCGGCATGCGTCGATTGCTCTTCCACGAACAGGCCGCGGTCGCTGACGCCCGATACCACCGCAGCAAACGTCTCACCGACGTGCGGCGAGAGGAATTCCACCTGCTTCATCTTCACGCTCGCGCGCTCGGCGTCGGCCGCTGCCACTTCGCGCTCCGAGCAGTGCACCGCTATCGAGTCAAATGCGGTCATCTCGGCTTTCGAGACCGGCGCGCCCCCCGCGTGGCTCTTTATGAGTCGATGCACGAGAAGGTCGGGGTAGCGGCGGATGGGCGAAGTGAAGTGCGTATAGTAGTCGAACGCAAGACCGAAATGGCCGATGTTCTTCGTGGCGTACACCGCTTTCGCCATGCTGCGTAGCGTCGCAGTTTTTACCAAATATTCTTCCGGCTTGCCTTTTACCGCGTCGAGGAGCCGATTGAGCTCGGCGCCCGAAACCTTGCCGTCGCCCGAGACTTTGAGGTGGTAGCCCATGACGCGCAGGAGATGCTCAAGATTCTCGAGACGTTCCGTGTCGGGTTCGTCGTGCACGCGGTAGAGCGACTGGAAGTGCGCGCCGCCGTTCTTCGTGAGTTCGGCGAGGTGCGCGGCCACCTGCTCGTTTGCAAGGAGCATGAAGTCCTCGATCATGAGGTTGGTCTCGCGGCGCTCTTTGAGGTGTATGGCGACTGGCGCGCCGGAGGCGTCGAGCTCGACCTTTACTTCCGGCGTGTCGAAGTCGACCGCGCCTTTGGCCTGCCGGCGCGCGCGAATCTTTTTTGAAAGGCCGAGAAGGGCGATGAGCTCTTCACTCAAGTCGCCCGCGCCTTCGTCGAGCGTCTTCTGTGCATCTTCGTACGTGTAGCGGCGATTGCTGTGGATGACTGTCTCGCCGAACCACGCGTCCTTCACGCGTGCATCCGCATCGAGCGTGAACACGGCCGAAACCGCGAGGCGATCTTCGCCCTCGACCAATGAGCACAGGCCGTTGCTGAGCACTTCCGGCAGCATGGGGATGGTACGGTCGACGAGGTACACGCTCGTTGCGCGGTCGTACGCTTCTTTGTCGAACGCGTCGCCCGGTCGCACGAAGAACGAGACGTCGGCAATGTGCACGCCGACCTCGTAGTCGCCGTTCGGAAGCGCGCGCAGAGAGAGCGCGTCATCGAAGTCTTTGGCGTCCACTGGGTCGATGGTGCAGGTGGGGGCGGCGCGAAAATCGCGGCGGGCGCTCCCGCCGGCGATTTTCGCGATCTCTTCCGCAATCATTCCTTTCCCTTCGCGCTCCAAGCGCTCTGCTTCCGCGCGCACGCCGGGCGGAAATTCCGGCGAGAACCCTTGGCCGAGCGCCAGAGCGCGCATTTCCACATCGTGTTCGCCGGCCTTACCGATGATTTCTTCAATCGTGCCAAGCGGGTAGGCTTTGTCGGGCGCCCATTCCCCGAGTCGCGCGAGCACCTTATCGCCAAGTTTTGCGTCGCCGCGGTCAAGAATCACGAGCGGCACATGCATCTTCTTATAGTCGGGGTCGAGGAAGGTGAGCCCGTCCTCCTCTATGAGCGTGCCTACGAACGTTTCGCGCGCGCGCGAAAGAATCTTCACAACCTTGCCTGCTTCGCGCGGCGGCATGCGGCCGGAGGGGTCGCGGTAGAGGCCGGTGGGTACCACCTGCACCAGGTCGCCGTGGAGGGCATGGAGCGTCTCGTCGGCCGGAATGAGCAGGTCCTCATTCTTATCGCGATTCCGGTTGCCCGGCAGAAGCGCAAAAAAACCGATGCCTTTCTTGGTCATCGAAATCGGCCCCTCGTATGCTTTTTCTGCCATTTGCTCTGACTCTAGCAATATTTCCGTGCCTCTGCTATAGTGGCGGCCACATGTTGATGATTCGATTCCAGCGCATCGGGCGCACCAATGACGCGGCTTTTCGCATTGCCGTGCTCGAGAAGGAGCGTGCGGCTCAGAGCAACCGCATTGTGGCTAAGCTCGGCTCCTACAACCCGCGCACCAAGGCGCTCCAGCTCGACGCCGAGGCCGTAAAAGGCTGGATAGCGAAGGGCGCGCAGCCGACCGGCACCGTGCACAACCTGCTCGTCTCGAAGGGTATCATCGAAGGCAAGAAGGTGAACGTGCTTCCGAAGAAGACGGTGGCGAAGAAAGAAGAGCCGGTGGCCGAAGCTGCGCCCGCGGCAGCTCCCGCCGCGGAAGCCGCGCCCGAACCCGAAGCGGCGCCGGCTGAAACTCCGGCGGCGTAACGCGCGGCCGGCGAAGCCGGCCGCGGTGCTATACTGCATACTGCTTTCCGCCTACCGCCTACTTCCGTCATGGAACCCGATCAAGCTTTTCTCGAATACGCCGTGAAGGCGATCGTCGACCACCCCGAAGCGGTCGAGACGTCCCGCACCATCGACCCCATGGGCGTGCTCCTCACCCTCACCGTGCATCCCGAAGACATGGGCAAGATCATCGGCAAGAACGGCAAGACCGCCGAAGCGCTGCGCATCCTCCTGCGCATCGTGGGCATGAAGGAGAACGCGCGCGTGAACCTGAAGATAAACGAGCCGGTCGGCGGCAAGCGCGAAGCGGAATTCAAGACGGTCGACGAAGCCGTCGACGGCATCGACGCATAATGCGCTTTCATCTCATCACCCTTTTTCCAGAAGCCTGCGACGCCTATTTGGATGCGTCCATCCTCGGTCGCGCGCGCAAAGAAAAAAAGATTTCCGTTTCGTACCAGAATCCGCGCGATTTCGCTCCGATGCCCGCAAGGGGTCGGAGCCCCGACCGAAGCGTCGGGGTAGACAAGTGGTTTTACAGAAAGATTGACGATAAACCCTATGGCGGCGGGCCTGGCATGGTGATGCAGGCGCTGCCGGTGGTGAAGGCCGTGGAGAAAGCGGTTGGCGGGAAGAATGGAAAGAAGGCGGTCGTTTGGTTTACGCCCGGCGCGAAGCAGTTCGATAATAAAGAGGCCGACAAGCTCGCGAAGTACGACGACGTCGTCCTCGTGTGCGGCCGCTACGAAGGTATCGACGAGCGCGCGAAGAAGATTCTGAAGACGCTCGGAACGCTGAAGGAATACGCAGTCGGCGAAGCGGTGTACACCGGCGGGGAAGTGCCGGCGATGGCCATCGTCGATGCAGTGACGCGCCGCCTCCCGGGCGTTTTGGGCAAAGATGCTTCCGTAGAAGAGCGGCGCGTCGCGAGCCGCGCGGTGTATACGCGACCCCAAACCATCGAATACGCGAAGAAGAAATACCGAGTGCCGAAGGTCCTGCAAACCGGGCATCACGCGAACATCGACGCCTGGCGCACGACCAAAGGGCGATAGCCGCGCGCCGCGGAGCGGCGCGCGGCTCTGTGCTACTATTGCCGCGGAAGATAGGTACCGGAGGCTGCGATGCTCAGCGACTCTGTATATGACGCATACGCGCGCGACATCGTCGAAGTACTCATGCCCGACACGTGGCGAACGTTCCGCGAAATCGCGCAGGACATTGAAGCGTTACGGCGGGCCCGGCGCGCCGCTCGGCGAAGACAGAAGCCGCTCGTCTTCCTCGAGCGCATCCTGTTTCAGTTCCTTCTGTCCGAATCGTCATCGACACGTGTGTGGGTCGTGGTCGAAGATCTGTACCTTCGCGACTTCCTCGTCGCGCGTAAACGCAAGGCGAGCGCCGCCGACCCGGAACCCCTCGAGCGGGGGAATCTCGAATACCACCTGCATCCCGCAAAGCGGATTCTCGCGAAGCATACGGCCGAACGGCTCCCCGACGTCCCCCGTGCCGCGCTTGTGGGCTCGTTCCGCACCCCACTCCGCCCCTCGTAAGGGGCGGTTTCTTTATTTGACACCTGTATTATTTCATGTATTCTGCTTCTGGAAACTCGAAATAGGAGGCACCCCATGCTCCTGGAAATTGACACGTTCCTTCTTGAACGGATTTTTACTCCGTTTGCATGGTGGTTCGAACGAAAGACCGGCCGTACGAATTTCTTCTTAGCATGGTGGTGCTACGGCATTGCTTTGCTCGGTATCGTATTCAGTGTCGGACTTGGAGTCACGCAGACACACGATTTCGGCATCGACGTGGTCATCGGGTCGCTGCTCATTATCGGTTGTGGTGGCATGCTCATGCGCGCGCAGTACTTGAACGAAAGGATTACACGTGACCCGGCCGTGCTTCCGGCGCCGAGAGGAACCGCCGACAGGCTGTTGCGGGTCGGTCTCGCGTTGCTGACCGTTCTCTGTATTGTGCAAGTGCTCCTCGAGACGCACAGCATCAACAGCATCATGAGCGACCCCAGGGTGCTCAAACGTTTCGTCTGGCTGCTGGGCTCTGGCACGTACGTCTTAGCCATCTACTTCATGGATGTGCAACGTCCGCCACCGAGACGTAACAAGGAGCATGTGCGCGACCTGCAGCCTGCGCCGATTCGCTCTTAAACCCCCAGGGCAGCCCAAAGGCTGCCCTTTCTCTTATCCCCAGGCCGCCTGGTCGGGGTTGACGGCGGGCTGGGGGTCGCGGTACCATGCCTCTACCAGATACGAGTGAGTTGCGGAGGGGAGGGAATACATATGGGCGAAAAGAAGAACGCGAGAGCGAAAGCGGATTCGTGTCCGCGCATGCATTTTGTATGAATGGGCGACATAATCGGGCAATTATCAAGCAATCACGCCGTTATAGACATGTCGAAACAGCTGCCGCAGAAGACGTTCGGTGCCTACCGCGCACCCTCCGTCCCGTTCCCCGACCTGGTCTCCCATCAGAGCGAGTCATTCAAGTGGCTCATGAAGGATGGCCTCAAGGAACTCTTTAAGGAGTTCTCGCCGATGACCGACTACTCGAACAAGAAGTTCGAGCTTTCGTTCGAAGAATTCGAGATCGGTGAGCCGAAGTACGACGAAGAGTTCGCGCGCGAGAATATGCGCACGTACGAAGCGCCCCTCAAGGTGACCTTGAAGCTCGTCAACAAGACCTTGGGCAGCGAGAAGAAGCAGGACCTCTTTTTGGCCGATGTGCCTATCATGACCCCGCACGGGTCGTTCATCGTGTCGGGCGTCGAGCGCGCTATCGTGCCGCAGCTCGCACGCTCGTTCGGCGCATTCTTCGGCAGCGAGCTCATCCGCGGCAAGCAGTTCTTCGGCGCGAAGATTCTCCCCTCGCGCGGCGTGTGGATCGAGATCGATTCCGAAGCCGACGGCGCCATCTTCGTGAAGATAGACCGGAAGCGCAAGTTCCCGATTTCGAACCTCCTCACGGTATTCGGCGGAGGCGTGGGCGAAGCCGTCACGAAGCATTTTGCCGGCGACGAGCTCGCGCTTACTGCGCTCAAGGCCACGCTCGCGCACGACGAAGCGAAGAGTGTCGAAGACGCGTACGTCGAGATTCACCGCCGCATGCGCGACGGCGATTTGGCGACCCCGGAAAACGCGAAGAACTTCGTGCAGGCGCTGTTTAGCTCTGAGCGCTACGACCTCTCGAAGGTCGGTCGCCACCGCCTGAACGCGCGCTTCGGCCAGCCGGTTACGGACAAGGCGCTCGAAAAGCGCACGCTCGTGCTTGCCGACTTCGTGCGCATCGTCAAAGAGATCGCGCGCTTGAACGCTGATCCGGAAGCGAAGGCGGACGACATCGACCACCTGGGCTACCGCCGCGTGCGGTTCGTAGGCGAACTCCTCCAGGCGCGCATGCGCGTCGGCATGAGCCGCATGAAGCGCAATATCCAGGACCGCATGTCGACCATCGAGAGCGAGACCACCTTGCCTATGGCTCTCGTGAACCCGCGTCCGTTCCAGGCCGCGGTGCGCGAGTTCTTCACCGCGAACCAGCTCTCGCAGTTCATGGACCAGCAGAACATCCTCGCGGAATTGGAGCACATGCGCCTCTTCTCGTCCTTGGGCCCCGGCGGCCTCACGCGCGAACGCGCCGGCTTCGAGGTGCGCGACGTGCACCCGTCGCACTACGGCCGCCTCTGCCCGATCCATACGCCGGAAGGCCAGAACATCGGCCTCATCCTCCACATGGCGACCCATGCGCGCACGAACGACTTCGGCGTCATCGAGACGCCGTACGTGCGCGTGAAGAAGGGTTCGGCGACGGGCGAAGTCGTCTACCTGAACGGTCTCGAAGAAGAAGCGGAGACCATCGTGCATGGCGCGACGAAGCTCGACGAGAAGGGGCTCATCATCGCGGAGTCTATCGAGGCGCGCAGGAACGGCGAGCCGATCATCGTGCATCGCAACGACGTGACCCTCATGGACGCGTCCACGTACCAGATGTTCTCCATCGCGACTAGCATGATTCCGTTTGTGAACCACGACGACGCGAACCGCGCCTTGATGGGTTCGAACATGCAGAAGCAGGCGACGCCGGTACTCATTCCGGAAGCGCCCTTGGTGGCAACCGGCATCGAGGCGCACGCAGCAAAGAACACCGGCCGCCTCGTTATCGCGGAAGAAGCGGGCGAGGTCTCCTATGTCGACGCGCGCAAGATCGTCGTCGAAAATAAGGACGGCAAGAAGAAGGAGTACCGCCTCCAGGCGCTCACCCAGACCAACCAGAACTCCGCGTTCCGTCAGCGCCCGTCGGTCTCTAAAGGCCAGAAGGTGAAGAAGGGCGACGTGCTCGCCGACAACACGTCGAGCGCGAACGGCCAGCTTTCTCTCGGCCAGAACGTTCGTGTCGCGTTCATGAGCTGGAACGGCGCGAACTACGAAGACGCCATCATCATCTCGGAGCGACTCGTCGAAGACAGCAAGTTCACGACTGTGCACATCGAAGACTTCGAGTGCGTGGTGCGCGACACGAAGCTCGGCGCGGAAGTGACGACGCACGACATCCCGAACGTGGGCGAGCTGCGCCTCAAGAACCTCGACGAAGAGGGCGTCATACGCATCGGCGCAGAGGTGCGCCCGGGCGACATCCTCGTGGGCAAGGTGACGCCGAAAGGCGAGACGCAGCTCACGCCGGAAGAGCGGCTCCTCCGCAGCATCTTCGGCGACAAAGCGAAAGACGTGAAAGACACGAGCCTTCGCATGGAAGGCGGCAAGCGCGGTCGCGTCATCGGCGTACGCGTCTTCAGCCGCGAGCAGGGCGACAACCTCGAAAGCGGCATCATCAAGAAGATCGTGGTCACGGTCGCGCAGGCGCGTAACGTCTCGGTGGGCGACAAGCTCGCCGGCCGCCACGGCAACAAGGGCGTCATCTCGCGCGTGCTTCCGGTCGAAGACATGCCGTACGACGCTGCGGGCAATCCGGTGGACGTCATCCTCACGCCGCTTGGCGTGCCGAGCCGCATGAACCTCGGCCAGATTCTCGAGATGCACCTCGGGCTCGCCGCGAATACGCTCGGCTACCAGGCCATCGTGCCGCCGTTCGCGGGCGCAACCGCGGAAGAGATTCACAACGAGCTTGAGGCCGCGGGCTTCGCACGCTCCGGCAAGATGCGCCTCTACGACGGCCGCACAGGCGAATCGTTCGCGCAGGACGTGGCCGTGGGCTACATGTATGTCCTCAAGCTCCATCACATGGTGGAAGACAAGATCCACATGCGCTCCATTGGGCCGTACTCCTTGATTACGCAGCAGCCTTTGGGCGGCAAAGCGCAGAACGGCGGCCAGCGCTTCGGCGAAATGGAAGTGTGGGCCTTGCTCGGCTACGGCGCGGCCTACACCTTGCGAGAGATGCTCACCATCAAGTCGGACGACATCCCGGGCCGCTCGGCTGCGTTCGATGCCATCGTGAAGGGCGAGCCTATCAGCCACACCGGCACGCCGGCATCGTTCTCCGTCCTTACCAACCAGATCCGCGGCCTCGCGCTCGACGTGGAGCCCCGCGAGCTTCCTCCGGAACCGGAAGCCTAAATCGCGCTAACCAGATTCTTCTATGGCATTTGCACCCAAGAAATTCCTTCCGCAGCGCGATCTCTGGAACGCGCTCTCCCTGACGCTCGCCTCGCCGGAACGCATCCTCGAATGGAGCCATGGCGAAGTGACGAAGCCGGAGACCATAAACTACCGCACCCAGCGTTCGGAGAAGCACGGCCTCTTCGACGAGAAGATATTCGGCCCGGAAAAAGACTACGAATGCTACTGCGGCAAATACAAAGGCATCCGCTACAAGGGCATCGTCTGTGATAAATGCGGCGTGGAGATAACGCGCTCCATCGTGCGCCGCGAACGCATGGGCCACATCGAGCTCTCGGTGCCGGTCGCGCACATCTGGTTCCTCCGCTCCGTGCCGAGCCGCATGGCGCTCCTCCTCGGCGTGTCCGCGCAGGACCTCGAGAAGGTCGTGTACTTCGCCGGCTACATCGTCTCGAAGGTGAACGAGGACAGCAAGAAGCGCCTTCTCGCGGAACTCGAGAGCGAATACAAGAGCAAGTACAAGGCGCTCGGGGGCGAGAAGGAACGCGAGGCGCTCAAAGAAAAGATGACGTTCGCGAAGAACGAGATCGAGGGCGTCGTCGTCGGTCGCATCCTCGACGAGCTCGAATACCATCGCTTCTCCGTGAAGTACGGCGGGCTCTTCGAGGCGCAGATCGGCGCCGAAGCCATCCACGAGCTCTTCCGCGGCATCGACCTCAAGAAGCTCGAAGCGGAGCTCTCCGCGCGCTACGAGCACGCGGGAGCGGCCGAGCGCGAGAAGCTTGCGAAGCGCCTTTCGCTCATCGCCGGCATGATTGCCGCGGGCGTACGCCCCGAGTGGATGTTCATGACCCGCATCCCGGTCATCCCGCCGGCCTTGCGCCCGATGGTCGCCCTTGAAGGCGGCCGCCATGCGACCTCCGACGTGAACGATCTCTATCGCCGTGTCATCAACCGCAACAATCGTTTGAAGAAACTCCTCGACATCCACGCGCCGGAAGTGATCTTGCGCAACGAGAAGCGCATCCTCCAGGAAGCCGTTGACGCCTTGCTCGACAACTCCATCCGGAAGAGCAGCAACAGCCAGGGCGCTTTGACGCCCGCGCAGCGCCGTCCCTTGAAGTCCCTCGCCGACTACCTGAAGGGCAAGCAGGGCTACTTCCGCCAGAACCTCCTCGGTAAGCGTGTCGACTACTCCGGTCGCTCGGTTATCGTCGTCGGTCCGGACCTCGAGCTCGACGAGTGCGGCTTGCCGAAGCACATGGCGCTTGAACTCTTCAAGCCGTTCGTCATCGGCGGCTTGCTCGAGCGCGAGCTCGCGTTCAACATCCGCGGCGCCTCGCGCCTCATCGAAGACGGCGTACCGGAGGTGTGGGAAATCCTCGAAAAAGCCATCGAAGGCAAGTACGTGCTCTTGAACCGCGCGCCGACCCTCCACCGCCAGGGCATCCAGGCGTTCCGCCCGCGGCTCATCGAAGGCGACGCGATTCAGCTGCACCCCTTGGTGTGCCCCGCATTCAACGCAGACTTCGACGGCGACCAGATGGCCGTGCACGTGCCCTTGTCGGAAGAAGCGCAGTGGGAAGCCGCGAACGTGATGAGCGCGAACAAGAACATATTGAAGCCGGGTTCCGGCGCGCCGGTCGTTGCGACCTCGCACGATATCGCGCTCGGCGTGTACTGGCTCACGCGCACTATCGAAGGCGCGAAGGGCGAAGGCGAGCACTTTGCGTCGCCGAACGCCGCCATCCTCGCGCACGACTACGGCGCCATCGATATGCGCGCGAAGGTGCACATCCTTCCGGTCTCGGGGAAGCCCAAGTACGAGCAGTTCGACGGCAAGAGCTTCGAGACGACCGTCGGCCGCCTCCTCTTCAACACGGTGCTTCCTTCCGACTATCCGTTCGTGAACGAAGCCATCACGAAGAAGGTGCTCGGCCGCATCGTTTCCGACAGCATCAAGCGCTATGGCATCTCTGCGGTGCCGGACATCATCAACCGCGTGAAGCACTTCGGCTTCGAGTACGCGTCGCGCTCGGGCGTTACGTGGTCCCTTGGCGACATTGCCGTGCCGAAAGAGAAGGGCAGCATCGTGGCTGCGGCGCGCGAGAAAGTCGCGGCGCTCGAAGCGGACTACCAGGCCGGCCTCCTCTCGGAAGACGAGAAGCGCCGCATGGCTATCGAGCTCTGGCAGGCCGCGAAAGCAGACGTGGAGAAGGTCATCGAGGATTCGCTCGATGTCATGAGTCCGGTGTACGACATCATCAAGTCGGGCTCGCGCGGCTCCCTCGGCAACCTCTCGCAGATGGTGGGCGTGAAAGGCCTCACGCAATCGACCTCGGGCGAGACCATCGAGGTGCCTATCATTTCTTCGATGGCCGAAGGCTTCAACCCGATCGAGTACTTCATGTCGACGCACGGTTCGCGTAAGGGTCTCGCAGACACCGCGCTCGGTACCGCGAAAGCAGGCTACCTCACGCGCCGCCTCTTCGACGTGGCGCAGGACTCCATCATCACGGAAGAAGACTGTAAGACGAAGCGCGGCATCGCCATCGGGCGCGTCTCGGCCTCGGGCATCCAGGTAGACTACGCGGCGGCTTTGACTGGTCGCGTACTCGCGGAAGACGCGAAGGACGCGGAAGGGAACGTGGTCGCGAAGCGCGGTAAGTACCTCACCGAAGAAGACGCGAAGGCCGTTGCCGAAAGCACGGTCTCGCGCGTGGTCGCGCGCTCGCCCATGGGCTGCGAGACGCGCTACGGCGTGTGCCAGACCTGCTACGGCATGGACCTCACGACCAAAGAAATCATCGACCTCGGCGAAGCGGTCGGCACCGTGGCTGCGCAGGCCATCGGCGAGCCGGGCACGCAGCTCACCATGCGCACCTTCCACGCGGGCGGTGTGGCCTCGGTGGGCGGCGACATTACGCAGGGTCTCCCGCGCGTGGAAGAGCTTTTCGAGAAGCGCGCGCCGAAGAATCCGGCGGTCGTTTCGAAGACCGACGGCATCGTGAGCGAGATCAAAGAAGCGGGCAAGGAGAAGATCATCGTCGTGTCGCCTGCGGCGAACGCGACGACGAAGAAGGGCAAGAAGGTCACCGAGAATATCGAATACCTCGCGCCCTATCCGCGCGTGCCCTTGGTAAAAGCGGGTGACGAAGTGTCGATGGGTCAGATACTCACCGACGGCTCCGCCGACCTCGACGAGCTCTTCGACTACGCCGGTCGCGCCGCGACGCAGGAGTACCTCATCGCGGAAGCTGCGAAGATCTACGAGCTCCAGGGTCAGCCGGTGTCGCGAAAGCACCTCGAGGTAATCGTGAAGCAGATGTTTAGCCGCGTGAAGATTACCGAAGCGGGCGACAGCGACCTCTCGATCGGCGACGTCATCGAGGACTGGGAGTTCGCGGAGCTCGTGAAGCGCGCAGAAGCGGAAGGGAAGTTGCCGCCGCAGGCGAAAGACATCGTGCTCGGCATTAAGGAGAGCGCACTTTCGCGCCGCTCGTTCCTCTCGGCCGCGTCCTTCGAGCAAACCACGAAGATTCTCATTAACGCAGCCTTGAAGGGCAGCGTCGACCGCTTGCGCGGCCTCAAGGAGAACGTCATTCTCGGCCGCCTCATTCCGGCAGGCACGGGCTTTGCGGGCGCAAAGAAGCACGCAGAAATCGCGAAGCTTCAGGCGGCACGCCCGATACCCGAACCTTCGGAAGAGCGCACGATGCGTCCGGTGCGTTCATTGTAGAAATCGGAAAATGCACACACCCCGCGCGGCTTCGCCGCGCGGGGTGTGTGCTAATATCCTCGTATGAAAAGCGCCGAGCCAACCCTCACCGATGTTCTCGAAGCCGTGCAAACCGGTTTTAAGCGTGTGGACGAACGTTTTGAAGATATGGACGAGCGTTTTGATAGGCTTGAAGATCGGGTAGGCGAAGTGGAGTACCGCATGACTGGACTCGAAAAGCGTATGGGGAGTCTCGCAAACACCGTCGAAGACATGCGGGAAGAACTGGGTGCGGTTGCCGAAGCGCACAGCAAAGATTCTGAGATGCTCATTGGCCACGACCGCCGCATCGTGCGTCTCGAAAAAGCCGCGGCGTAGGGTGTTTCCGTACGCGCGCGGCGCGCTCGCTCGCACAAGCAAGGCCGAGAGCCGCGTCGGCGCCCCAGCGGGGCGCCGCGCTCTTCCTCGCTCCGCGCAGGCCCCCGAAGACGGTGGCACCATGCCTGCCTTGCGCCGTATCCTCGGCGCAAGCGTCGCCCTTCGAAGACTCGGGGCGACGGCTCCGCTCTCGGACGCTCTCGACTTACTTGCCGTTCGCACGTGTTACCATCGCCTCGGCAAATAAAAAAGCGCGGGATTTCTCCCGCGCGCTTCGTTTTCAGAACAGACCGCCATCAATTCTTATGTCATCGTGGTTCGGTCTACAGAAATCTGGAGGAGGGACGTCCCGCATTTTATGCGAGACAAGGGCGACCACAACGCCGATGAACGCAAGGGTGCCGAGTATTCCAAGCACGATTTCCATGTTGACCTCTCGATGAATCTCCTGCCGCATATATTACCTATACTGGAACCGTTGTCAACCCGCGCAAAACCGCGGTAAAATACGCGCAAATGGCGGGAGACAGCGTACAAGAAATCAAGAATCGCTTGAGCATAGTGGATGTGATTTCGCCGTACGTGAAGCTGAAGAAGGCGGGGCGGAGCATGCAGGGGCTCTGCCCATTCCACAAAGAGAAGACGCCGAGTTTCCATGTGTCGCCCGAGCGCGGCACCTGGCACTGCTTCGGCTGTGGCGAAGGCGGCGACATGTTCTCGTTCATCGAGAAGGCGGAGGGCGTGGATTTTAAAAGCGCTTTGAAGCTCTTAGCAGGCAAAGCCGGCGTCGAGCTCGTGTACGACCCGGCGGCAAAAGAGCATGCGGGTAAGCTCGACCGCTTGCGCGAGGCCATGGCGCGCGCGGCGCAGTGGTACGCGGCGCGGCTCGCGGGTTCGCCCGCGCTCGCGTATGCAAGAACGCGAGGACTCTCGGAAAAAACGATAGAAGAGTGGGGCTTGGGCTACGCGCCGGACGAATGGCGCGCGCTCCTTGAAGCGCTCTCCGCGCAGGGGTTTTCGGTGGAGGAGCTTCTCTCCGCCGGGCTCATAAAGGAAGCCGACGGCAAACCGGGCACGTACTACGACCGCTTCCGCAATCGGCTCATGTTCCCGATACGCGACAGCGCCGGGCGCGTGGTGGCCTTTACCGGCCGTGCACTCTCCTCTGACGAGCCGGCAAAATACTTGAACTCGCCGGAAACCGAGCTCTACCACAAATCCGAAATCCTGTTCGGTCTCGACCGCGCCAAGGATGCCATCCGTTCGCGCGGATTCGCCGTGCTCATGGAAGGCCAGATGGACGCGCTCCACGCGCATCAGGCCGGATGGGGGAACACGGTGGCCGTTTCCGGCACGGCGCTCACGGCGCGGCACCTGTCATTCTTGAAGCGCTATGCCGAAAACCTCATGCTCGCCTTGGACGCCGACAGTGCCGGACTCGCGGCGAGCGTGAAGGCCGCGCGCATGGCGCTCGCGGAAGGATTGCGCGTGAAGGCGCTCCGGCTTCCGGAAGGCAAAGACCCGGCGGACGTGCTTACCGAAGACGCGAAGGATTTTACCGAGCGCGTGAAAGCCGCGAAGCCGGTCGTCGAGTTTTTCCTCGTCGCGCTCGGAGAGCGCGAGCGCGACCCGCATCGCCTCATCGCGCTTGCCGAACGGGTCGTGCTCCCGGTCATCGCCGCGATTCCGAGCCCCATGGAACGCGAGCATTTCGTACAGGTCGCGGCGCGTTCGCTCGGCCTTTCGAGCGAAGCGGTGCGGGAAAGTATGGGGCGCACGCCGCGCGAGCCTGCGCCGGAGAAGCAGGCTCGCGCGGCGTCCCCGCTCCCAGCGGCTCCGAGCCACCGCGAGCTCCTCATTGCCCTACCGCAGAGTTATCCAGGCACCCCTCTTGCCGAACGGGTGGAATCGGAGTATAGTCGTATCACTGGAGCCTCGCTCCCCGCGGAGGCGCTCTCGGAATCCGTACTCTTCAAAGCAGAAGAGCTGTACGGCGAAGAGCCCTCGGCCGGGGCAGCAGATGAGCTTCTCCACGCCTTTGAAAGAGCGGTTATCCGCGAGGCGTACCAACAGGCAGTACAAGAGTTGCGTTGGGCAGAGGCTGCGGGAGACCGCAGCGCGATTGATGCAGCAGCAAGCCGATGTGCGGAACTTTCCGCTCGGCTCGCGCGCTTCGCGTAGCCTCCGCGCTCGTTCATTTTTATCCATACCGAACATCCGCATGGCGAAGCCTGCTGCAAAGAAAAAGAAGCCGGTGAAGAAGGCCGCGACAAAGACGCGTGCGGCAAAACGCGTGCCCGCGAAAGCGAAAAAGCTCGCGAAGCACACGAAGAAGAGCGTCGTACGCGCAGCCGTGAAAGGCGCGCGCGCCAAAGCCGCCGCGCAAAAAGCGCATTCCGCCGAATCGCTCATCGAGCAGGGCAAGGCGCGCGGCTACATCACGTATAACGAGATCCTGAAAGCCTTTCCGCACGTGGAAGACGATGTCGACTTCCTTGAAGACCTCTACGAGCGGCTCGGCGCCGCCGGCGTTGACGTGCTCGAGGGCGGCATGCTCGAAGACAATGCCGACGAGTACCTCGCGACAAGAAACATCAAAGAGCGACACTCGACCGGGTACGATTCCATCCAGATCTACTTGCGCGAGATAGGCCAGTATCCGCTCCTCACTGCCGCTGAAGAACGCGAGCTCGCGAAGCGCATCGAGAAGGGCGACAGCGAAGCGCGCAACATCCTCGCGCGCAGCAACCTACGTCTCGTGGTGTCCATCGCGAAGAAGTACGTCGGCCGCTCGGCCGACCTCACGCTCCTCGACCTCATCCAGGAGGGGAACATCGGCCTCTTCCGTGCGGTTGACAAGTTCGACTGGAAGAAGGGCTACAAGTTCTCCACCTACGCCACGTGGTGGATACGCCAAGCGATTACGCGCGCCCTGGCGGACCAAAGCCGCACCATCCGCATTCCGGTGCACATGGTGGAGACCATCGCCAAGTACAAGCAGGTGTCGCGCCGCCTCGCGCAGGCACTCGGCCGCGACCCGCAGCCCGAAGAGATTGCCGTCGAGATGGGCGTCGAGCCGGAGAAGATTTACCAGATAGAGAAGATTAACCAGGACACGCTCTCCCTCGAGAACCCCGTCGGCAGCGACCACGACGACGACGGCCGCTCGACTCTCGGCGACTTCATCGCTGACGACAAGATTCCGTCGCCCGTGCAGGAATCTTCCGAGCGTATCCTTGCCGAACAGGTGCGCGGCATCCTTAACGATCTGTCTCCGAAGGAGCGCAAGATTCTCGAGATGCGCCACGGTCTCCAGGACGGCATCTACCACACGCTCGAAGAGGTGGGCAAGGAGTTCGGCGTCACGCGCGAACGCATCCGCCAAATTGAAGCGAAGGCGCTTGAAAAAATCCGCCTCCACGAGCGCGCGCGGCACCTGAAGTCGTACTAGCGCAAACCTCCGCTACCGCTGGTAGTATGGAGGTATGGCGAAGAAGCCCGCAGCAAAGAGGAAGAGGCCGCGCGCTTCGCGCGCGACATACCCCATAAAGCACTGGAGCCACTCGAGCTTGGTGGCGTTTTTGCGTAACCCTTTGGCTTGGTACAAGCGCTACGTCGAGCATGTGTACGACACGCCGCGGTCGCCGGCGGCCATCGTGGGAAGCGCGGGGCACAAGGCGCTCGAGCATTTCTATTCAGGCATAGAAAAAGATGCGGCGATTGAAGCCGGCCTCACATACCTGCGCGACATTCCGGATTTTGAGGTGAACTTCGGCAAAGCGAAAAGCAAAAAGGCGCGCGCCCTAAAGCGGCGTGCGATGGAAGACGACTACCGCCGCGCCATCGGTTTCTACCTGGCAAAACCGCCGCGCCACAAGGTGCTCGGCGTGGAAGTCTCGGGCGTGGCAGACGTGCCCGGGCTTCCGCTTCCCATAAAGGCGATCTCCGACCTCGTAGTCGAGTCGCGCCTTGAGCCGGGCGCGGTTGATGTGGTGGACCATAAGTTCGTCGACAGTTGGAGCGGCAAGAAAGGGCAGAAGGCGCTTTTCGTGATGCAGGCGCTCTTCAACTACTACACCGTTTCTGCGCTCTATGGCCGCCCGGTGCGGCGGTTCATCGTGTACGAATGCAAGAAATCGCAGAATAAATACGGCGCGCCGCAGCTGCGCCGCTACGCGCTTGATTACCGCGCGCTCGGCGAGGAGCTCCTCGTGTTCCATCGGCTGCTTCGCGATGCGTCGGCAGAAATCGCGCGCCCTCGCGCGTGGCTCCCGAATCCGTCCGACATGTTCGAGGGCGAAGAATCCTTCGACCTCTACCGCCTGCGCCTGGCGGAGGAATGAGATGGCAACCGCGCCTCCGCTCGGCTCCGCCGGAGTCCCTGCGAAACGGCGTTCGGCACCCCAGCCGGTGCCTTACTAATGCTCCGGCTCTCCGGTTTTGGCATTGCCGCCCGTATCCTCGGGCAGCGCTGCGCATATGCCAAAACACCATGCCGGAGGCCCCCGCCACCGTTTCTCGGGACGTCCGGCTTTGCCTTGCCGCTTCGGTGCTTGTACTAA
>JAKAGB010000041.1 GCA_021817705.1 bacterium | reverse complement strand
GGCTCCGAACGGCAACGGCTCGCCTTCAATGATGCTCGGCATCACTTTCGAGGCTCTCGCCGGCCATTCTCGCTCGAAAAATCCGCCTCTCGCTAGGCCATTATTTTCGAGACAGGTTCTAAAATCCGCGCGCCGCGAAGCGGCGCGCGGATTGGTATTGTCTTTTTCGTACCGAAAATTAGTTACACCCGTACAGTCCCACGCGCTCGCCAACCGAACAGGTCGCCGCGAACATATTCTTCGCACCGCGAATCTCAAAATGCACGTGCGCACCAGTCGTCATACCCGTCATGCCCACATAGCCGATAACCTGCCCCTGCGAGACCGACTGTCCGGGCGTGACGATCGCATGCGACATGTGCGCGTAGAGGGTCTGCGTGCCGTTGCCGTGATCTATCACGACGTAGTTGCCATAGCCGCCGTTCCACGCGCCGTTGTTCTTCGCGATGATGACGGTGCCGTCCGCTGCGGCATGTATCGGCGTGCCCTTCGCGGCCGCGATGTCCACTGCGTTCCAACCGTGGAGTCCTTGCGTGAGCAGGCCGCCCGGCACCGGGCTCTCATAATAGCTGCCGTACGCGGGACCGCTGCCGCCCAGGTACGGTTCGTAAATGGCACGGCCGGTAATGATAGCGTGGCCGCCCGACACGGGCGCGGGCGCCGCGAGCTCGCCGCCGGGGATGATGATGCTCGAACCCGCGACCAAGGGTGCGGCCGGGTCGAGTCCGTTGAACTGCGCGATTTCGTTCGCGTCCGCGCCGTACTTCTTCGCGAGCGAGGCCAGCGTATCGCCCTTTGCGACCGTGCGTTCGATGCCGGAAACCGGCAGGATGATGAGCGTGTCGCCCGGGTGCACGTCGCGCGTGCTCGCCAGGTTGTTCGCCCAGACGATAGTGTTCATCGAAACGCCATACATGGTGGCGATTTCAGAAAGGGTGTCGCCTGGGCGCACGACGTAGACGGAAATGCGGTCGCTCTGCGTCGTGCCGCTTACGTCCGCCAAGGTGCCGCCCGGGCCAGATGCGGGAACGAGCGCGGAATCGCCGGAGAGCGCGATCTGCGAGGGCAGGGCGCTTGCGGGGTTCACGTTCATCGCGGCCATAAGAGCGGGAGTCGCGTCGCTCGGCACGACGGCGCTCACGGCGGCGTCCGCCTTCGACGAGAACGGCCAAAACGCCCCGGCCTGGTGGGGGAGAAGGAAAAGGGCGAGCGCGATGAGAGTTGCAGCTATGGAGGAAACGTCGAATCAGGCAGTTCAGTACATACAAAAATGGCTTATCTAAGCCATTTCTTTCAGGCTTCCGTATCAGGGGATAGCGGCATACTAGCAGAGTCACCCCTGGGGTCAACCGCCTTCCGGAATGGGTGTGGAGAGCGGTTTTTCGGGTATCTCGACCGCGCCTCCGCCCGCTCCAGCGAAGGTCCCTGCGAAACGGCGTTCGGCACTCCAGCCGGTGCTTCACTAATGCTCCGGCTCTCGGGTTTTGGCATTGCCGCCCGTATCCTCGGGCGGCGCTCCGCGTATGCCAAAACACCGTGCCCGAGGCCTCCGCCACCGTTTCTCGGGATGCTTCGCTTCCGCTCTGCGTTTCGGCGCTGCGTTTTTCGCGCTTTTGCACTTCGTCGGTTATATTTCGATAGTGAATTACCTCGACGGACTGAATGACGCGCAAAAACGCGCGGTACTTGCGACCGACGGCCCGATTTCGGTCCTCGCAGGGGCAGGAAGCGGTAAGACGCGGGTACTCACCACTCGCATCTACCACCTGGTACGCCAGGGTGTCCCGCCCGAGCGGATTCTTGCGGTCACTTTTACCAACAAGGCCGCGCGCGAGATGCGCGAACGGGTGCGGCACATGCTCGGAGCGGAAGAGCCCGCGCCGCGAAGCGGCGCGGGCACAGGGTTGCCCTTCGTGGCCACCTTCCACGGGCTCGGCCGCGAACTGCTCGAGTCGTACGGCACGGTCATCGGCGTGCCGCGCTATTTCAGCGTGTACGACCGCGACGACTCGGAGAAGATAATCGCGAACGCGCTCAAAACGCTCGACGTCTCCACCAAAGAACTCTCGCCGCGCGCGGTCATGGGGCGCATCAGTCGCGCCAAAGGCGCCGGGCTTTCCGTGCAGGAATTCTACGAGAAGCACGCGCGCACGAGTTTCGGCAATCGCATCGCCGCGGAAGCATGGCGGCGCTACGAAAAAGAGCTTGCGGCAGAAAAAGCGCTCGACTTCGACGACCTCATCGTGAAGCCCGTGCGGCTCCTCGAAGAACACGCAGACATCCGTGCCGCGGCGCAGGAACGGTGGCGGTACATCCACATCGATGAGTACCAAGACACGAATGAACTGCAGGGCCGGCTCACGAACCTGCTCGCAGAAAAACACCGGAACCTGTTCGTGGTGGGCGACATCGACCAGACCATCTACACCTGGCGCGGAGCGACTATCGAGAACCTGCTCGAGTTCGAGAAGACGTATCCCGGAGCCGAAACCATCGTGCTCGAACAGAACTATCGCGCGACGAAGAACCTGGTGGAAGCGGCGAACGCCATCATCGAGCAGAACAAGAATCGCAAGGAGAAGCGCTCGACAACCCAGAACGCCGCGGGCGCGCCCATCGTGGTGCACGCGGCGCTGTCGGCAGAAACGGAGGCGCGCTGGATAGCGCGGAAAATGCGCGCACTGTTGCGCGACGGCATCGCGCCCGAAGAAATCGCGGTTCTGTATCGCACGAATTTCCAGTCGCGCGCTCTCGAAGAAGGGTGCTTGCGCGAGGGCGTGCCGTACAAACTGCTCGGCACAAAATTTTTTGAGCGCAAAGAAGTGAAGGACGCGCTCGCGTGGGTGCGGCTTGCGCTGGACCCGTCGCGACAGGCCGACAAAGTGCGCGCGGCGGGCAGCCCGCCGCGCGGCATCGGCAAGGTGCTCCTTGCGAAGCTTGCCGCTGGGCAGCGCGAGGCGCTCAAGCCCGCAGAACGCGTGAAGGTCGAGGCGTTCGAACGCGTCATCAACGAACTCGCGCAGTCTGCGGAAACGCTCATGCCCTCTGAGTTCGTTCGGCTTGTGGTCGAGAAGAACGGCATGAAGCAGAAGATGTGGGAGGAGGGGAGCGAAGAAGACCGTGAGCGGTTCGAGAACGTAGAAGAGCTCGCCTCGGTCGCCGCGCGGTACGACGGCACGCCAGGGAAAGACGGCATTGCGGCATTCCTCGCAGACGCGGCGCTCTCGGGCGAACAGGACGAGCTCGACCGGACGGAGAAGCGCGGCGTGAACCTCATGACCGTGCATGCGGCGAAGGGACTCGAATTCCGCATCGTGTTCGTGTCCGGCATGGAGGAGGGACTGTTCCCGCACGAAGGCATGGGCGGCAGCGAAGAGCGCGACGAAGAAGAGGAGCGCCGGCTCTTTTATGTGGCGGTCACGCGCGCGAAAGAGCGCCTCTACCTCACCCTGGCGCGCGTGCGCAAGATTTACGGCAGCGACATACTCTCCGAGCCGTCGTCGTTTTTGCAAGATATCGACCGCTCGCTCGTGGTATACGATGAAGACGATGGCCAAACGATTATCGACTATTAATAAGGAAGCGCGTGCGGCCGCTCCGCGGCCGCACGCGAAAAAGAGCCTCGGGCAGAATTTCTTGAAGCATCCGCAGATTGCGGCGCGCATGGTGCATGTGGCGGGAGTGAAAGAAGGAGATGTGGTGCTCGAAGTGGGGCCGGGGCATGGCATTTTGACGCGCGCTCTTTTGGCCACAGGCACGCGCGTGGTGGCGGTGGAAGCGGATGGCGCGCTCGTAGAAGAACTACGCGAGACATTCGCGCCGGAAATCGAATCGGGGAAACTGCAGCTCGTGCATGGCGACATCCGCGTGTTCGACCTCAGCACGTTGCCGCAGAACTACCGAGCCGTCGCGAACATCCCGTACTACCTCACCGGTGAACTCGTGCGGCAGTTGCTCGAAAGTCCGCGGCAGCCCGCGTCCATAACATTTCTCGTGCAGAAGGAGGTGGCGGAGCGGATCGCACGCGCGAAGAAAGAATCGCTCCTCTCGCTTTCCGTAAAAGCGTTCGGCACGCCCAAATACGAATTCACGGTTCCGAAGGGTGCATTCAGTCCTGTGCCGAAGGTGGATTCCGCAGTACTCACGATTCGGGGTATCTCGCGCGCCGGCTTTGCCGGCGCGCGTGAGGAATCCCGCTTTTTCGAGCTTATCCGCGCCGGGTTCGCCCACAAGCGCAAACTCCTTGCAGGGAACCTTGCCGGGCTCATTCCCCCCGCCGCGCTTATGGCGACGGGTATCCCAGAGAAAGCCCGCGCTGAAGACCTGATGCTCGCCGACTGGCTCGCGCTCGCGAGAACATAATCCGCTGTACACATATATAAGGAGCAAATCGCGCGGGCTTCGCCCGCGCGGCTGCTACAATACGTGTGCATGATGGGGCGAATCCTCTCTCGTTGGCGCATTGTCGTAGCGACGCTCTTTGCGGCTGTGCTCGTCGCCGGTGCCTACGCGTACGCAATCCTTGGCGTGCGCCCGCAAACGGTGCAGGCATCTGAAGCATCGGCGCTTCTCGCACAGATCGCGACAAAAGATTCGAACGGCGACGGCCTCCCCGACTGGGAGAAGCAGCTCTACGGCATTCCGCTTAACGCAACCACGACCGACTACTTCCACCTCGGCATGACCGACGGCGAAGCGGTCGCGAAAGGGCTCATCGTGCCGGTCGCGGTCGCGAATGTGCCGCAAACCGCGACCTCCACGGCGACGACCACAGCCATCGATCCCTCGCTCGGCGCCGCGCCCGCGAACGGTACCTTAACGGCCGCGTTCGCGCGCGACTTCTTCACGCTCTACCTGAATGCCGAACAGCAAAACGGCGGCGCGGGGCTCTCGGCAGACCAGATAAACACGATAGCGAATCAGGCGCTCGCCGACCT
>JAKAGB010000007.1 GCA_021817705.1 bacterium | reverse complement strand
TTCGAAAACTATATGAATTCGCTGGTGGCCTCAAGTACGCTCGGCATGCACGAGTGGCGCGCGTATCCCTACGACTGGCGGTACGACGTGCAAGACATTGTAGACAACGGCACGCTCACCGAAACCGGCTCTACGGTCTCGCGCGTGTACCTGGAAGACGTCATTGCACAAATGGCTTCGAGCTCCGCCACGGGCAAAGTCGCCATCGTTGCGCACAGCAACGGCGGACTCATTGCCAAAGCGCTCATGCAAAAGCTTGAAGCGGACGGGAAGGGAAGCCTGGTCGACAAGCTCGTCTTGGTTGGCTCGCCGCAGTGGGGCACGCCGGACGACCTAGGCGCAATGCTTCACGGCGATGGCTACACGCTGCCGCCTATGCTCGGGCTTATTACGTACGGCGGCGACGTGCGCCAGGCGGCAGAAACTATGCCTGGTCCGTATGATTTGCTGCCATCTTCGGCATACTTCGCACACGTGTCAGACCCCGTCGCCGTGTTTGCTGGCGGTGACTTGAGCGCGCCGTTTAAAGAAAAGTTCGCACACGGCATTACCTCCTTTGCCGATCTTAGGTCGTTTGTCACCGATGCATTCAGTCTCGATGCGAACGCGGGAGACGCGTCGCTTCTAAACACGCCGCTCGCGCTCGACCCCACGCTCGTGTCCAAAGCAGAAGCAACACACGCAGCAATCGACACGTGGACGCCGCCGGCCGACCTGCAAGTGACGACAATCGCCGGCTGGGGGCAGCTCACCACTTTTTCGTACGCGTACTCCACCATGGAAGGGCACACCGCATGCACGACAACTTGCGCACGCGATGTGCTTTTCGTGCACACCCCGATTCAAACCGACGACGGCGATGGTACGGTGGTGTGGCCGAGCGCGGTGGGGAATGTGGGGAATGTTTGGTATTTCAATTCGAAACAACTCGAACATGACACTACCAAGAAGATTGTTCACCAGGACCTCACCTCCGCTGCACCCATTCAAAATGCACTCCTCGATTTGTTAGAAGGAAAGTCCGTGTCCGAAGACTACATCGTTTCCACAAAGCCGCCGGCACAGCAGAATCCGCTCGTTATCGTCGGCGGCATGTCACCGGTAAACGTTCTTGCTACGGACAGCTCCGGTAACGAAACCGGCATCGTGCCGCTCACCGGCACCGACTTCTACTACGCGAAGCAAGATATTCCCGGGAGCGCGGTGAACGTGTCGGGCAACGAAAAATTCATTACCCTGCCGCAGGGCGGGCAGTATACCGTTTCATTCTCAGGGTACGACAGCGGCCCAGCGAACCTGCTCGTGGAAACGGTTTCCAGTGACGGTACGGTGACGAGCAGTACCACCGTGGCCGATTTGCCCGTGACAGCATCTTCGTCCGGCGCATTTTCGCTTGATGCAAGCGGCACCATGTCGACGGTTTCGTTCGACTTGAGCCGTGATGGCACCACAGAAAGCATCACGCCAACCACGGGCGCGCTCGTGGCATATGAGCCGCCCTCTCCTGCGCCCACTACAGAGCCCGAGCAAAACTCGGCTGGCGCTGGTGCAGGAGCTGGTAGCGGAGGCGGTGGAGCGATTTCCATTCCATACATTGCGCCCGCGCTCGTACCCGTCGTGGCACCCGCCACAGTCGCACCAACTGCATCGCCAACTCCGGTGGCGACGAACTCGGTGCCCGTGGTAACCGCGCCACCCGCCACCACTACGCCGCGTGCGATTGCGCCCGCGCCAGTTTCTGCGTCCTCTACAACCTACCCCCCACAACCTACTGCCTCCTCATCCGACTCTTCACAATCTGCCGCAGTGGCAAACGCGTTATCCCAAACGGGACAGAGCGGCATCGCGAGTGCGCTGTATCATTGGGTGAGCAGCATCTGGTCTTCGGTCGCGCACTTCTTTACACACCTGCTATGAAAAACTGGATTAAAAAAATATCGGTGTTGGTCGGAGCCGGCGTTGTGTATCTTGTCGGGCAGTATTTCCGTGGCGTTTGGTTTGAGCATTTGCCCATAAATTTATGCCTTTACAGCGAGGGCTCAAATAGAGCCTATTGCAATTGGCCTTATTTCGAAACGCTCGGCCTGCCACTCATCGCCGTCGGAGAAATCTTCGCCATCGTCGGCGTGATACTTCTTTTTGCAAACGCTTCCGGTCTGCGGGCGTGGTGGAAACTGAGCATCTGGTACGTTCCCATCGTCGCGCTCTTTGTCATATTTGCCGCGCCGCTTCCGCTTTTCCCGGTGGTGGCGCCCATGTCGCGCGAGTCGCTCGTTTGGATTTTTGGCGTCGTGTACATCGTGCTTTCGCTCGGCGCCGTTCTCCGCGGCCGCGTTCTCGAACGTCGTCGCTGAAACCCTGCACTGTATCATTGGGTGAGCGGCCTTTGGTCTTCCTTGGTTGCCTTCTTCTCGTATATTTTCTAGCTCGCCATGAAGCAAAAATTGATACAAGCAGCCCCCCTTCTAGCAACACTTCTAGGCGTAGCGCTTGCGCCGGCGAGCAATTGGTGTGTATTTCAATCGAAGATTTGTTACGGAAGTTGGATTGATCATATCTACGACCCATTCACCGAACCTCTTTATCAATTCGCTATCCCAGCGATTGTTCTCGGCATCGTCTTACCGTTCGTCTCCGCTCGCGTTTTCCGCTCCTGGCTCAAGTTCGCCGCATGGGCGCTGCCGGTCGCGTTCATCTGGATTGCTATTACGCCCGTGAGCTGGACTGGTCTCGGCATCAACTTCTACCCGTACTATCGCATCAACGCCGCGCACGATGCGGGCATCGCATTCACCGTCCTCAGTCTCCTCTTCATCGCCTGGAAATATTTCAAGCGACCCTCTAATCTCTCTGAATCCCTTTAGGCTCTTCCGTTCCGAATACTGACCGCATAAGCTGCCCGCTCCTCCCTTGCGCTATAGATCGAATCATCAAAACAGCATTCGGTATGGCGAGCGCTGCCCTCCAGAAAAAGGCGAGCATAAGCGCTTGGAGAGCGGCGCCTATATTTACATCAAGACCTCCTTCGGGATAGGTGCTGCCAAAGGTGAGGATGCTGCGCACGCCCATGACGTCTGTTGGCACGAGGATGAGGAAGAAAAATGCTCCCACGATCGCAAATACAGCTGAAAGAAAATACCCGAGGTCCTCATATCCCTCTAATCGTTGAGAAGTAAAAACAAAAGGCAGCCAGCTCATAAGGGAGATAAAAGCAGCATCAGCAAATACTCCAAACGGCAACGCGCTCAAGAAAGGGACTGTCGAAACGGGTTCTCCATATTGCACAGCCGAGGCCGCCACGTACATATTCATGATGAGCACAAGAGCACCCACTATTAGAAGGCTTGCGAAATGCCAACGCCGGATCGTAAACATGTCCTGAGCATTATATTCGTTCAGGGGGGCACGAATGCGTTATATACTTGCCGCATGAATCTATTCCATTCCTACACGTTCACGTGGTGGCAAGTCGGCCTCCTAAAACTCACGGTTCTGTGCATCGGCCTTGCTGCGGGCGCCTACTGGAGCGCGTTCTTCCTCCCGCTCACCCCATACCTCCTCATCCTCGCCATCATCCTCGGCCTCTACCTCGCCTTCGTTTCGTTCCGGTAGCCACCCCGGAGTGCCACAGCAGTACCGCTCTGCTTTCCCCATAGCGCCGTTTAGGGTCTGAGCAGGAGGAGTGGTAGAATAAAGAAGGTATGGCAAGCGTCTCTAAGCGGCAGAACGGTCAGTTCTACACGACAGGGAATCCCTTCCAGCTTTCCCCGTTCCAGAAATGGGTAAAGAGACACGAGCTTAAAGATTTGCCGGTGCTGGAGCCTTTTGCTGGCGCGAATAATCTCATTCGTGCTTTACGGGAAATAGGCATGGCGAAACGCTTTCGATCATACGATATCGCTCCGGCCGCAAAGGAAGTGGTGTGTCGGGACACGCTGGTAAATTTCCCCGCCAAGAGCTCTTTTTGCGTCACGAACCCGCCGTGGCTTGCGAAGAATTCCGCAAAGCGGCGAGGCCTTGCATTTCCAGAGACTCGATACGACGATCTCTATAAATACGCGCTCGAGAAATGCCTTCATAATTGTGCTTATGTCGCAGCGCTTATCCCCGCAACATTTCTGCGCAGCGGTGAATTCCGCGATCGGCTTGACACGGTTATTTTCCTTCATGACCAAAACATGTTTGCCGATACCGATAACCCCGTATGCCTTGCTCTTTTTAGTCCGAAAGGTTCGCGTATAGAAATATATGACGACGGAACGCGCGTTGGCTATTTGAATGACCTGGAGGAGAAACTCCCTGCCGCTTCGCCGTATGTACGGTTGACTTTTAATCACCCAGAGGGGGCGCTTGGTCTCGTCGCTATCGATAACACCCGCGGCCCCTCGATAAGATTCTTGCCTGGCAAGGAGTTATCCGCCCATGAAATGAAAGAAACCTCGCGGATGATCACACGTATTAAAATTGAAGTGCCGGAACTCGACCAGCTTATCGACCGATTGAATGCGGATCTGGCCGAATTTCGTAAATCAACAAGCGATGTTTTTCTCACCCCTTTCAAGGGCCTTCGCAAGGACGGCCAATACCGACGCCGTATAGACTATCGCCTCGCACGAGATTTCATTGCAAAATGTACGGACCCGAGGCATACTCTCGGCGTATGAATGCCTGGGTTAAGAAAAGTGTGGGTCTCGCCAATGGGACGGGATATTTGGATAAGCTCTCGGCGATTTATCCCGTTGGCGGTGCTGAGTCGCCCAGTCGCACTTCCAAGGAAGAAGAGGCCGAGCTTAAAGAATTGTTCCGCGCCAAGGACAAAAGCAAGTTGCTCCAAGCGTTGCTAGAGCTCGAGCGATTTCCTTATGATGAGCCTTATATCGGCTACTTTCGCGCAGACGAGAGTGCCATCAATAGAAACCCAAAGACCAAAAAGCGGATAATTACGACACTCCATGCGATGGGCATACAAAAAATCATTGCAGGTGCAAATAAATCGAAGTCAGAATCTCGGAAATTTGGCCAGAGTTTTAGGAAGTGGATTTGCTCTGAGTGGGAAGGCGCTGTTTACACGGATGAAACCAGGTTCCTCAGGTCGAAGGGAGTCGCCTTTTTAGACGGTAGTGATAAGAAGCTTAAGGAATTCGCCACGAAGCATTTTGGCTACCGTCGCAAAAAGGGTTTAGATTTCGTTGCCCTCGCCTACGGAATTCCGGTTATAGGGGAGGCGAAGTTCATCTCTGCAAGTGGCGGAACACAGGACAAAAGCTTTAGGGAAGGTATTGAATTTCTCAAAAAGACCTCGGGCACAACCCGTTACGTTGCTGTACTTGATGGGGTTATCTGGAATAGAAAAGCAAAACCGTACACAAATGGCCGCAAGAATTTATACAGCTCCCTCGACAACTTACAGCCCCAACATATTGCCCTGAGCGCGCTGCTCCTTAAACAGTATTTGCAAAGTCTTAAGGGATGAAATAAACTTATGATCAAGAAGATTCATGGGGTGTACATGGTGCTGGCGGAGGCGAGGGGACAGGACGGCAAGCACAAAAAGTTGGGCACCTACAAGACGATGGCGGAGGCGCGGAAGCGCTTGCGCCAGGTGGAATTTTTTAAGCACCGAGGAAAGAAGTAGCCCGCGCCGCGAAGCGGCGCGGGGGCGTGTGCTAGGATGCTTCGCACATGCGCGTCATATTTTTCGACACGGAGACGACGGGCGGCGGGAGGACAGACCGTCTCATTCAGCTCGCAGCAAAAGAGCGCGGCATCGCGGAGCCCGTGGTGAGCGCCACCTACACGCCGCCGGTGCCCATCTCGATAGAAAGCATGGCGGTGCACCACATAACCCCGAAGATGGTGGCGGGGCGGCCGGCGTTTACGAGCGCGGAAGAATTCGCAGCGCTCAAAGAACTGTTTGAAAGCCCCGACACGATTGCCGTGGCGCACAACGTGGTGTTCGACACCGGCATGCTCGCTAAAGAGGGCATACAGGTGGCCAATCCGCTCTGCACGTACAAAGTGGCGGCGGCGCTCGACGAAGACGGCAGCATCCCTACGTACCAGCTGCAGTATCTGCGCCACTATTTTGATTTGGAAATCGACGCGCCCGCGCACGACGCGCTTGGCGACGTGCTGGTCTTGGAAGCGGTGTTCGAAAAACTACTCGCGCAGCTTGCGGAGAAGATGGAGAGCGAAGAAGACGCGCTCGCGGCGATGCTCGAGATTACGAATCGGCCAGTGCTCATCGTCTCGTTCGGATTCGGCAAGCATCGGGGAAAGCGCGTGGCCGACGTTGCCCGCGAGGCGCCCGACTACCTTGAGTGGCTCCTCGCACAGAAGAAGCAGGACCCGGCGGGCGAAGAGAATTGGATTTACACGCTCGAATACCATTTGGGGCGAAGGCAGTAGAGAGGGGAGCATGCGCACCGCGAAGCGGCGCGCATGGTATCATCTCCGCATGTCATTCGAACGAGCACCACAAGGCGTCGTTTCAACTGAGCAACTCGCCGCCGTACTGCGTGACTGCGCGGAGAAGGGCGGAGGAATGGACGAAAACGCGTTAAAGCTTAAAGACGCGTGGCTCGTTGGACGCATGGAGTACGCGCAAGATGCGGAAGAAATGCACGAGCAGCTCCTACGCCAGCTCACTATCGCGGAGGAGATGATAGGTCTTCAGTTGCTGAGCGATGCGCGCCGTATGCTCGAAGAAGTCATTACGAGCGCGAAAGAGTCAGGCGAGGAGGAAATCGCGGCCGACGCGATGCAGACGCTCGCGATGCTCCCGACGCTGCATTAGGCAGTGTTCACACATCCGACGCGACAAGGAACCCAAAATACCCGCTCGTCGTACAAAACGGCAAAATCTCGGCTGCAAACCCGCGCTTCGCCCTCAACGATGCTCGGCATCGCTTCGGGCTCCAGCTTGGTTTTCGCTCGAGATTTTGCCGTTTTGTCCCGACGCGTATGTGTGAACACTGCCTAGCGCTGGCGAAGCCCGCGCATTTTCGCGCGCCGCAAGGGCGCGCGGTGCTACAATTCATGCATGCCCTGGCTCTCGCTCGTCGTCTCGTTGCTTCTCGTCATAATCGCCGGTGCCTTCGGCGGCGTCTTCACGGGCGGCGCGTGGTACGCCGCGCTCGCAAAACCATTCCTCACGCCGCCACCGTGGCTCTTCGGCCCTGTGTGGACGGTGCTTTACCTCTTTATGGCGCTTGCCGCGTGGCGCATCTGGCTGCGCCGCGCGCGCGATCCGCGCGCCCGTGGCGCCCTATGGCTCTATGCGGCGCAGCTTGTCGCGAATGCGGCGTGGTCGCCGGTATTCTTCGGGCTCCATGCAACTCTGTTCGCGTTCGTCCTTCTTGCGGTGCTCGTCGCCCTCGTGGTGGCCGCGCTCGTCGCATTCCTGCGCATCGACCGCGAAGCCGCACTCCTTCTCGTGCCGTACTTCCTGTGGCTCCTTCTTGCGCTCTACCTGAACGCCGGCATCGCGTGGCTCAATCCGCTCAGCTAGAAAGGTGTACCGTGTACACGAGGAGCGCGCCGACGAAAACCGACACGCAACACAAAAGGCCGTAAAACACAGCAGCGCTCAGGTGGTAGTAGCCGCGCAAAAGCTCAAGCGTCTCGCGCACTTCAGCAGGAAAATGCGCGAAGCGTGCCAAGGGTGCCGACGGGTCTTTGCCCCAGTGCACATGCGCCCATAGCCGTTCGTGCAAATAGTAGAGCGGCACTTTGGTAAAAAGTTCAGTACCACCGATAGCGCCCGAGAGCGTGGCGCGTCCGGTAACAAGGAGCGCGATGAGGAAGGTGTCGAGCGCGCCCACGAGCCGCCAAGAGACCGCCTTCACGACGCTCCGTGAGCGTGAATCGTGTCCGAGCCACCGCGCAAGCCGCGAGACGCTCGGCGCCGGAGCATTGAGCCACGCGCGCTCGTGTGCGTAGTACCACAACGTCTTGGTGAGCAGCTCGATACTGCCGATCGAGAGCGCGGCACGCGCACTGCCGGTAAAAATAAGCGCGAGCAGTATGGTGTCGAGGGTCGCAAGGCATCGCCAGGAGATGCCTTTGACGACGCTCCGGCGCCGTTCTTCCATCGCTCTCAGGATACCATTATCGATACCCGGCGAAGTCGAACATGTTGCGCAGGGTCGTGCCGTAACTCCTGTTCGCGTGCGGGAACGGCGCATGAGGCACCTCGCGACCGAGGAATGCGCACAGCTCCCGCCACCCGTCGCCAGACTCGAAATCGAGCACGAGCACATCGCGCTCCATGCGTTTTGAAAAATACGCCTCCACCTGCGCGCGGTGACGCGCGAAGCGCGCCCGAAGCGTCTGCTCGTCGTCGTACGTGCGAGGTCCATAGAGCGCTTCCGTGAGCTGCGCTACTTTGGGTATGAAGCGCAAGAACGCGTATGAGGCGCGGAGCCGGCGCATCGATGCCAGCCAGGCCTCCGTGCGACGCGTCGTCAGAATGAATTTTGAACCCGGGAACGCCGCGTCTAGTTCACGGAAAAGAAGCGCAGCAGGCGTATCGGTGAGCGCATCGAAGCGCGCTGCAGCGCGCGCATCGAGCGTGAGGCGCCCTTCGTCTTCACGCACGATGGCGAGCGGGAAGTGCACCGCACGATAGCCGAGTGCGCGCAGCGCTTCCGTGAGCGAGGTAGTGCCGGTGCGCGAGAGACCGATGCCGAACACTTTTGGGTAAGGAGCATCCATGGGATCTCGAGCAGTGCAGCCACTATAGCACTGCGCCTTGTGCTATGCTCGAAGCAATCCTTTGGTATGCGCCGCACCTGGCTCTACGTCGCGTTCGGTTGTCTGGCACTCGCTTCGCTCGCGCCGGCAGCGCTTGCGGCACCCATCGTGCAGAACGCACACGAGCTACTCGCGACGGCCGCGGGAGCGAGCGCGACCGCCACGGTCACATGGCTCGCCACCGCCGGATACTTGGTGCTTTTCATTGCGCTCTTTCTCGAAGGCGCGCTCGTGTCGGCGGCCGCATCGTTTGCGGCGGCGCTCGGTTACTTCGACATCCGCATCGTGTTCGTGCTCGCCGTGCTCGGGGACGTGCTCGGTGATCTTGTGTATTACGGCATTGGCCGCTGGGGCAGAGTGGCGCTCATGCAAAAGTACGGAGCGCGGTTTGGTCTTTCGCCCGAACGGCTGCAAAAGTTCGAGCAATTTCTTGCGAACCACCCGATCAAATCGCTCGTCTTCGTGAAGCTCGCGCCGATTTCCGCGCCCGGCCTTGTGGTGGTGGGTGCGTCGCGCATGCCGCTCGTTCGGTATCTCACCATCTGCTCGCTCATCATCCTGCCCAAGGTCGTGTTCTTCATGGGGCTCGGCTATTTCTTTGGCGCAGCGTACGTGAGCGCCGTGCAGTACGCGCGCATGGGCGAGAACCTCATCGCGCTCGCAGTGGTCGTCGTGGTTGCTGCCTACTGGGGCTATCGGAAACTTTCGGCGAACATCTCGCGCCGCATGGATGTGGTGTAACGGGACGTCGAAAAAGAAAAAGCGCCGTGCCCTCGGTGAAGAGGGAACGGCGCGTTGTCCGCGCGAAAGTTCAGTGTTCGCCCGCGCCCGCGGCGTCGCCGACGGCAGCCGCAGAGGGTTCGAGAAACCGCGCGACCGGCGCAGAGGTGCCGCTGAAGGCGGCGAGCCCCATGCTCGTATCGATGGCGATGCCGGCGAGATCGCGAAGCGTCACGGTGCCCGCGAGTTTCGGACCGGCCGGGACGCCGAGCTTGGCGAGCGTCTTGCCCGCATCGTTCTCGTGCCCGATGCAATGGGCACGATAATACGAGTCATGCGTTCCGGCGCTTTCGTCGAAGAGGCTGATGCCCAGTGTCATCCCGACATTGATAGCCTTCACGACGAGACAGCCGACGCCATCGCGGACTTCGCCGGCGCCCGTTCCGACATTGCCTTCGGCGACGTCGATGACGCCTTGGGCGGTGTCGTTTGCCGCGTCGGTGGGCGAATGCAGGGTGTGCATGACGCTCGTGGCCGCGGTGGCCACCGGGTCGTTCCCAGCCGCATTCGCAGCGGCGGGAATGGCGAGCGCCACCAGCGCGGTGGCGAGCAGGCAGGACTTCAAGGTACGCATGAGGTTTTTCTCCCCTCATCTGTGGGCATCACCATTGATGCCAACACGGGCACCCTACGCGCTTCCTCGAGAGTTGTCAAGTGGTTTGGAGACTGTCGGATTCGGGCGAGAAACGCGAAGGGTGTCGCGGAGCGAGCGCCGGCTCCGCCGGCGCGCGGCTATTTTCTCGCGCTCATGTGCAAGCCGCGTGCGCAAACGTTGTTCGAGCACCGCCGCCTTCTGCGACGCGCGCCAACCCAAGACCGCGAGCGACACGTTCGTGACGAACACGACCGCAAACACGAGCACGAGCTCGCGGCGGGTGAACTGCGGCGCGAGCCAGAAGAACGTGGGGAGGAAACTCACCATGCCCACCACCACATCCATAAAGCGATTCTGTGGCGTCTCGAAGATATCCATGAGCTTCTCCCACATCTCGTAGGCCACGAAGCATACGAACGCGAGCGCGCTCGCGCCCAAGGGGTCGAGCCGCAAGAAAAAGAATCCGAGCCCCACCGACATGCCCGACAAGAAGTGCACGACGCTCCAGAGGTCGAGCCATTTTCCTTCGCGCCACATGTCGGTGCGCACGAACCGGCCGTCTTTGGTGAGGTACATGCTAATGCAAGAACCGCAGGAAGAATGCGGCGAAGACGAGCACGATGCCGACATTCGCCATGAGCCGCTCCCAGAAATGGTCGCGGAAGAAGAGCACGTCAACCACGACCACGACTGCGACCATCGCCACGATGAGCACCGTAATAAGCATCGGTTTTGTCATGGGGTAAGTATATACTGCGCGTACCAGCCTTGCGCGCGGGTGCAGATATAGAAAAAGCCCCGGGATGTCTCCCGGGGCCGACACAATCCTAACGGTCGCAAGATGCGCTCACTAACTCGACCTCGTCGAGGGAGAGCTCACGCTGCACCAGGACGATGGGTTGTTCGTACCCACCCATGTACTCTGCGAGCGGAACGATGGTGCGCCCGCGCGCAGACACGAAGTCTCTGACCTGGTCTTGAGTGAAGCGCTCGCTTCCGGGATTCGCGTCGATAAGCTCCTGTCGGCGCTTTTCGTACGCGGCGTGGTCGGCCACATAGATGTCGTTGGCGCGGTTCGGCTTCACGCGGAAGACGAATTCATCGCGGCTCGACCAGTGTCCGCCCGGGATGAGGAGCGACTTCTTTGGCGTGTGTGCGTCCACTTCGCCGATGCCGCACCAAAGGAATCCTTCGTGTGCGATTTGGGGAATGTTTCCGTCACTATCGCCGTAGGCGACCAGGCGCCAGCCGTTGCCTTGCATGCCGTAGCGGTCGGGCGGCTCAAGCAGCTCGCTGCTTTTGGCGCCCTTCCGTACACGCATCGCATCGTCATAGCTGCCGAAGCAGAACAGCGACCCGATGGCAGGCATCGGAATCGCCGCAGGTTCTGGAAAGCCGTCGATGATTTCATTCGGGATGCGGCAGCCGATGATGTGGCCGAGCATCATCTCAAGGTACGCCGCGAAGTCCTGCAATACCTTTTTGGTCTCGAAGAACTCCGGTTCTCCTTCCCGGTCATACTCGCGACCGAGGTCGTTCGTATGCACGAGGTAGGGTTGCCGGCGATGCAAGTAGAAACGGTGTCCGTCAATGAGCGCAGCGCCTGAGTATTGCAGATACGTTCTCGGCTCGCCGTCTAACTTGCTGTTGACTTTCGAGCCGTTCATGAAGCGCTCGCGATCCTTCTCCCAGTCGTTACCGACGTAGAGATAGAAGGTAGGACCCGATTCGTCATCGTAGACGTGAAGTTCCTTCTTCGGAATCACGATATCGCTCACGGCGGCGGTGTCATTCCAGTGCGTGCCGTCGATGCGACCCTGCGGGCGGCCGAACCGAATCCGCGCGTCGCGCGTGCGGATGGTACGCAGCAGCCGGAACTTCCGGTCGCCGGTGCCATAGGTGTCGAATGCGAGCTCGAACCCGGCAACCTGCCAATTGCGCCGTTCGAGCTGTCGCACGATTTCGGTGCAGATGATGTCGAATGGGAACTGCTGGCTCTTGGGGTACAAGAACTCCATGGTTCTCTCCCTTGTTTGTACGGAACACTGCTGCACCTCTCTGCAGCGAAGGCTAGCCGGGGAAACCGATAGCGGATATACGCTACACGATTCTACGCATATGTCAATGTCGTCGAAAAAGAAAACCGCCCCAGGAGGGGCGGCACCGGCGCGGGATTGGCTAAAACAGCCAACGAGAAAGATAGCATTGATCGCTTTCAATCATTTCTTCAAGCGCCTTAAACTGCCGCCCAACGTCATCTTTTCCTTCCTCGTGCGCCTTTTCAGATATGCACCTTAGGATAGTGCTCAGCCACATAAGCAATACTTGCAGGGCGCATCCATCGACAGGACTGTGCGACACTTCTCGCTGTATACGGTCGACGGCATCAGCAAGATTCTCACCTTCACCAATCTTAATGACGTACGGTAAATACGCCTGCAAAACGGGCAAAATCGAGCATTCTACGCGGTTCTCTGTCCATTCCCTTATTCGTCTATCACGTTCGATGTTCACGGGGTTCTCCTTGTACGCAAAAAGAACGAGAGCCATATGTTGGTCGATATCCCAACGGGTGTCAAGCGGGTGGCTTCGCGATCGTGCGCGCATATGAACGTAGCGCAGGACACCGTCATGAATAACGGTCTTTGGAGACGGTTGAGTTTCATTTGTGAACTCTGCTCCGGCGGTAGGATTCGAACCTACGACCAATCGGTTACACTTTGTCTTCTCGTTTCCGAAAAGGGTGGACTATATCATCGCCCACATGGGGCGCGAGGCGCTTCCTAACTCACTTGCCGGTTTTGCTGTCATTCGAGCTATGCGCTCTCATTATCGCAATCCGCCGTTCGTTTCCCCCATAAGAATGGGGGTACCCCCGGAATTCATGAGTCAGTACTCCCGTTCGGGATAGTCTCTACACCTTCCGAACTCTCGTGTGAGAGTTCGGCTTGGCTCGGGATTGCCCGCGCTTTCGCGCTAGGGGTTCCCCGAGTTCACCTCGTTTTCCGACCGACGTTACCGTCGGAAGCTGCGTAATGCCGGCATGAACTTCACGGTGACAATTAGCACATATCAGCACGCATTTCTCGATTTCCTTCCGAATCTTTTCCCAGGAACGGGTGAGGCCACGTTCAGAGAGACCGAACTCTTTCTTGTTTGGGTCCTTGTGATGGAAATCAAGAGCGTCTGTGCACTTTTTGTATCCGCAAATCATGCACTTACCACCGAGATATTCTCGAGCCATGCTACGAAGCTTCTTACGTCGCTTCCGCACGGCAGCAATCATATATTCTCGGCGGTCGGCATAGGTTCGGGTGTCTGGCATAACACGGTGTATTATACCGTACCCAAGTCCCACAGCCGACCGCTCTACCACTGAGCTACGCCGGAGCACAATTCACAAATCTTCTTTTCAAGGTACTGAGTCGCATTCTAACCGAAAACGCGCGCCGTGCAATGGTGTACTATTGCACGGTATGCAACTCACGAGCCAAGCCTTTACGGAAGGGGACATGATTCCCGCGAAGTACACGTGCGATGGCGAGAACGTCTCGCCGCCCTTGGCGTTTGCCGACGTGCCGGAAGGCACCAAATCGTTCGCGCTCATCATGGACGACCCCGATATTCCTGCGACCGTAAAAGCCGCGCGCGGCATCGAGGTGTTCGACCACTGGACGCTCTACGGCCTTCCAGGGAGCACGCGTGCACTCGTTGAAGCAAGCGGGGAAGGGAGCGTGGGGCTGAACGGCGCAGGCGCGCTCCGCTATGCGGGGCCGTGTCCGCCGCCGCAACATGAACCGAAGGTGCATCGCTACTTTTTCAAGCTCTACGCGCTTTCCGGCATGCCCGCGTTCGACGCGCCGCCCACGAAAGCCGAACTCCTCGCGGCAATCAGCAGCATGACGCTCGCCGAGGCCGAACTCATGGGGCGCTACACGCGGGCGTGAATGGCGCGCCGCGAAGCGGCGCGCGGGTTATACTGTCTCACATATGCTTACCCTTTACGTCCTGCCTGGGTGCCCGTTCTGCCATAAGGTGCTCGCGGCTGCCGAGGAGCTCGGCATCACGTTCGATCTGAAGAGTATCGATAACCCCGAGAATGCAGCGGCGCTCGTCGCGAAGGGCGGCAAGCGCCAGACGCCGTTCTTGGTGGACGACGAATGCAAGGTGGCCATGTACGAGTCGGACGACATCATCGCGCACCTGAAAGAAAAACACGCGCACGCGTAGATGGCCTACCTGAAGGTAATTGCAACGCCCGGCGCGAGGCGTGAGAAAGTGGAAGAAAAAGCCAGGGCGCTCCACATCGCGGTCAAGGAACCGGCGGAGCAGAACCGCGCGAATATGCGGGTGCGAGAAATCGTAGCCGCGCGACTGGGTGTGCCTGTGGCACAGGTGAAGATCATAAACGGGCACCACGGGCACTCGAAACTGCTTTCGGTGCCCGACTGAAACGGACTCGCTCGGGGCGGAGTACAATAGGTATATATCGAGTAACTTTTCACGCCCATGAACATTTCCTTGAACGCGAAGCAGTATGAGAACCTCTCGCCCTCGGCGCGCGCTATGGTCGAGGAAAAGCTCGCGCCGGTCGCTCGGCTCCTTGGCGAACACGAGGCGACGGCGCTTCTCGACGTAGAGCTCGCCGAGGCGCCAGCAGAAGGGAGAAGCGCAACGCCGACGCGGCTCACGGCGACGCTCACGTTCGGGAGCGAGGTTGCGCGCGCAGAAGCGGTGAAGCCCACGCCCGAGAGCGCGGCCGATCGCGTTCGCGCGATGCTCGAAGCGGAAGTGCGTCGCCGTCGCGGCAAGGAAGGCGCGTGGCGCCGGAGCGCGCGGAGGGCAAAAGACTGGCTGCGGTTCGGGCGCTAGGGTCGCACGAAATCCGCGTAGCTCATTTCGGAGCCGCTCGCGGGGATCACACGGAGGACGCGGAATTCGCCATCGGCGAATTCCGCGCTCTTGATTTTCGCCCGCGTGCCGTCTGCTGCGAAAAAGTGCGTGCCGATGGTGTCGGCATACGCGCGATACTTGTTCCAGTTCTCGCGCGCGTCGCCCGAAAGGTCGAGGCGGCCGTCTTCTTTCTTGAACTTGCGCGCGCGCGAAGCGCGCGCGGCATCCTGCTTCTCCGGCACGATTTCGCCACGCTCAAAATGCGGTAGCGTCTCTACCAAAAGCTTCGCGCCAAGCGCGATGAGCCGCGGTCGCAATTCGCGCGCAGTTTCCTCGGGCGCTATCGGCGCGGCTTCCTGTGCGAGGATGTCGCCGGCGTCGAGCTCCTTCACCATCTGCTGCACCGTAACGCCCGTCTCGGTCTCGCCTTGTAAGAGCGCGGTTTCCATGGGGGTCGCGCCGCGATACTTCGGCAGGAGCGAGTAGTGCACGTTCAGCACGCCTTTCGGGAAGGCGTGAATGAGCGACTCCGGAAAAATCTTGCCGTAGGCCACGACGACCGCGTACGAAGCAGCTCGCGACGTAATCTCTTTTTGCGCGGCTTCGTCGAGCGTCTCGGGAGTGAAAACCGGAATGTCGTGTGCACTCGCAAGCAGCTTTACGGGAGACGGCGTGAGCGCGAGTCCGCGGCCCTTCGGCGCGTCGGGGTTTGTGACGACAAGCGCGGGGACGAAGCCCTCCGCGAGCAGTGCGCGCAGCGTTTCTGCCGCCACCGGAGGCGTGCCAAAAAAGATGAATCTAGGCTCGTGCGGCATGCGGGTGCGGTATCTCTACCATGTCTTCGGCGTGGTCGATAAAAAGGACGCCCTCCAGGTGGTCCATCTCGTGCTCGAAAATCTGCGCCATGAGCCCGCCCGCGCCGCGCTCGAACGTACTGCCGTCTTCGCGCCGTGCGCGGATGGTGACGCGCGCGTGGCGATGCGTAGTGCCGTACACGCCGCGTACCGAGAGGCAGCCTTCGTCGGCCTTCTGACGCTTGCGCGAGGTCTTCATGATTTCCGGATTGATGTATACCGCCACGTGCGGGGCGCGCGGCGGCATGCCGGAAGGCGGCGTGGGAAGCACGCGATCTTCGCGCACAATGAAGATGCGGTAGGGGAGCGAAATCTGCGGCGCGGCAAGCGCAACGCCGTCTTCTTCCGGGTCAAGCGCGTCGGCCATGTCGGCGACCATGCGCGAAAGCTCCTCCGTGCCGAAGAGTTTTTCGGGTACCGGGTGCGCCGGTTTGCGCAATACGGCGGTGCCTTCCTGTACTATCGTTGCCATAGAAAAACTATACGGAATAAAAAGAAATCCCGCCAGTCGCTTCTGAAGCGACTGGCGGGGAGGGCAGCGAGCCCCGAGCTCTGGATCGTGGTCCAGCCGATCCGGCTCCAGGGGCTCGCGCCGCGCGCAATCGAGGTTCGGTCCGCCGATAACCTCGTACGCAGCGCGCGAACGAAACGCTAAAAAGGGCGAGGCGGTGCAGCGGGGCGGGGGAGCATGCTGCACCGCCGGCGTTTCAGAACCACGGGTTTTCGGGTCAGGAAATGGGGTTCCAGAACGCGCAGTGTGCACAGTAGCGTATAGGCTCAGAAACGTCAAGGCGCGCAATCTCGCGCGCTGCGCGCGAGATTGCGCGCCCGTTCTCCGCATGGCATAGTCTTCCGCGGAACGAGGGAGTAGTACCCGCATGGAACGGTTCTTGGGTCGCATGTCCATCCTTATCGAAGATCATTGGGCAGGCTTCTTTGCCACGCTAATCGTGCTCGTGTTTGCGCTCATCGTGCTGCTCGCCTGCGCGGCCCATCTGCCGCTTCCACCACCCCACCCATAGCGTGGGGTTTTTCTTTGTGCACGCTCGGCCTAGAATGGCGTGCGATTTTCCGGCAGGTGCTTTTTCGGATCAATCTCCCACCAGAATTTTTTGCTGAAATGCTGTGCTTTCATGCATACGCTCTTCAGGTAGTACAAATCTTCGGTCGGAATCTGCTCGAGGATGTACCCCATGCGCGACATGCTGATGTCGGGCAATCCGTCGCTCTTGCGCGCGTGATTCAGGTGTCGCTGGAAGAAGCGCATGAGCTCGCCGCGCTCGGTGAGGCGCTTCTTACCCTTCGGCGCCGCCGCGACGCGCTTCTCGAATTCGGGCATCATCTCGCTGATGGACTTCATGCGCTTTTGATGGACGCGCCCAGGCGGCTGAGGCGGGCGACGATGTCTTCGTAGCCGCGATTTATGGAGTACACATTGCGGAGCGTTGAGCGCCCGGGCGCCGCGAGCATGGCAACCAAAATGATGGTGGCGGGGCGCAGTGCCGGCGGGCACACCACCTCGGCTGCCTTGAGCCGCGCGGGGCCCGGAATCGAAATGCGATGCGGGTCGTGGAGCTGGGTTTGCGCGCCCAGGCGGTCGAGCTCGGTGTAGTAGATGGCTCGCTTCTCATACACCCAGTCGTGGATGAGTGTCGTGCCTTCGGCCGCGAGCGCGATGGCGGCGAAGAACGGGAGGTTGTCGATATTGAGACCCGGGTACGGGCGCGCGTGAATCTTCTCGGGGAAGGCGACGAGCTTCGAAAGCGTGAGCACGATGTCCGTGAGCTTCGTGATGCCGTTTTCGGAAAAGCGGCGATTCTTGAGCGCGTACCGGAGCCCCATGTGTTCCAGGATGAGCAGCTCGGTCTCGAGGAACTCGATGGGCGCAGCGGCAATGGTGAGCGGAGAGCGCGTGAGGAGCGCAGCGGTAATGAAGAACATCGCGTCCGTGGGGTCTTCGGCCACCGTGTAGGCGATGTCTTTCTTGATTTCTTTGACGCCATGCACCGTGAGCGTGGTGGTGCCCACGCCTTCAATGGCCACGCCGAGCGCTTGCAAAAAGCCGCACACCTCCTGCACCTGATAGTTCGCGGAAGCGTATTTGATAATCGAGGTGCCCGGAATCTTCGCTGCGGCAAGGAGCGCGTTCACGGTAGCCGTGTCGCTCGATTCGTAGAGCACTACTTCGGCGCTCGCGAGGCGCGTTCGCGTGATTCTGAAATCGCGCGAACGCGCCTCGATCTTGATACCGAACTTCGCAAGTGCCGCCTGGTGCGGGCGCACGCTTCTGAGCCCGAGCGTGCAGCCGCCCGATTGCGGAATGTCGAACGCTCCAAACAGGTGCGCAAGGGGTGCGATGAACATGAGGATGCTGCGCGTCTTTTCCGCTGCGGTGCGGTCAATCTTCCTGAGCGCGAATTTAGCGGGCGGCGTAAGCGTAAGCATCGAACCTTTCCACTCGACTTTCACGCCGATGGAGCGCAGCACTTCGAGGAGCCGGTTCACCTCTTCTATCTTCGGCACCTGACGGAGCGTAGTGGTGCCGCGGTTGAGGAGCGAGGCGGCGAGGAGTGCCACCGCGCCGTTTTTGCTGCGCGCGGTCGTGACCGTTCCGCGAAGCCGTTTGCCGCCTTCTATCTCGAAATTCATGCTCGCATTGTATGCCGGTTGCCGCATTTTCCCAAAAGCGGTATAACACCGCCGGATTCAGACGGAGTGGGAGATATGGCAAAGACGAGGGGGAAACCGTGTGCGGAAGTGTCACAGAGGAACGGCGTACGCATCCGGAAGAAAGCACCTCCCGAGCGGTATCGTGTCGTTGTGGTGCGGCCGTTCGGGTGGCACACGCTCATCCGATATCTGGATGACGCGAATGTCATCGTTTCGTCCGAACCCCAAGCGGCGTTCGTGCGGAACCAGAGTCTCGAGTTCACCTTCGCGCGCATGGACTCGGTGTTCAGTGCCGCATATGTGGAGGCAAACGTCGGCGTTGAGCTCTTGCGCCAAGATATCGAGTCTCTGCTCGAAAAAGGATATCTGAAACCATTGCCCTGAACACGTCCCGCGGATTTTCGCAGGTCAGACCTGCGAAAATCAGCGGGATTTTTCTTTTTCGCCGTGCCCGCGTATGATGCAAGTAATGGCACTCTTTTCGCCCAAGCTCGGCATAGACCTCGGCACCACGAACGTGCTCGTGTTCGTGCCCGGCAAGGGCGTCGTCATCAACGAGCCCTCGGTGGTGGCGGTCGAGAAGCGGCAGGGCAGAGTGGGCGGCAACAAGATTCTCGCAATCGGCAGCGAGGCGAAAGCGATGATAGGTCGCACGCCGGACGACATCATCGCGTATCGTCCCATGAAGGACGGCGTCATCGCCGACTATCGCGTTACCGAAGCGATGCTGAAGTATTTCATCCGCAAGGCGCTCGGTCGCTGGAACATCTGGAAGCCGACCGTGCTCGTGTCGGTGCCCGCCGGCGTTTCTGGCACCGAAAAGCGTGCTGTCATCGAAGCAGCCATAAAAGCCGGCGCGAAGAATGCGTACGTGGTGAAAGAGCCGATACTCGCGGCCATCGGCGCAGGCATTCCCATTCACGAACCGTCCGGCCGCATGGTGGCCGACGCGGGCGGCGGCACCATCGACGTCGCGGTGATTTCCTTGGGCGGCATCGTGGCCTCGACGAGCGTGAAGTGCGCGGGCGACCGGCTCGACCGGGCCATAGTCGACTACGTGAAGCGCACGCACAACCTCGCGATAGGCGACAAGACCGCCGAAGAAGTGAAGATAAAGGTAGGTTCGGCCGTGCCGGTGCAGGAAGAACTCTCGCTCTCTATCAAAGGGCGCGACCTCGTTTCTGGTTTGCCGCGCACCATCGAATTTTCTACGAACGAGGTAGCCAACGCGATGGCGAAGGAATTGCGCGAGATGACGCAGGCCATCCGCAAGGTGCTGCAGGATACGCCGCCCGAACTCGCGGCGGATATCATTGACAACGGCATCATCCTCACCGGAGGCACCTCGCAGCTGCGCCAGATGCCTGAGCTCGTGTTCCGCCGCACGGGCGTTACGGCGAAACTTGCGACCGACCCGTACTACTGCGTGGCACGCGGCACGGGCGTGGCGCTCAAGCATTTGGATACGTACCAAAAAAGCGTGATGGCCAAGGGGTAATCGCGCAAAACGGACTCGCCTGCGGCGTTGCCGCATGGCTCCGCCATTCTTACATAAAGAAAATCCCGCGGCGTACTCGCCGCGGGATTCTTCATAAGTCCGCACGAATGCCGAGGAAGATCGCGCCTTCATGCGGCAAGCCGTTCGCGCTTTCGAATGTCGGTCGCCAGGCGATGCCCCCAAGGTAAAACCGATAGGTCATCGCGCGGTACAGTCCGCGGAACGCGCCTGTCTCGAACGCGAGCGCATAGTCGCGCCGCACGGGCAATCCGTCGAGGTACCGATAGTCCGTCCGGAGCGTGGCCACGCGCGGCAGTAGCGAATGCTCCTTGTGTGGCTCGATGTTCCACCACGAATCGTCCTGCGCCTCCCACGCTGCGTACGATGGCGGGCGGATCGTCAGATTAATCCGTTCTGACGGCGCCGCGAACGCTGCGACAGCCGTGAAGAACACCGCAACGACAACGAAGACTAGAACGACGATGACGCTGATTTTCCGCATCGTTTCCTCCCATGTGTTCTGGTACTTCTGGCGGCAAGCATAGCACGGGCGCACCCTGTCGCGGGAACGGTTATACTAGCGCTATGCAACACCATGCGTACGTGATTGCGGCGGGGAAGGAAGAGGGGATTCGCTCGGCGCTCGCGCATGCGGAAGCGATGCTCGGCATCGAGGCGAAAGGGAATCCGGACGTGGTGATTTTGGAGTACGGGTTGCTCACAGTGGAGGACGCGCGCGGGGTTTCCGAGCGTGCGAGCGGCGCGCCGCTTCGCGGCGCGCATAAAGTCATCGTCATCGCCGCTCTCCGCGCGTATCATGAGGCGCAGAACGCCCTCTTGAAACTGTTTGAAGAACCGCCGCCGGGCACCTTTTTGTATCTGGTGCTGCCGAGTCTGGGTGGCTTGCTGCCCACGCTCCGCTCGCGCGTGCAAGAACTGACGCAGCAGGCCGCCGCGAGCTCGCAGAGCGCCGCGCCTGGAGAAGCGTTCCTCAAGGGGGGGACTGAAAAGCGCGCCGCAGTCGTCAAGAAGCTCACGAGCGGCAAGGATGAGGATGCGCGGCGCTTGATGCGCGACGAAGCCATCGCGCTCGCCAACAGCATCGAAGCGGCGCTCGCGGAACGCGGCGTCGAGAAGCACGCGCACGCGCTTGCCGAGCTCGCGACGCTCCGCGACTATTTATATGACCGCAGCGCGCCCGTGAAGCAGATACTCGAGCATCTCGCCGTCGCTCTGCCGAAGATTTGATATAGTGTGCGCATGGCATACGACTTCTCGAAACTGAAAGCGCAGATAAAAGAAACCGACGAATGGCTCGTGCGCGAGCTTTCAGGCGTGCGCACCGGCCGCGCGGCGCCCGCCCTGCTCGACAGCATAAAAGTGGAAGCATATGGCGCGCTCTCGCCTATTGCGCAGGTGGGGAGCGTTTCTGTGGAAGACGCGCGCACGCTCCGCATCATCCCGTGGGATGGTTCTTTGGTGAAGGCTATAGAGAAGGCGATTACGAACGCCGACCTCGGTGTGGGCGTCTCTACCGACGACCAAGGGCTGCGCGTTTCGTTCCCCGAACTCACGGGCGAACGTCGCACGCAGCTTTCGCGCCTTGCGGGCGAGAAGACGGAAGCCGCTAAGGTGACGCTGCGCAACCATCGCACCGATGCAGTCAAAGAAATCGACGAACTCAAGAAGGAGGGCATGAGTGAAGACCAGGTAAAGCGCGATAAAGAAGAACTGCAGAAGCTCATCGACGCAGGGAACGAGGCGCTCGCCGCGCACCTCAAGAAGAAAGAAGCGGAAATTGCGCAGTGATGCACAGGGAATGCGCGCGCCGGCTCCGCCGGCGCGCGCATTTTCGTGTACACTGAAGCAAAATGGAAGTCATCATCTTCATCGCCGTCATCGTCGTCCTCATCGTGGTGCATGAGTTCGGGCACCTGGTGGCGGCCAAGCTCTCGGGCATGCGCGTCGATGAATTCGGGCTCGGGTATCCGCCGCGCGCGGCCGTCCTCGGCCGCGCGAGCGAAACGCTTATTACGCTCAACTGGCTGCCGTTCGGC
>JAKAGB010000040.1 GCA_021817705.1 bacterium | reverse complement strand
CTCGACGTGTACCTGCGCATTAGCGCCGGCGAACTCTGGCAGAAGCGCCTCATGGTGGCGGGGCTCCCCAAGGTGTTCGAGATCGGCCGCATCTTTAGGAACGAAGGCATTTCGGCCGAGCACGCGCAGGACTACACGCAGCTCGAGTTCTACGAAGCGTTCAGCGATTACCGGAAAGGCATGTCGATGATAGAGGAGCTGTATCGCGCGATCGCGGACGAAGTGTACGGCACGCGCGTTTTCAAGATAAAAGACTTCGAGGTAGACCTTGGCAAAGAGTGGGCGACGTACGATTTTAACGAACTCATGCAAAAGGCGTACGGCTTCGACCCGCGCGATGTCGCGGACTATTCGAATGAAGAAGCGCGCGAACTGCTGGCACAACACGACGCGGGCACTAAGAGCGAAGGCGAAGGCATCGGTCGCGCGGTTGACCACCTCTGGAAGAAACTGAGGAAGACACTCGCGGGCCCCGGCTTCCTTATTAATGTGCCGGTATACCTTGAACCGCTTGCCAAGAAGAGTGCCGCAGACCCGCGGGTGGTGGAGCGCTTCCAGGTGCTCATCGCGGGGAGCGAAGTGGGGAAGGGATTCAGTGAACTCAATGACCCCATCGACCAAGCTACGCGTTTTGACGCGCAACAGAAGCTGCGTGAAGCGGGCGACGCCGAAGCGCAGATGGCCGACGCCGAGTACGTGGAAGCGATGGAATACGGCATGCCGCCCGCGTTCGGCTTCGGCGTTTCCGAGCGCCTCTTTGCGTTCCTTGAAGGCGTGTCCTTGCGCGAAGCGCAGCTCTTCCCTCTCATGCGGCCGCGGGCGTAGCGGGCGCTAAAAGGTTCATCTGCGGCGTTGCTCACTCCGCTCCTCACTCACCGTATACTTGATACGGCTCGTTTCGGTGCTTATTCGCGCCTTGCATCTGAAGCCTTTTCGCCGCCCGCTGCGGACTGTCCGTCTTGACAAACCCACCTCGAGGGCGTACCGTACGAACGGAAACAGGAGTAACTCTCATGACCTTTCAAATGTTCATGCTGATTGGCGTCGGCATTGCGGCGCTCGCCGCGGCCTATGGCACCGGCAGCGCGCTCGCCAGCTGGTGCGAACGGAACGAGCGGTGGGGCAAGATGCCCACGCTCCGCGAGTTCCTAATCGAAACGGCGGCTGGCATGGTACTTGCGGTTTGCGGGCTCGGCGCGGTGATTCCTGCCGCGCTATTGCTCGGGCCGAGCTACGCTGTTCCCGCCGCTCTCAGCGCGGCTGTCGCATTCTTCGGAGCGATCGAGTGGCGGATCTTCAGCCTTCGCCGGGCGGCGGCTGCGTTGTCCGCACAGGAATAAAAATACGTGCAGCAAAGCCGGGGGCAGACCCCGGCTTTTTCTTTGTCCACAGGTGCTCGCTTGGGGCGGTGGGGCGAAGTGTCATATACTCCTATACAGGCTAACAAAGTGGGAAACAGGAATGGTGGCCTGTTTCTCGCCGCAGCCGGTCGACCCATGCTCTTCCTCGGAGAATATCTGCATACGTTCGATGCGAAGAATCGCATCTCGCTTCCGGCAAAATTCCGGAAAGGCCTTGGCCGCGCCGTCGTCGTGACGCGCGGCCTTGACCATTGTCTCTACGTATTCGCACGGAAGAATTGGGAAAAGGAGGCTGCCCGCTACGCGGCGCAGGCAAGCGGCAACGCCGCCGATCGCGGTCTCGCAAGGCTTTTCTTGGCTGGTTCGTTCGAGGCCGAGGTAGACGGCGCGGGGCGCATCCTCATTCCGGAAAACCTGAAGCAGTTTGCGCGCATCGGCGGCAAAGCGGTCGTTGCGGGCGTAGCTGACCGGGTCGAAATCTGGGAAGAGGAGGCGTGGAAGCAGTACACGGCAGCTATCGAGCGCGACGCGGAAGCGTTCGCAGAAAAAGCACGCGCATAGGTATGGAAGCGAAACACGCAAGCGTGATGGTGGAAGAAGTGATGGCGGCGCTCTCCGTGCGTCCGGACGACACGGTGGTGGACGCGACCCTAGGCGGCGCAGGGCACTTCCGCCGGCTGCTCGCGGCTTTGGGCGACGGCGGCACCATCGTCGGCATCGATGCGGATGAAGAAGCCGTGGAGCGCGCACGTGCGGCATACGCCGAAGACCGCCGTCCGGAGCGCCCGGTCGCGCATCTGGTGGTGGACAATTTCCGCAACCTGGCGCGCGTCCTCGAGCGCACGAGCGTTGGGCCGGTGGACAAGGCGCTTTTCGACCTCGGCTGGAGCGGCTACCAGGTGGCGTCTTCGCGCGGATTTTCGTTCAAAGGCGTCGACCAGCCGCTCTACATGACCTATGGTTCGGATGCGACGAGCGCAGCCGAAATCATAAACAGCGCGAGCGAGCGTGAGCTCGCCGACCTCATCTTCGCGTACGGCGAAGAGCAGCACGCGCGGCGCATCGCCAAAGCGATCGTGGCGGCGCGCGCCAAAGAACGCATCCTCACCACGGGGCAGCTCGTCGCCGCTATCGAGTCGGCGGTGCCTGCCGCATACGCGCACGGCAAGATTCATCCGGCCACGAAGACCTTCCAGGCACTGCGCATCGCGGCGAACGACGAGTACGGCGCGCTCAAGGAGGGTCTTACCGCGGCTTTGGCTGCGCTCGCGCCGAAGGGCGTCATCGCCGTCCTCACGTTCCATAGCGGCGAGGACCGCATCGTGAAGCGCCTGTTCCGCGCGGCCGAAACGCATGGCGACGGGGAGGCGAGCGACGCGCTTGCGCCCTCAGAAGCGGAGATTGCAGAGAATCGCCGCGCGCGGAGCGCCAAGCTGCGCACGTTCGTAAAGCACGCGGTCTCCCCGGTTGCTCCTCAGCCATCACTCCATGACTACCATGCTGCATAATCCCTTTCACGCGTTCACGCCTGTGTCTGCCGCTGCGACCTTCGCGGGCGCGCTCTTCGTTTCGTACGTCGCGCTTATCGCGTTCGTCATGAGCCTCGCTACGCTCTCGGTCGGATTCACGCAGTCGGAGCGGAGCGACGAAGCGACGGTCGCCACACTCGAGGCGCAGTACCTTTCCGACCTCGCGATGATTACGAATACCAACTACGTCGCCCTCGGCTATGCGAAACCCGCGACGACCGTGTTCGTTCCGGCGGCTGCTGCCACCGCGTTGCGGTAAGATTACGGGATGCGCGGCGCGTTTCGAAACCGTATCCGGCTCGTGCTCGGCGCCGTGGTGTTCGCGGCGTTTCTCATACTTGTGCGGCTCTACTTCGTGCAGATAGTGGATGGCGCGAACTACGCGGCGCGTGCCGACCACCAATTCGCCGCGGGCTCCTCGGGGCTCTTCGACCGCGGCTCTATTTATTTCACGACGAAAGACGGCACGCTCATCTCGGCTGCGACGCTCTCGACCGGCTTCCTGGTAGCGCTCAATCCGCAGACCATGACGAATCCCGAAGCCGCATACGCGGCCATAGACGCGGTCGCTTCGAGTTCGCTCTCGGTGTCTCACGACGCGTTCGTGTCGGCGGCATCGGACAAGTCGCGCGTGTATGTGGAGGTGGCGCACCACCTTTCTGACGCGGCCGGGCAGGCGCTCGCGGCTGAGAATATTCCCGGCGTCGAGGTGCTGCGCGAGCGCTGGCGCACGTACCCTGGCGGCGACCTGGCGGCGCAATCGATCGGTATCGTCTCGTACGGCTCGGGCGACACGCTTTCCGGCCAAACGGGTCTTGAAGCCGAGTATGACTCCGTGCTTTCGCGCGCGGGCGACACGCTCTACAAGAATTTCTTCGCGGAGCTGTTCTCGAACGTGGGGCAGCTCCTCGTTTCGGCGCGAGCGGCGCACGAAGGAGACCTGGTGACGACTATCGAACCGGAGGTGGAAACGCGCCTCACCGAAGACCTCACGAAGGTGAACGCGCAGTATTCGAGCATCGGGTCGGGCGGCATCATCATGGATCCGGCGACGGGTGCTATCGTGGCGCTCGCGTCGTTCCCGACCTTCGACCCCAATAACCTGTCGCAGGTGAATCCGTCCCTGCTGCGCAACCCGCTCGTCGAGAACGTCTATGAGTTCGGTTCCATCATGAAGCCCTTGACGATGGCATCCGGGCTCGACGCCGGCGTCATCACGCCGAACACGACCTACGACGACACCGGCTGCATCACGGTCGACCGTGCGAAGATATGCAACTACGACTTCCGCGCGCGCGGCATAACGGACATGACCTTGGTCATCGAGCACTCGCTGAACGTCGGCGCGTCGTGGATAGCGACGCAGCTCGGGCAGTCCGCGTTCAAGAAGTATTTCGAGAGCTACTTCGGCACGACGACCGGCATCGACCTCCCGAATGAGCAGCGCGGCCTTACGGGGAACCTCAATACGACCGAGCAGGTGAACTTCGACAACATGTCGTTCGGGCAGGGCATCGCGGTAACGCCCGTGGCGATGCTGCGCGCGCTCGCGGCCATCGCGAACGGCGGCGTCATGGAGACGCCGCACCTGGTCTCCGGCATCACGCTCAATTCGGGCATCACCAAACAGCTCAGCTGGCCGGCAGCGGGTCCCGTATTTTCCGCGAATACCGCGAGCGAGGTGACGCGCATGCTCGTCACCGTGTATCCGAACGACGCGAAGCTCGCGATGAATAGCGATCCGTCGCTCATCTACGCGAGCGTGCCGGTCGCGGCGAAGACCGGGACCGCGCAGGCCGAGAAACCGGGCGGTGGCTACTACACGAACGTGTACTTCCATTCGTTCTTCGGTTTCTTCCCGGCCTATGCGCCGCGCTTTGCGATTTTGCTCTACACCGACCATCCGCAGGGCGTGACCTACGCGTCGGAAACGCTCACGCCGACCTTCATGGATCTCGTGAGTTTCCTCATGAACTACTACGATATCCCCCCCGACTTGCAGGATGTGCTGCCGCTTCCCGCGCACGTTCCTTCCTAGTAGAGTATGCCTATGAAGCGATTTGTGAAGTATGTGGTGACGGCGTTCCTGGGTATTTTTGCCCGCGCCGTGGTGCGTCGCTACCGTCCGCAAGTGGTGATGGTGACGGGCTCGGTGGGGAAGACGACGACCAAGGACGCGGTGGCGGCCGTGCTCGCGACGCGCTATTTCCTGCGTAAGAGCGAGAAGAGTTTCAATAGCGAATTCGGCGTACCGCTCACCATCTTCGGCGTGCCTAACCCCGAGCGGAACATCATGTGCTGGCTCGGGGTGGCGAAAAGCGCGCTCGCGCTC
>JAKAGB010000006.1 GCA_021817705.1 bacterium | reverse complement strand
TCGTATTTGTCGAGGAGCGCCACGTCTTCTACTACGTCGCCGCCCACTTCGCGCACGAGGTCGAAGTAGTCGTTCGGCACGAAGGTGTTCGGCACGATGAATGAGATGTCGCGCACCACGGGCGGATACTTCGAAACCTCGTGGTACACCTCGCCCAGAACGAGCTGCTTCTTCACGCGTTCGTCGTCGCTCCAAAGGAGGCGGATATCGGGGAGCGCCATCGAGGCAATCGCGAGCCGTTCGAGCCCGAAGCCGAACGCCCAGCCGTGGTAGCCTTCCACGCCCATCTTTTTAAGCACGCTCTTTTTGGGCATACCGCCGCCGAGGAGCTCAAGCCATTCGCCCTTTGCGGGGCCTTCGGCCGCCGTGCCTTTTACGTTCAGCTCCAGCTCGAGCGACGGGTCGGTGTACGGGAAAGTGTCGGGGTTGAAGCGGATGGCGCGGTCGCCGAAGATGCACTTCGCGATTTCTGCGAGCGCGTTCTGCAGGTCTTCCACTTCTACCGTTTCGGAATCGGGCGCGAGGTACCAGCCGCCGAGCTGATGGAACACGTTCATGTGGCGGCTGTCGATTTCGTCCTTGCGATACACCTTGCCGTAGCAGATGGCGCCCATGCTTTCGCCCTTCGCGATGCGTTCTTTGATTTCCGGGCGTTGCAAATAGTAGTACCAGAAGACCGTGTCGTGCGTGCGCAGGATGTTCTTGTCGTCCACGTAGTACGTGTCGCTTTTTGAGCGCGCGGGGTGGTCAGCAGGGAAGTCAAAGAGGTCGAAGGAGATGTCGGCCGGCACGATTTCCGGAATCTCGATGACGTCGAACCCGGCGAGGGCGGGCACGGCCTTCACGCGCGCGACGATTTCTGCGAGCGGGGAGCCTTCCGTGCGCGAAAGGTCGGGCATGGCCAGGTAGCGCTTTTCGCGCAGCGCCTCAAAGTCGGTGCGGCCTTCGAGCTCTTTGCGCAAGCGGTTCTCCTCGTCTTTCGAAATGATGATTTCCATGGCGAAAATATAGCAGAAAAAGAAAAGCGCCGCCCGTATCCTCGGGCGGCGCATCGCTGATTAGCGAATGGAAAATTCTGCGTGCAATGAACCTTTCGGCACATGGAACTCAACGAACTCTGCACTGTCAGGCGGCAATATCCAGCGCGAAGGGTTTGCGACCATGCGCTGGTACACCACGAGTTTGCCGGCACCCTCCGGCGCATCGTATTTCACGTCCACAAAGCCGGTATCGGCTTGGATAGTACGTGCCTCCGTGCCGCCGTCGTCATCGAGGATGTTGTAGGCATAGTAGGTGTGCCCTTGGAATGAGCCGGAGCCCAGGAAGAAGTGGCCATTCGCGCTGTCACTCGTGCGAATGCTCGCAAGCGATACCTCGTAGGACTTTACCCACGTGGTCGGCATGGAAATGCCAATTATCGTAGCGATAATGAGCCCGATAACGGCACCACACATAGTGCAAATCACCGACAGGCCAATACGGTCGACGACTTCATCGACGTTGCGTATCTGCCATAGAGCGATGCTCAGGCCGATAATCGCGCAAAGGATCATTGTGTACATTGTCTGCCCTTTCTTTGTGCCGTTTTCCTCTGCAAATGTATAGCAGTATTTAGAATAAGTCAATAGTAGCCCACACACCCAAGGCATATATGTAAGAGGGTAGGACGGGGAGAATTGCGGGGCAAAATGTGCTAAAATAGAAGTACGAACATGGCAAAGAAGGCTGAAAAAGAGGCAGAAAAGCGCGGCGCCAAAGGCGCCGCGGGTCACGCATACGACGCTTCGAGCATCACGGTCTTGGAAGGCCTTGAGCCGGTGCGTAAGCGCCCGGGCATGTACATCGGCACCACGGGCCCCGAAGGCTTGCACCATCTCATCTGGGAAATCTTCGACAACGCTCGCGACGAAGCCATGGGCGGCTTTGCAAACGACATCGAGGTCGCGCTCCTGCCGGGCGGCTACGTGCGCGTGGTAGACAACGGGCGCGGCATTCCGGTCGGCATCCACCCGAAGACGAAAGTCTCCGCGCTCGAAACCATCATGACGACCTTGCACGCGGGCGGCAAATTTGGCGGAGCGGATTCGGGCTACAAAGTTTCCGGCGGCCTCCACGGCGTGGGCGCATCGGTCGTGAATGCGCTCTCGACGCACGCGAAGGCCATCATCCATAAAGACGGCGAAATCTGGATGCAGGAGTACAAGATAGGCAAGCCGGTGGCGAAGACGAAGAAGATCGGCAGCACCAAAGCGCACGGCTCCATCGTGGAGTTCCGCCCGGACGAAACCATCTTTACGGCCGGCATCGAATGGAATTGGGAGAAGATTGTGGCGCACCTGCGCCAGCAGGCATACCTGGTAAAAGGCACGCGCATCGCGGTCTTGGACGCGCGCGAGGTGACCGAAGCCGCCAACGACGACTGGTTCTACCTGCGCGACAGCGGGCTCGAGATTCCCTCGATGACCTTCTACTTCGAAGGCGGCCTCAAATCGCTCGTGGCGTTCTACAACCAGCACCAGGAAGTCGTGCACAAGAATATTTTTTACGTCGACAAGGAGTTCACGCCGAGCGAAGCGAACGCGAACCCCGTGCAGGTGGAAGTGTCGCTCCAGTATGTGGACGACATTACGCCGCGCATCCTCGCGTTCGCGAACAACACATACAACAGCGAAGGCGGTACGCACGTCACCGGATTCAAGACCGCGCTCACGCGCACCTTGAACGCGTACGGCCGCTCGGCGAACCTTATTAAGGAAAAAGACGAAAACTTTACCGGCGACGACGTGCTCGAAGGCCTCACCGCGGTGATTTCCGTGAAGCTGCCGGAAATCCAGTTCGAAGGGCAGACCAAAGCCAAGCTCGGCTCGGTGGAAGCGCAGGGCGCCACCGCGAGCGTTTTCGGCGACGCATTCGGCGCGTTCCTCGAAGAGAATCCCGACGACGCGAAAGCAATCATAAACAAAGTGCTCTTGGCCTTGAAGGCGCGCAAGGCGGCGAAGGCCGCGAAGGATTCCGTGCTGCGCAAAGGCGCGCTTGAAGGCGCGGCCTTGCCCGGCAAGCTCGCTGACTGCCAAACCAAAAGCGCAGAAGAATCGGAACTCTTCGTGGTGGAAGGCGACTCGGCCGGCGGAACCGCGAAGACCGGCCGCGACCGCCGCACGCAGGCGATCCTGCCGTTGCGCGGCAAAATCCTCAACATCGAGCGCGCGCGTATCGACCGCATGCTTGCCTCCGAGCAAATCAAGAACCTGGTGGTTGCGCTCGGCACCGCCATCGGCGACGTGTTCGACATTTCAAAACTGCGCTACCACAAAATCATCATTGCCACCGACGCCGACGTGGACGGCGCGCACATCCGCACGCTCCTCCTCACGCTTTTGTACCGCCACTTCCGCGCCATCATCGACGGTGGGTTCGTATACATCGCGCAACCGCCTCTCTATAAGATTACGAAAGGGAAGGCGGTGGCGTATGCATACTCGGATGCCGAGAAGGCCGCAGCGCTGAAGGAAATGGGCGTCGCGCCTGAAGAGGCCGTCGAGGGAGGCGAGGGCGAAGCGGAAGAAGCGCCGGAAGCGGAAGAAGAGGTAGTGAGCAAGAAGAAGGCGACGCGCGCGAACGTGCAGCGCTACAAAGGCTTGGGCGAAATGAACGCGAGCGAGCTGTGGGAGACGACCATGGATCCGGCGCGCCGCGTGCTGAAGCGGGTGACGGTGGAAGACGCCGAAGCGGCCGACCGCATCTTTGATGTGCTCATGGGTACGGATGTCGCGTCGCGCAAGAGTTTCATCCAAAGCAACGCAAAATTGGCGACGCTCGACATTTAACGCGCGCCCTCCGGGCGCGCGTTCCGTCTTCGTACGCGCGTGGCGCGCTCACTCGGGCAAGCAAGGCCGAGAGCCCTCATCGAGACCGCGCAGCGGCAGTGGGCCGTATGCTGTCTCAGCTCCCGCGCGGAGACGCCGCGCCTCTCTGAATCGGCGCGGCTACCGCACTTTTGTTGGAGCTCCGCAAGGCTCTCAACAAAAGTGCGGTACTCCGTCTTTGGTCGTTCCCACGCATACAGCCCACCCCCGCACATTCCCCGCGGTGGTGCTCTCGTCTTGCGTGCCGCTCGCTCGCGCTTCCACCGCATCGTTCCTTGCACAAAAGAAAAACGCCGGCACATGCCGGCGCGTATCAGAACGGGCGCTCAAAGACGACCTGCGTATCGCCACGAGCAGCGCAGTGCGCCCGGAACGCATGGTCTATATTTTTTGGACCCCGCAACGAAAAGAATCGATTGCGAATCCGGTTCCACTCCGTGCGCGTTAGCGCGCCTTCTGGTCGCAACCTTGCGGCACGCTGCGCGTAGTGCGCCGCGTATCCCACCGCGAACTCCCAGCTCTCGATTCCCAGAAACCAATCGAGGCAATAGGCAATGAAGAACTCCGTGACGAAACCGTGGGTTCCAAGGCACTCCATGATGAGCAAGGCGCGCTCGAAGTACGCACTCAGCTTTGCCTCCTCTGCCGTAGTTGCAGGCGGTATGAAGATGCGCAGCATTGAGAGGTTGGAGATGACGCCGGGGCTATAGAACTCACCCGGAGTCACTCCTTGTTCGCTCGCAATCTGTTCAAGCAGAGGACGAGCCTCGCGAAATTCTTTTGGAGCCTCGGCTACCTTTGCGCAGCGCAGGAAGTTCCGCGCCGCATTCGCCCGGTATTCGAGGTCGTCTGCCGGGATGAATCTCGTAAGGATGAGGTCAAGTTCTTCCGCAGTGGTGATGGACATCGGCACGATCTTGTTCGTTTTGTGGTGCTCCATCATCTGCTTCATTTTCTCAGCTTGTCGTTCTGCGGACTTCTTCTTGAAGTTGAACATGAGCGTCTCCTGTGAAGAACGATTTCTGCGGTGAGTCTATGACGCGAACGAAAAAGCCGCAACCCCGGCCGCGAAGCGGCCGGGGTTGCAGGTTGCATTCTCTAGCTTCTAGCAGTCTAGGGTCTAGTTGTCTTACGCCCCCACTATCGTGACCGTCGCGGTCGCGGTGTCGTTCGACTGATCCGATTCTTTCACGGCGTTGCTCGCGTTCGCGGTAATGGTGATGGTCTGGTTGCCGGGGAGCGCCTGGTCGAAGCCGAGCGTGTAGTCAACCGAGTCGCCTGGGTTCAAAGACTGCTGCGTCGGCGAGAAGTACAGGTAGTTGGTCGCCGTCGGGATTTTCGCGGAGAAATTCCACGCGCCGGTCGCGTTCGTGCCGATGTTCTTTATTGTGAAGCGCACGGCCGGGCGCGCGCCCTTAGGGATGGTCGAGGTCGCGATGAACGACGTGGCCGAAGACGTCGCGAGGTAGCCGGTCGCGGTAATCGTGGTCGCAAGGTCGGGAAGGCCGGTAAGCGAGGGCGCCGCGGTCGTGCCGCCTATCTGCGTGACGCTCGAGGTCTCCTTGCCGGCCGAGGGCGTCACCGGCTGCGGCGCCGCAGTCTTCGGCGTGCTCGTCGCCTTCGCGCTCTTCGTGGTTGCCGGGAAGGGAAGCGTGGTCGTCGCGTTCGGCACGACCGAGAGACCGGGCGGCGTGGCTGGCACGAAGATGCTGCCCAAAGAAACGGCGGCAGCGCCGAGGCGGCTCACGGCGACCGGTACGTAGCGCGCCGAGTAGACGGCGAGCCACATGCCGGCCCCGAGCACGGTAATGAAGCCGACGAGCGCGAACGCGGCGACCGCCGCGCGGCGCGAGGGAGTTTCGGTAGAAAGGGTATTCATAGCCATAACTATTGTGCTTTTATACATACCATAGTGCTATTTTTCTGTCAACCCCACCAAATCGTCGACACTTGACATTTCTTCACTGATGGTGTATCTCTTTGTAAGACGATATGGCATGGCATGTACAGGCCGCGGCGCGGTTCGTCCGCGCGGCGCAGAAAAGTTATGCGAGGAAATGGCATTTCCTCGGTCTTTTCGGTATCGTGTTCCTTGGAAGCGTGGCACTCCTTGCACGGCTCGACCTCTTGCCGAGCGCGCCCGTGGCGCCGCAGGCTTCGCTCGACGCCTCTACGGTTGCGCATGCGACGTCGCCCGCGCCTACGGAGCCTCAATTGCCGGTGTCCATATCGATTCCGTCGATCAGCCTCTCGGCAACGGTTGCGGATCCGACCACCACGAACCTGGACGCGCTCGACGCGCTCCTCCTCTCGGGCGCGGTGCGGTACCCGACCTCGGCAGCGCTCAACGAGAACGGCAACGTCGTCATCTTCGGCCACTCGAGCTACCTGCCTATCGTGAAGAACCAGGCGTACAAGACCTTCGACGGCGTTCAGAAGCTTACGAAGGGCGACACGATTACGGTGTCTTCGGCGACGACCGCGTACACGTATGCGGTCGAGAGCGTCGTGAAGGAGGATGCGACCGAGGCGGCGATTCCGCTTTCGGTTTCCGGCCGCGTGCTCACGCTCTCTACGTGCGACGTGTTCGGGCAGAAATCGGAGCGCTTCATCGTCACCGCCACTTTTGTTGAAAGCCACCCGCTCGGAGCGTAAGCTCTCGGCGGATGGCTCTCCGCAAGGGAGAGAAGGTCTTTCGATTCCGTAACCCAACCGCCGCATCTGCGGCAGAAAAGGAAACCAGAATGTTTACCCGGCGCACGCTGCTCCTCGCCGCGGGTTCCGTGGCAGGCGCATCGCTTGTGTCGCCGTTGCCGCTCTTCGCGGCAGACGGCGTGCACTGGCATCGCATCCCTTCGCTTGGCGGGCACCGCGTGGCAAAGAGCCGCGCCGAAGCACTCCGGTACTTCGACGCGCTCGTGCCGCGCATGGGCTATTCGCCCGAGGCACTCGCATACTTCCGCACCGCAGTGAAGACGCTCGGTGTCCGCGAAGAGATCACCAACGAACAGTATCGTTGGATGGCATTCGCGAAAGCTGGCGTACGCGGCGTCGAGCCCTACGTGTGGCTCGATGCACGCAAGGTGGGCAAGCAGTATTTCGCCGAACGGTGGGTGTACCCCATGACCGGCGAAACGCTCGACCTGCCCGAAGCCTGCGACAACTGGGCACGGCCGTTCGCGGAGCACCATTGTTTCGAGTTCGCGCTCGACTTCAGTGGCAAGCCGCTTGCGGCGTACTACTGGTTTGACGAGCTCGAAGGCGCGTCTGACACCGCAGTTGCCGCATTCTGGCAGAAGCTCCTCGCGAGCGACTGCTTCCACGTGCGTTTTGTCGATGGCACGCGCTTGAAGCCTGCCGACGGCTGCGACATCTGCCGACCGGGATGGATATTCATCGGCTGGCCGCCTTCGCTCCCTATGGAGCGTCGGCAACCGGCGAAGCGTATCCTCACCATTCCGACGGACCCGTCGGGGCAGACGAGAATCCTCTCGTTTCCTCGCTGGGCAGCCGTGCACTACGCAACCTATTGCCCGGAGGATCACTCCGAGCAGGGGTACGTGGATCCGGCGGTTACGCGCGCGCGGCTTAACGCGGGCGCGTGGGATTACGGTCCGGTCATCGTGCCTGACCCCTTGGGCCGATGACACCCGAGGAAGCGCGCGGCGACGCGTACGCGTCGCCGCCCGATTCCTCTTTTTGTGCCTCACTCAACAAATGACTATCTTCACTTCTCATACGGTGCTCTCGAAGAAAACGCTCGCTGCGGGACTTTTGACCGTGGTCGGCGTGCTCGCGTTCGGGTTCAGCGTCGGCATGCTCACGGGCGTCGTGAACGTGCCGGTCGCGTTCGCCGACTGCTGCGTACCCCCGCCTGCGCCTCCTCCTCCTCCGCCCCCGCCGCCTCCTCCGCCCCCGGCGCCGCTCCCGGCCGTGCCCACCTGCTCGCTCAAAGCGAATCCGACGTCGCTGTCCATAGGTGGCGGCTCTTCGACCTTGTCGTGGACGACCGTGGCGGCCACGTCCGCAACGATCGACCACGGCGTCGGTTCGGTCTCGTCGGTCGCGAGCGGCTCGCAGAACGTATCGCTCACGGCGACGACCAAGTACACCATGACCGTCGACGGCCCTGGCGGCGAGACGACGTGTAATGCGACCGTCACGGTCGCCGTGCCGCCCTCGTGCAGTCTGAATGCGTCGCCGACGGTCATCATCGCGGGCGCTGCGTCCACGCTCACGTGGGCGACCGCGAATGCATCGTCATTTTCTATAGATCAGGGCCTGGGTGCCGTGACGTCGCTCGCGCTCGGCTCGAAGACCGTTACGCCTGCGAACACGACGACCTATACGGGCACGGTGAGCGGTTCGGGCGCCACGAAGACCTGCAGTGCGACGGTCACCGTCATCCCCAAGCTCTCCGTCTCCTGCGCGGCCTCGCCGGCTTCGGTGCAGACGGGCAACCCCATCGCCTGGACGGCCAATCCGTCCGGCGGCACCGGTGCCTATGCGTACGCCTGGAGCGGCTCTGACAGCCTCTCCGGTTCTGCGAAGTCCGTCTCGAAGACGTACACCGTGGCTGGCACCAAGTCTGCCTCCGTCAAAGTGACGAGCGGCACGCAGACCGCCACGGCAACCTGCTCCGCGACCGTCACGAATGCACCGGTTCCGGGCTGCACCGACCCTGCGGCGACCAACTACAATCCTGCCGCGACGGTGAACGACGGCTCGTGCAAGTACCCGCCGCCGCTGCCCACGTGCACGCTTTCCATACATCCGGCGAGCATCACGCAGGGCGATCATGCGTCGCTCGCGTGGACGACGACGAACGCATCTTCGTTCAGTGTCGACCACGGCATCGGCGCGCTCGCGCCGCTCGTGGGCGGCTCGTATGACATTTCGCCGGCCGCATCTGCGACCTTCACCGGTACTGCGACCGGCGCGGGCGGCACGGTGCACTGCGCGGCGAACATAACCGTGAATCCGCCTCCGCCTCCGCCCACGCCCGGCTGCACCGACCCGAAAGCGGCGAACTATAATCCTGCCGCTACCGTTGACGACGGTTCGTGCAAGTATCCGCCGCCGAACGCGCCCACGTGCACGTTCGCTGCGACTCCGACCTCCGTCGCGAAGGGCGATTCCTCAATGCTTTCGTGGACGACCACGAACGCGACCTCGGTTTCCATCGACCAAAGCGTCGGCTCGGTCGCGACCTCGAGCGGTTCGCGCGCGGTCTCGCCGACCTCCGACACCATCTACACGCTCACGGCCGAGGGCGCGGGCGGCACGAAAACGTGCACCACGAAGGTGACGGTCACGACGCCTCCGCCGCCCACCGCGCCCACGTGTACGCTCACGGCGACCCCGTCCTCGGTTGATGCGGGCAGCCATACGCAGCTGCACTGGACGACGACGAACGCCGACCATTTCTCGCTCGACCACGGCATCGGTTCGGTGACGCCGGCGGTGGACGGCACGACGACGTCGCCCACCATTTCTGCCGATACGACGTTTACCGGCACGGTCGTGAGCCCCTCGGGTGACACGACCACGTGTACGGCAAACGTGACGGTGCTCCGGACGCCGCCGCCCGCGACGCCCTCGTGCTCGCTGTCCGTCTCTCCGACCTCATACCAGGTGGGCGGTTCGGCGACCCTGTCGTGGAGTGGCACGGCCGTGAGCTCGGTCGACATCGATAACGGCATCGCTACCGGCACGACGACGCCGGGCTCGATTGCGGTCAGTCCGTCGACCGCCGGCACCTACAAATACACAGGCACGTTCCATGCGACGGACGGCACCACGCTTACCTGCTCCGCGACGCTTACGGTGAATAATGGCGGTGGTGGCGGCTGCACGAGCAACTGCGGTGGTGGCGGAGGCGGCAGTAATCCGCCGACCATCATGCTCGCGATGCTTCCGCACGTTGCAAGCTCGACCTTGGCGTACCTCTACCTTTCGCAGATTCCGTACACGGGTCTTTCGCTCGGGCCATGGGGTACCTTCCTCTACTGGTTCGCGCTCATGGCGTGGAGTGCCGCGCTCGCGTACCTCGTGCTCTTCGGCGCGGTGCCGCTCGCCGTAGTACGCGCTCGCGCGTTCGGTGAACGCGTGTCCGAGGTTTTGAATACGGAAGTGCGCGCGGCAGAGCCGCGCGCAGAGACGCCCGCGCCCGTGCTGCGTGCTGCCGCGCCAACGCCCGCGAAGAGCCCCGTGACGGAATCGGAAGCGCCGCTCTTCTCGAGCTACGAAGGTTTCCGCTCGTTCGCCTCGGGCGCATCGCTCACGATCGATGACATCGTGAAAGGCCTCTCGCGCGAGAAGAAAGTGTCGCCGTCCATGCCTGCCGCTGTCGAACCCGCAGTCGAGCCCGCGTACGAGCACGTCGAGCCGGTCGTCGATGCGGTGGAGCCCGTGGTGGCGAGTGCGCCGGTAGCGCGCGCGGCGCAGCCGCGCGCGGAACTCCCCGCACCGGTTTCCGCGGACGTCCCGCAGTTCATCGAGGTCATCATGAAGGGTGACCGCGCGACCGCGTTCAGCATGCTGCGCGATACGATCCGCAGCGGGGGAGACGCAGAAGCGTTCTTCACGCAAGTGGCGTGCGCCCTCGACGACGCCTACCGTGCGCGCCTCGAAGGCGCGAGCGTACATCCGGAAGTGGCGCGCGTGTGCGCAAGCTGCGCGACGCCGGTTCTCGAACAGCTCGTCTCGGCATTTACGACCGCGGTGGACTCGTCCTACTCGGTCGGCGTAACGGGTGCGAAGCTTGCGCTTACTCGCGCGCTCGGCGTTTTGGGTTCATAACCCTATAAGAAAAACGCGCGCAGCTGGCAGAGCCAGCCGCGCGCGTTTTTGCGCGCTATTTCCGCTCCGCGATTTCTTTTGAGAGGCGGGCGGTGAAATCGGCGAGCGGCATGGCATCGAGCTTGCCGTGGTCGCGACTGTCTGGAGACACCGTCTTGGCTGCGACTTCTGCATCGCCGACGACGAGGAGGTAGGGAATCTTCTGCTGCTTCGCTTCGCGAATCTTCTTGCCGAGCGAATCGTTGCTTAGGTCGAGCTCGGCGCGGATGCCTGCCGCTTTGAGCGCCGCGAGCACTTCCGCGCCATACGCCGCGTGCTTTTCGGACACCGGCAGCACTTTTGCCTGCACGGGCGAGAGCCACGCAGGGAAGGCGCCGCCGTACTTTTCTATAAGGAACGCCATGATGCGCTCGATGGCGCCGATCGAGGAGCGGTGCACCACGAACGCGCGGTGCGGTTTGCCGTCTTCGCCCACGTAGGTAAGGTCGAAGCGCTCGGGCATCACGAAGTCGTACTGCACCGTGAAGGCCGTGTCTTCCTTGCCGTTCACGTTCTTCATCTGCACGTCGATCTTGGGGCCATAGAACGCCGCATCGCCGGGCGATTCTTCGAATGCGGCGCCGCGTTTTTGGAGCAGTTTGCGCATCAGGTCTTCGGCTTTGTCCCACGCCGCATCGTTCTTGTAGTACTTTTCGGAATCGTTCCGGTCGCCTAACGAAAGGCGGTAGCGGTAGTCTTTGCCGTACTCAAGACCGAAGACGCCGGCCACGTATTCGATAAGGTCGAGCGCGCGGCCGATTTCGTCAACCGCCTGTTCTTCGCTCGCGCAAATGATGTGCGCGTCCGAAAGGCAGAACGTGCGCACGCGCTGGAGGCCCATGAGTTCGCCCGATTGCTCGTAGCGGTAGAGGTCGGCAAGTTCCGCGATGCGGATAGGGAGCTCGCGGTATGAGTGCGGCTTGCGCAGATACAGTTCGAAATGGTGCGGGCAGGTCATGGGGCGCAACATGAACTTTTCGTCGTCTATCTCAATGGGCGCGTACATCGAATCCTTGTAGTGCGGGTAGTGGCCGCTCTTTTCATAGAGGCCGAGTTTGGCAAGCGCGGGCGTGTAGACGTGTTCGTAGCCGCGCGCGAGTTCTTCGTCGACAATGAAGCGCTCGAGCTCGCGGCGGATGGTCGCGCCTTTGGGCGTAAAAAGCGGAAGACCTTTACCCACCGCGTCGGAGAATGCGTATAAATCGAGCTCCTTACCGAGCTTCTTGTGATCGTTTTCTTTGCTAGGTTGATTCGGTTCCATGGGCAAAACTATATACCCGCGCCGCGCAAAAGAAAAACGCGGCACCTACGGTGCCGCGCAGGAGGCGGTGCTTAGCACTCCTCGCACGTGCAGTGTCGACCGTGACCCGGTGTCCGTTCCTCTTCCAGGAACCCGCGCTCGTGCCGGCCACTCGGCAGTATCGGCTCTGCTCCCGGCAGATTCTGCGGATGGTCGGCGATGACAGGTTCCGGTGGTGCAGGCGGCGTGTGTCGTATGTCGTACAGCGTCTGCGCCCTCAGTTTTTTTGCGGGCGAAAGACAGTCCCAACAAGTGACGTACGTCCTTGCGGTATGATTCACGCCAGCAAGTGTCTCCTCCACCAAGATGCTCCGATGGCATATTAGGCACTCGCACAATGTACCGACCGTTTGCATGGCACTTCTCCTTTCAAATCCGGCGCAACCATACCACAAAAAGAAAAACGCGGCACCTACGGTGCCGCGCTCTTTTGTTTGTGCCGCGAGGGAGCTAGTCCCCGAGGCGGAGCCGAATACCGCTCAGGTCGGGGTGCGCACCCGGCAGGTTCTGCGGATGATCCGCAAGAACCGGCTCCGGCGCGTGCGAACCGAGCGCCTCTTCGAGCGCGGCGATGCGGGCGTTTGCCTGGTCGAGCTGCAGCGCCAGGATGTAAACGGCATTTTTCAAACCGGCTTCGCTTTTCAGTGTCACCGGATAGTTCCTAAGACACTGAGCGACTCCTTCGTATACATTGGCCATCTCGGCCTCCTTTGTTATGTCCGAAACCACTGTATCACAACGGCTTCAATTCGTCAATAGCTATAGAAAGCTCGCCGTTGCGGTTCGAGAGGCTGCCTTTAATGAGGACGCACGCGCCGGCGGCGAGCGTCGCGCCGTGCTCCTTGAAAAGCTTCGGGAAGACGACCGCTTCTATGGAGTCGGTCTTGTCTTCGAGTTTTACGAACGCCATTTTTTCGCCGCCCTTCGTGAGGATGGTGCGCACTTCGGCAAGGAGTACCGGCAGGATGAGTTTGGTGCCCGCGCGTGTGTCTTCTTTGAGCTTTGCGATGCTCGTGCCGGAACGCGAAAGGTAGTGCTGGTGCGCGTCGAGCGGGTGGCCGGAGACGTAGATGCCGAGGAGCTCCTTTTCCCATGCGAGCTTGTCGACCAAAGAGACGAATTCGCCCTCGACCAGGTTCAATTCGGGCGCCGCGAGCATGCTGCCGCCAAAGAGGGAATCCTGCGGCGCTTCGGCGGTGGTGTCGCGGTGGAAGGCGAGGAGCGTTTCGATGTTGGCGAGCAGAGTGCCGCGGCGTTCAAGCGAATCGAGCGCGCCGCATTTTATGAGCGACTCGAGGCTCTTCCTATTGAGGTTCTTGCTGCCCACGCGCGAGAGGAAGTCGGCGAGGCTACGGTATGTGCCGCGCGCGTTGCGCTCTTCGATTATCGCGTTCGCGATGCCTTCGCCGAAGTTCTTGATGCTCGACAACCCAAACCGTATTGCCCCTATGTAGGACATATCATGTCCTACATTTTCGTGTGGTGTAATTTGGTGTTGTTGTGGTGCGGACACGATGGTGAAGTCCGCACCGCTCTCGTTCACGTCTGGCGGCAAGACCGGAATGTTCATGCGCTTGCCTTCGGCAACGAACACGGCGATCTGCTCGGTGTCGCCCGCGTCGGCGGTGAGGAGTGCGGCGAGGTATTCGACCGGATAGTTGGCCTTCAAGTATGCGGTCTGGTATGCCACGCGGCCGTATGAAGCCGAGTGCGCTTTGTTGAAACCGTACGCGGCGAACGGCTCTATCCACGCCCACACTTCTTCGGCTTTCTTCTTTGGCCACTTGGAGTGCGCGATACAACCTTCAATAAATTTGTCTTTCTGCTTCTGCATCTCTTCCGGAATCTTCTTGCCGACCGCCTTGCGGAATTTGTCGACTTCGCCCCATGAGTAGCCCGCGAGCTGGTTGGCCATGATGAGCAGGTCGTCCTGGTACACGAGGATGCCGTACGTCTGCTTCAGGATAGGTTCCATCGCCGGGTCGAGATAGCGGATGAGGCGCGGGTTGTGCTTGCGCTCGATGTACTCGGGGATGAATTGCATCGGCCCCGGGCGGTAGAGCGCGACCATGGCGTTTATGTCGTGGATGGTGGTGGGCTTCAATTCCTTCAGCCACCGTGTCATGCCGGAACCGTTCAACTGGAACGTGCCTTCGGTGTCGCCTTTGGCGAGCATCGCGAAAGTTTTTGGGTCGCCGAGCGGTATGGCTTCGATGTCGAGTTTTTCGCCGCGCGTTTCTTCCACGCGGCGCACGGCGTCGGCGAGGATGGTGAGGTTCTTGATGCCGAGGAAGTCGAACTTCGTGAGCCCCACGCCGTCTTCGCCGACCGAGTACATGTCGTACTGCGTAATGAGTTTGCCCGTGCCTTTCGGGTCGGGCTGAATCGGCGCCCACTCTACCAAGGGCGTGGGCGAGATGACGACGCCCGCCGCATGCACGCCCACGTGCCGCACGCAGCCCTCGATGCGCTTCGCGAGGTCGATGATTTCGCGCGCGTCTTCGTCTTCGTCGTACACGGCCTGGAGGTCTTCTTCCATTTCCATGGCGCGGTCGATGGTCATGGGGAAGCCCTGCGAGCCCATCGGGATGAGCTTCGCGATGCGGTCGCCGGTGGAATAGGAGTGGCCGAGGGCGCGCGACACGTCGCGCACCGCGGCGCGCGCCATCATGGTGCCGAAGGTGCCGATCTGCGCGACATGGTCTTCGCCGTATTTTTGGCGCGCGTACGCGATGACTTCGTCGCGGCGGGTGTCGGCGAAGTCCATGTCGATGTCCGGCGCGGAGGGGCGCTCGGGATTGAGGAATCGTTCGAACGGAATCTTGTATTCGAGCGGGTCGATTTTGGTGATTTGCAGGAGGTAGGTGGTCATCGAGCCCGCAACCGAACCGCGGATGTTCGTGTAGATATCGTTTTCGCGCGCAAAGCGCACCAGGTCTTCCACCACGAGGAAGTACGCGGCATAGCCCTTGAATTTGATGATATCGAGCTCGTACTCGAGGCGTTCGAGGACGTCAGCGCGGCCGGTAAGACCGCGCGCCTCGAGGCCGTGCAAGCAGAGTTCGCGGAGGAGTTCGTCGGCCGTCTTATCTTTCGGCAGCGCGAAGTTCGGGAACACGAATTTTCCGAGCGTGAATGCCACCGTGCAGCGGTCGGCGATTTCTCGCGAGGCGTCCACGGCTTCCGGCAGGTCTTTAAAATATTCGAGTGCCTTTTTTTCGGAAATGAATGAAAAGTCTTCTTGCTCGTTCCGGCCGTGTTCGCCCTGCTGGATACGACGCAAGACGGCGGTGGCTTCGCGGTCGTCCGGAGCAAGGTAGTAGACATCGTGCTGCGCGACGAGCGGCACGCCCTCCTTTTTCCCGAGCGCGGCGACTTGCTTCATGAGCGCTTCGTGGCCTTCCACGCGCGGGTGGTGCGTGAGCTCGAGGTACAGGTTTCCCGCGCCGAAGATGCTCTTGAATTCTGCGAGCGCGGCATGCGCGCCGGCTGAATCGCCCGCGCGCAGGAGCTGCGAGGTGTCGCTCGAAAAAGAAGGAAGAATCGCGAGCACGCCAGAGGCGTGCTCGCGCAAAAGCGCCTTGTCGACACGCGGGCGCTCGAAGAATCCTTCCGTCCAGCTTTTGGTGACGAGCGCGAGCAGATTTTTGTAGCCCTCGTTGTTTTCCGCCAAGAGCACAATGCGCGAACGCTTCGCATCTTGCTGCGGGTCTTTCTCAAATCGCGAACGTGGTGCAAGGTATGCGTCGACACCTATAATAGGTTTGATTCCCGCTTTTTCGGCGGCTTGGTAGAACTCGATGGTGCCGTGCATGTTGCCGCCGTCGGTGAGTCCCACCGCATCCATGCCTTCTGCCTTCGCCTTTGCGACCAGCTCGTCCACCTTCGGCAAGGCCTGAAGGAACGTGTAGTGCGAGTGGGTGTGGAGATGAATAAACCGCGAGGCCATTGACCTAAGAATACCAAAGGTTGCGTGAGCGTTAGGGCTGTGGTTTCCTGTGCGCGGAAGTGTGAGGAGTGTGAGCCATGAAAAAGTATCGCCTTCGGTACTTTGCCCTGTGGATGACCGGTTGGGACGAACACGACTTTGAGGCTAAGGATGACGTGGAAGCGCTTGCGAAAGCACAGGAGTTTACGAACAATCCGTACCAGACGAGTCACGATCATCGGTGTACTTTGTACCGAGAAGTCGGGACATTTATCCCGCACCAATAACCTTGCAGTGCGCCGCCCGAGGATACGGGCGGCCTTTTTCTTTTGGTACGATTGCGAGATGAAATTTGTAGTGGGCATCGACGAGGCGGGTAGAGGACCTTTGGCGGGGCCGGTGGCGGTGGCGGCCGTCTTGGTGGCGGAGGGGTTCGAGGTGGCGCGCGAGTTTCCGGGCGTACGCGACTCTAAAAAGCTCACCGAAGAGAAGCGGGAGGAGATTTTTAATATGCTCGAAGCGCGCGACGCCGAAGGCGTCGCGCGCTTTGCCGTGCGTTTTTCGAGCGCGGAACTCATAGACGAGCGCGGCATGACCATCGCGGTAAAGCGCGCCCTGCAGGCGGCGCTCGCTACGCTCGCGCCGCTCCCATTCGACGGTCGCGTGCTCCTCGATGGTTCGCTCTTTGCCCCCTCGGACTACGTGCAGGAAACGATCATTGGCGGCGACGGAAGCGAGCCCCTCATCGCGCTCGCGTCCATCGCCGCAAAAGTCTCACGCGACCGCCTCATGAAGAAGCTCGCGAAGGAATATCCGGAGTACGGCTTCGAGGCGCACAAAGGCTACGGCACCAAGGCGCACTACGCAGCCCTTGCCGAGCTCGGCCCTTCGCCCGCGCACCGGCGCACATTTTTGCATTTATAAGGCGCGCGTGGTAAGGTGCTTGAACTATATGTCTATACGAATGCGTCACACGCGTGGGCACACCGGCAACCGCCGGAGCCATCACGCTTTGAAAGCGACCAAGTCGGTCGTCGATAAAACGTCGGGTACGTTGCGTTTGCCGCACCGCCTCGATGAATCGACCGGCATGTACCGCGGCAAGATCATCAAGGAGCCGAAAGTGAAGCAGGCGCCGGCGCACAAAGCGCATGGCACCAACACGGCACCGGCGCACGAGCACACGCATGACCATGCGCACGAGCATGAGAATGCGGAGGTGAAGGCGGTGGAAGACACGAAGACGACGAAGCGCGCGAAAGCGAAGAGCGCACCGAAAGCGAAATAGAAGTCTCGAGTTCGCAACGCGCAAAGAAAAACGCCCTGCATTGCGGGGCGTTGTGTTTACCTTGGACGAGAGGCGACGCCAAAGCTGGTTGAGCCGTTCAGTATAAGGCCGCTGCGCGCGCAGAAGAGCTCGCGGAGCAGTCGAAGGGCGCGCGCAGGCAACGATTCTCGAGTCTCGATTCGGCACCAGACGACATGTTCCGGGGTGACGAAGAAGCTTCCCTCGAAGTCTTTGAATGTTTCGCAGCGCTCTTCGATGCGGATGCGCGTGATGATGGTTCCGCGCGGCCAGTAGTGGATGCCGGGCGCAAGGAAACCCGCAGATCCCGCGTCGAGGCTCAAGGTGCACCGCGCAACCTTCTTCGCCGGCTTCGGATAGTTTGTGTTCGAACCGTCGTTGCCGATTGTTATTTCGAAGTACTCGTTGACGCTGGCGGGCGCTCCGGAATGTGCGTCTTTGAGCAAGGCTCCTGATTTGCGCGTTACTGAAACCGAGAATCCAGGCACGAGCACTATAGTGCGCGGCTTTCTTGATTGCAGATTCGAGACATCTCTCATTACTCCCGTGAGTTCCGGCTCGACTATACGCCTCTCCACAATGCCTGTCTATTGCTGCTTGCGGTGAATCGCTCGTGGCATATACTGGACACCAGCAATGGCAAACCGGCACCTTGCGCGCTCAATCGTCTTGCAGACGCTCTTTGAATGGGACACTACCCAAGTCCCGAGCGCCGACGCTGCTGCCATACTAAAACGCAATCAGGAAGAATTCGGCGGCGATGACACGGACGCGCCGTTCATGGAGAACCTCCTCGAGGGCGTACTCGCGAAGAAAGAAGACATCGACCTCATCATCACGAAAGCCGCGCCCGAGTGGCCGCTTGAGCGCATCGCACCGGTCGACCGCAACATCCTGCGCATCGGGCTCTACGAGCTCCTCTTCGCGGATCGCGCGCAGGTGCCGGCCAAAGTCGCCATCAACGAAGCCATCGAGCTGGCGAAGACATTCGGCGGCGACTCCTCCGGCCGGTTCGTGAACGGCGTCCTTGGTGCCGTGTACAAGGAAATCGGCGAACCGGGCAAAGACGAACAGGGCAAGAAGAAGAATCAGGTGAAGTACGAAGACCTCCCGCTCCAGCAGCTCGGCGGCGCGGTGGTGTATGCGAAGCACGACGGGCAGATATACGTGGCCCTCGTGCACGACGTCTTCGGCCACTGGACGCTCTCGAAAGGCAAGATAGGCGACGCGGCGGAGTTCGCGAACGAAACGGTAGAAGAGGGAACCGTGCGCGAGATAAAAGAGGAAATCGGCCTCGACATCGTGCTCGAAGGGAAGGTCGGCGAGAACGAATATGTGGCCTCGCATCCCGAACACGGCCGGCACCGGAAGCACGTGTCCTACTTCCTCGGTCGCGCCGAGTATGAACCTTTGACGCTCCAAGCAGGGAAGGGCGGGCTCGACGATGCCAAATGGTTCCGCCTGCAGGATATGATTGACCTGAATTTTTATGACGACATGTTGCCTATCGTGACCGCGGCGGTGCAGAAGCTCCTCGACCAGTCGTCTGCAAAGCGGTAGCGCGTGTCGCGAAGCGCTCGCTCGCAGCAATCAAGCCGAGAGCCCTCATCGAGACCGCGCAGCGGCAGTGGGCCGTATGCTGTCTCAGCTCCCGCGCGGAGACGCCGCGCCTCTCTGAATCGGCGCGGCTACCGCACTTTTGTTGGAGCTCCGCAAGGCTCTCAACAAAAGTGCGGTACTCCGTCTTTGGTCGTTCGCACACATACAGCCCACCCCCGCACATTCCCCGCGGTGGCGCTCTCGTCTTGCTTGCTGCTCGCTCGCACTTATGCAGGCACAAAAACGCGCGGCCGGAGGCCGCGCTAGGAAAGCAGGTAGGGTATGACGAACGTGCCGAGCGCCGCGCCCAGGAGCGCGCCGTAGACCGCCTCGATGTCGCCGAGCCGGTAAGCAAGCCAGATGCAGCCGGCGATTACGGCGAACTCAAGTGCCGCGACGGCAAAGAGCAGCGGATGGCTCTGCACTCGCCGGGTGAGGCGCGCCGCAGCCTCACTCATGCCGAGTGCGATGCACGCGACCGCCCCGCAGGCGACGAGTCCATGAAGCATGGAAGCCTCCGTTTTCCGTCTCCGCGCACTATATATAAAGAATAGAAAAGGCGCGAGCGTTGCCGCTCGCGCCAAAATTTACCACCCGAGGAGTAACTGCACGATCCACGCAATCACGAGCGCCACTCCGAACCCGCACAATATATAGAAGCGCAGGTTTTCTTTGCGCGCCGCTTCGCGGCGCGCGTCGCAGGCTTTCTGCGCCGTGAACGCCGCCGTGATGCGCGCGAGGAGCTCGCCGGGCGGCTCGGCGCGGTTGTGCTTCTTGAGGAAGGCCGCGAAGTCTTCCCCAGAAAGCGACACGACCTGCGGCGTGCGCTGCGGACGGCCGAAGCTGTCCGCGGGCAGGCTCGCCGGGTCTTCACGCAGCTCGAAGCCGGTGGGGCCGTAGCCGTAGAGCCACGGGGAACTATTGTGCACGCCCAACGTGGGGACGTTGCCGACTGAAAGGAACGTGTGACGCTCCGCAAGGTATGCGGCAATCGAGCGGCCTTCGTCGGAAACCTCGAACTCGTGGAATGCTCGCTCAGGCGGAAGTACGGACATCATGGCAAGAACTCCTCTGGCCTCTGTGCGCACCATAACCGAGCGCACATAATAGTCAAGTTGTCGCGGAGCGCGAACGCTTTTATACTGCGCGCGTACGAAGCGATTATCCGTTTATATACGAACGACGCTATGGCAAAGAAACCCGGTGTAACGCCGCTCCACGACCGCGTGCTCATAAAGCTCGCGGAAAAGTCCGGTGAGAAGAAGCTCGCCTCGGGCATCCTTATCCCGCCTTCGGCCGACAAAGAGAAGCTCCTTACGGGCGAAATCATCGCGGTGGGCCCGGGCAAGCGGAACGAGGCAGGCGAGCGCATCCCTATGGACGTGAAAGCGGGCGACACGGTCTTGTTCAAGAAGCCGTGGGACGAACCGATAAAAATCGACGGCGTTGAGTACTACGTGCTTTCTGAAAGCGAAATAACCTTGATTGAAAAATAGTATGGCAAAACAGATTCTCTTTGCAGAAGACGCGCGCAAGAAGATCGCGAGCGGCATTGAGCAGGCAGCGCGTGCGGTGAAGGTCACCCTTGGCCCTCGCGGTCGGAACGTGGTGCTTGAAAAGAGCTACGGCGGCCCCCGCATAACGAACGACGGCGTTTCCATCGCCAAGGAAATCTCTCTGAAGGACCGCTTCGAGAACATGGGCGCAGAGATCGTGAAGGAGGTCGCGTCGAGGACGAACGACAATGCGGGCGATGGCACCACGACGACCGTCGTGCTCCTTGAGGCGCTGGTGTCGGAAGGTCTTGCGCGCATCACGAAAGGCGCGAACGCCATGCAGGTGCGAAGCGGTATGGAAGCCGCGCGAGACGCCGCCATCGCGGAACTGAAGAAGATGGCGAAGCCGGTCGCGGGGAAGAAAGAGGTGAAGCAGGTGGCCTCGATTTCCGCCGAGAGCGAAGAGCTGGGTGCCATCATCGCCGAGACGGTAGAGAAGGTGGGTGAGCGCGGCGTCGTGACCGTCGAAGAGAGCCAGGGCACGGAGCTGTCCTACGAAGTGGTGGAAGGCCTCGAGCTCGACAAGGGCTACGTCTCCGCCTACATGATTACCAACCCGGAGCGCATGGAAGCGGTGGCGAAGGACGCGCCGATTCTCATAACCGACAAGAAGATTACGGGCGTGCAAGAAATCTTGCCGCTCTTGGAAAAAATCGCGCAGAGCGGCAAGCGCGACCTGGTGATTATCGCCGACGACATCGAAGGAGAGGCGCTCACGACCTTCGTGCTGAATCGCCTGAAGGGCACGTTCAACGTGCTCGGTGTGAAGGCCCCGGGCTACGGCGCGCAGAAGAAAGAATTGCTGGCCGACATCGCGACGGTGGTGGGCGGTCAGGTGATTACGGAGGAAGTGGGCGCGACGTTCGAGAACGCGACCCTCTCCATGCTCGGCAAAGCAGCGAAGGTGGTGGCGACCAAAGACACGACCACCATCGTGAACGGCAAGGGCAAGAAGCAGGACATCGAGGCGCGCATCGCGCAGCTCAAAGCTCAGGCGGATGCGTCGGACTCGAAGTACGACCAGGAGAAGCTCGGCGAGCGCATCGCGAAGCTTTCGGGCGGCGTGGCCGTAATCAGCGTCGGCGCTGCGACGGAAACCGAGATGAAGTACCTGAAAGACAAGATTGACGACGCGGTGAAAGCGACGAAGGCTGCGATGGAGGAGGGCATCGTGCCGGGCGGCGGCACCGCGCTCGCGAAAGTGGCGAAGAAGCTCGCGGCAGCAGACCCGAAACTTTCGGGCGACGCGAAGGCGGGATACGACCTCGTGGCCGCAGCGCTCGAGACGCCCTTGGCGCAGATCGCACTGAACGCGGGCAAGGACGATGCGGCGGTCATCGTGGCGAAGGTGCAGATGGGGAAGGCGAATGCCGGGTACGACGCGATGCAGGATGAATTGGTAGACGACCTGCTCGCGGCGGGTATCGTCGACCCGGCAAAGATGTCGCGCGAGGCACTCGAGAACGCGGTGTCGGCGGCGGCGATACTCCTCACCACCGAAGCGGCAGTCGCCGAGATTCCGGAACCGAAGAAAGAATCGCCGAACACGCCCGACATGGGCATGGGATTCTGAAATGGTAAGCGGAAAGCAGTAGGCAGTAGGCGGACAACGCGCGCCCTCCGGGCGCGCGTATTCCCGTTTTGAGCGGCTCAATGGACGACTTACGAAGTCGTCCACTCTCGACTTGCTTGCTGCGCTTATCGAAGTCAGACTTCGATACTTTGGTGTTGCACATACGCTGCCGCCTTCGTCACGGCGGCTTGACAATCTGCGTCCTGTGGTGATACGCTCATTTCAGACTCGGGCGGCAGGGCATGCCGCAGCTTGGAATAGGAGGTAGTTATGTTGCCACTGATCGTTGGCATCGCTGGCGGTGTCATCTGTTTGATTGTCGCGGTCATGTTTGCGCGCGACAAGGAGGATCACCAAAGTATTCTTTTTGTAATCCTTACTCTCGTATTCGCGTTCTTGACTGCGCACGCAAGCTCAGAAATGAGCATTGGCGCAACTCCTGATCTCGACTTCAACAACCACCTGCTCACCGCCGGCCGGCAGTATGTGGTGCGCTCGGACGTGGTCATCGGCAAAGAC
>JAKAGB010000005.1 GCA_021817705.1 bacterium | reverse complement strand
AGGCGCCCTTGTCGCTTCTCACCATCTTCTGCACACCGGCCGAGAGCGCGACTTTCATGTGGTCGAAGCCGCGATCCGCGCGGTACGAGATGGCGCGGTCGGTAAAAAGCGACGCATTCGTCCAGATAACCGCGCGAATGACGTCTTTCGCGCCGCGAATATTCAGGTACGTCTCCTGCTCGCCGGCGAAGGACGCGCCGGGCAGGTCTTCTGCCGTCGCGGACGAGCGCACCGCGACGTCGGTATTCTTGCCGTACTCTTTTTCCATCTTCGCGTACGCCGCCGTGATTTCTTTCTCCAGGTCTTCGGGTAGCGGCGTCGCGCGCATCTTGTCGCGAATGGCCTTCCCTGCTTTCGCGAGTGCTTTCAGGTTCTTCGTGTCGAGCCCCTTCAAGGTCTTCTCAATAAAAGTATCGAGGCCGGTTTCTTTTAGGTAGTAGAAGTACGCGCTCGCCGTGACCGCAAAGCCGTGCGGCACCCGCACGCCTTTGGGCTCCACCGCGCGAATCATCTCGCCCAAGGATGCGTTCTTGCCGCCGACCTCGCCCACGTCGTCCATGCCGATGTCGGTGAACCAGAGGATGTGCGGGTTGTTTTTCATGAAAGAGCGGTTAGTTTTTAAGAGCGATTACCAAATCGGACACGTTCGACTCGAGAAGGCCGGTAACGAGCGCGTCGCCAGAAGCCTTAAAGAAATCATAACTCGAATGCGCGGCGAGCGCCGTGCTCGCATCTGCATTACGCGCGCGCGCATGCGCGCGCGTTTCCGCATCGGCGATTGCGCCGGCGTGCTCGGTGGCATCCTTGCCATCGGATGAGAACGGCAGCACGAGTTCGCCGTCATGCAGTTCTGCGAGCGCCGCCAGGGCGAGTTCCTGGTTGCGCCCGCCCTTCCCCGGATGCTCGCCGAGAGAAACGGTGGTTTCGCCACCGTAGAGGAGCGCGGACTTGGGCGGCGCATCATGGAGCGCTTCCGCCACCTGCCCGGCAACCGCGCGCGCTTCGCCATGCATCGTGTCCGTGACGACGCGCGCAGTAAGCCCGCGCGCGGCTGCTTCTGTTTTCATTGCATCGAGCGCGTCCCGATTGCTCAAAAATAGTACGTTCGAGACGCGCGCGAAGTCCGCATCGTCTTTGGGCGTCTCGATGAATCCGGAGGGCGGCGCGGGAATGCCGTACTTCTCGAGCACGGCCTGTGCGTCCTCGACCGAGGTCGTGTCTTTCACGGTGGGCCCCGAGGCGACGAACTCGAGGTCGTTCCCGGGCACGTCCGAGACGATGAGCGCCACCACTTCCGCCGGCTGCGCCGCTTTAGCGAGCCAGCCGCCGCGCGCTTTCGACAAGTGTTTGCGCACGGTGTTCAGCTCTTCGATCGTCGCGCCGCGGTCGGTCAAGGCGTCAAACAGCATGCCCTCATCCGCGCAGGTGAACGGCGCTTCGGGCGAGCAGAGGAGCACCGAGCCGCCGCCCGAGACGAGCATGAGGACGAGGTCGTCCGCCGTGAGTCCCTCGAGGAGCGTGATGATGCGATGTGTCGCGTCCACGTTCTCTTGGGTGGGCTTCGGGTGCGTGCCCACGAACGCCTCGATGGTGCCGAGGCGACCGTCAGCGAGCCCTCGCACATCGAGCGCGATGCCGCTCTCGATACGGTCGCCGAAGAGCCGTTCGGCGGCTTCGGCGCCCGCGATGGCGCATTTGCCGACGCCGACGAAGTGCACGCGCCGACTGTCGAGCAGGATGCGCGGCGCGCCGTCGACGACCAGTTCGTCGCCGTCGACGCGCACTTTGCGCGCGAACGCGGTGCCGATGTCGACCGCGCGATACCCCGCCTCGGCAATCGCAAGCGCATCGGTGCGCAGCGGCGTCGATGCGAGTGCGTCAAAGTTGTGGATGCGGCGATCCATGTCTCTAGCCTACCGCATTACCCTGCCCCTTTCAGCGGTTGTGCACGGGGCGCGAGCGCGCTTTCCACAAGCGAACCCGACTGCGCGCGTATACAATGCACGCAATGCGTCCTTCGCGCGTGCCTCTCCATACACGGCTCGCCTTCAGTGCGGGCGTCCTCGCCGTCATCCTCGGCGTTGGCGGGTACGCGCTCTACGCGCACTTCGCGCGTGCCGTTTCGTATGCGACGCCACAGGAAGCGTCGAGCGTGTACGTGCGCTTCGACATGGAGGCGTACGACGCGATACAGCAGAACTACTGGAACAAGCTCTCGGATGCGCAGCTCGCCGAGCTTTTTACGCTCTCGGCAGACAAGGCAGCAAGCACGACCGCACTCACGAAGGCGACCGACCGCGCGACGACCGCGAAGATGCTCGCGCAGGCGTTCGCCACCGCGACGAGCTCCGCCGCGCGCACGAACCTTGCCTTGAACACGCTCGCGGTCGCGCTCTACAACCTTGCGCCGCCCGGCCGCGACCAGCTCTTCACCAACCAACAGACGACCGCGCTGCGAGAGGAGGTGAGTAACGTGCATCCGAGCGTGAGCCTCTACGGCGACCTCGGCATCGCGACTGACTCTTCGGTCGCCGAGGTGAATGCCGCCGCAGCTGCTAAACAGAAAGAACTCGCGGCCTCCACATCGCCCGCAGCCGCGGTCGCGCTCAAACAGGTCGCGTACGCGAAGCAGGTGCTCGCGAACCCCGAGTCGAAATCGCTCTACGACCAGGCAGGCATACAGCCGACCGTGTTCGCGCACGTCATCGGCCACACGCTCTACCTCGACCTCTCGCAGATTGCGCCGACTACGCTCCAGGAATTCGGCTATGCGGTAGACCAGGCATCCACGACGCCCGGGCTCGACAGCCTGATTCTCGATTTGCGCGGCAATATCGGCGGCGACCTCGCGTTCACGCAGAACTTTCTCGGCCTCTTCATCGGCAACAACCAGTACGCGTTCGATCTCTACCATCAGGGCGACTACGAGGTGCAGCGGACCGTGCAATCGCAGTTCCCGGAGCTCTCGCGCTACAAGGACATCGCCATCCTCACCGACGGGATGACGCAGTCGACCGCCGAGCTCACGACTGCGGCCTTCGAGCGCTACCACCTAGCGACCGTGGTCGGCACGACCACGCGCGGCTGGGGCACGGTGGAGAATACGTATCCGCTCGCGACACCGCTGCTTGGCAAGACGTACACGCTCCTTCTGGTAAACAGCATCACGCTGCGCCCCGATAACCAGCCCATCCAGGGTCGCGGCGTCGACCCGGACGTCGACACGTCGAAGACTGGCTGGCAGACGATGCTTCCCTCGTACTTCCGCTCGACGAGCATCATCGCGGCTTTAAAAAAGATTGCGACTGCGCCGCCACTGCAGTGACCCAGTCTCGCGCGACAGGGTGCTACCATAGTTCCTATGGAACCCGACCCACGCGCCGCCGCACTTGCCTTTTTGAAAGCGCATAAGACCGGCGTACTCGCCACGATCGCCGAGAGCGGCGCGCCGCACGCGCGCACCGTATACTTCGCGAGCGACGATACGTTCGGCATCTACTTCGTGACGAACGCCGACACACGCAAGTGGGCGGATCTGCAGAAGGATGCGCGTGCCGCGTTCGTCGTCTCGAACGAATCCGTACCGCAAACGCTCCAAATCGAGGGCTCTATCGAGAACCTTACCGGCACTGCGCTCATCGAGCCGGCCTTGGTCGACCTCGCCGCGGTCATCCTTTCGAATACGCACTACTTCGCGCCTCTCACCCGATTCAATCCGGCAGACATGGTGTTCCTAAAACTCACGCCGCAGTGGGTGCGCTTCGGTGACTTCACTTCGGGCAAGGGCACCGCGACGGTGCTCCACGAGATTGCACTATGAAATACGCGCGCCGCTTCGCGGCGCGCGCTATACTATTTTTATGCGCAACCGCTCGCACGGCCATCGGCTCCACGTGAGCTACGCGAAATCGCTCCCCGAGCGGCTCTACACGCACGTCGTGGTGCCCGCTGCTGCGCTCGCCATCACCATCATCCTCATTCAGGCGTTCGGCACGACGCTCCTTGCGCAGGCGCCCGCGCCGCGCGTGGTGTTCGCGGCGCTCGGCGCCACCTTCACGCGCCTCTTCGTCTCGTACGTCTTCGCCATGGCGCTTGCCATACCGCTCGCGCTCTTCGTTACGCGGAGCGCCCTCGCCGAGCGCGTCTTCCTGCCTCTCTTCGACATCATGCAGTCGCTCCCGGTGCTCGCGTTCTTCCCCGTCATCATCATCTTCTTCGTGCACTACGGGCTCTACAACGGCGCGGCCGTATTCGTGCTCGTCATAACGATGCTCTGGAGCATCGTTTTCAGCCTTGTGGGCGGGTTGCGCGCCATCCCGCGCGACGTGTGCGACGCAGGCAAGGTGTTCGGCTTGCGCGGCTTTCGCTTCGTGCGCCGGATACTTTTGCCTGCCGCGGTGCCCTACCTCGTGACCGGCTCCTTGCTCGCGTTTGCGGGCGGCTGGAACATCATCATCGTGGCCGAGGTGCTCCACACATACCTGCCGGGAAGCGGCCCGAGCGCCGACCTGTTCGGCATCGGCAGCATGCTCGTGAACGCGTCGGCCGCGGGCGCGGAGCAGACGTTCCTGTTCGCCATCGTCGTGCTTGTCGCCGCCATCGCGCTCCTGAACCTTTTCGTGTGGCAGAATCTCCTTACCTATGCAGAACGATTCAAATTCGAATAGCATCATACGGTTCGCGAATGTCGGCAAGGCGTACGACACCGGCGCGCCGGTGCTCACCGATGTGAACCTTTCGATAACGCGCGGCGAGTTCGTGTGCCTCGTGGGCGCCTCCGGCTGCGGCAAGTCAACTCTGTTGCGGCTTGCCGCCGGCCTCGAAACGCCGTCTTCCGGCACGGTTGCGCGGCCCGAAAATATCGGCATGGTTTTCCAAACGGGCGCGCTCCTTCCCTGGCTCTCGGTCTACGACAACGCCGCGTTCGGCTTGCGCGCAAAGCGGACTCCGGAGCGCGAGATACACGCAAAAGTGCCGAAGCTTCTACAGAGCATGGGCATCGCCGAGTTTGCCGAGCGGCGGCCGCACGAACTTTCCGGCGGGCAGCGGCAACGCGTGGGCATCGCGCGAGCGCTTGCGATCGACCCGCCCGTACTCCTCCTCGACGAGCCATTTTCCGCGCTCGATCCGAAGACTACCGACGCCCTCCACAAGGACGTGCTGCGCATCTGGAAGGAGACAGGCGTTACCGTCCTCATGATCTCGCACCTCATCGAAGAAGCTGTCTCGCTCGCCGACCGCGTGCTCCTCATGAAAAGCGGCCGCATCGCCGAGACGTACCCGGTCGCGTTCCCCTACCCGCGCCGCGAGCAGGCCGCCGCGTTCTCCGAGCTCGTCGAGCGCATCCGCCACAAGTTCTTCGCCTAGAACCTTCAAAATAACCTAGGGGAAACGTGGCCGCCGCGAAGCCAGTATTTTCGAGACAGGCTCTAAGAAAAGCCCGGTTGCTGCATCGCCTCTGCGCTATACTTGATTCATGATTGGCCTGAAGCGCGCATACGAAAAAGCCGAGCGGAACGATGGATGTCGCGTCCTCGTCGATCGGCTCTGGCCGCGCGGCGTCTCGAAGGCAAAGCTCGCGCTCGACGCGTGGGACAAGGAAGTGGCCCCCTCGACCGAGCTACGCATGTGGTTCGGGCATGACCCGAAACGCTGGAGCGAATTCAAAAAACGATACCGAGCCGAGTTGCGCGGAAAACGCGACGCGCTCCGCGCGCTCAAACGGAGTGCACGGAAGCTCACGCTCGTGTATGGCGCGAAGGATCCGGAGCACAACCACGCGCTCGTCCTCAAGGAAGTCCTCGAGCGTCTACCGTAAATGAACGTTTTTGTATGAACCGCGTTATTTCCGCACTCGTTCTTGCCGCCTTCCTCGCGATTGGTACGCTCGGCGTCGCGTACGTCGGTCTCCACCCGGATGCCGAAGGGCACCTCATCGGTTGCGGCTTCGAGCACGGCGGCACCTGCGCCATGTCGCCCGTCGCGCACATGGGTGCGCTCGAGAATCTGCTCAGCGCCGTACCGCGCTTCCTCGCATTTTTCTTCCTCGGCGCGCTCCTCGCCGCGTGCCTCGTACGCTTCATGCGCGTACGCTTCGCCGTGGCGCCGCTCCGACGACCGCCTTCGCGCGAGCGTACCTACGCGCGCCGCGCCCGCGGCTTCGCGATGCTCGGCACGCTGCTTGAAGCGTTTGCGCGCGGCATCCTGCATCCGAGAACGTTCGGCGCATAACGCACGGCTTTTGCCGTTCCCGTTACCTCCTAACGTTCAATCCTATGCAGAATCAATCTCGTGCCTACTGGGGCGTCGGCATCGTCCTCACCCTTATCGTGCTCGCCGTGTTCGCGCTCCGCAGCGGGAGCTCCCCGACCGCCAGCGCCGCCACCGTGACCGATCCATCCGGGCTTCCCGGCATAATGACTGGTACTCTCCCCTGGCCGCCCGAGTTCGCGCACCTGCGCGCACGCCTCGCTGCCATCGGTCTCCCCGCGCTCGCGACGGAAGGCACGGCGCTCCACATTCACGAGCATATCGACCTGTTCGTGAACAGCGCGCGCGTTCCCGTGCCGGCAGAAATCGGCGACGACGATGCGGCCGGCATCATTTCGCCCATTCACACGCACGATGACACCGGCATTATTCACGTGGAGTCGCCGCGCGTCGAGACGTTCACGCTCGGCCAGTTCTTCGACGTATGGGGCGTGCGCTTCACCGAAAACGCGCTCGGCGGATACGAAGCCCGCGCTTCCTCGATGCTCACCGTTTACGTGAACGGCACGCGCTACGCCGGCGATCCGCGACAGATACCGCTCGTTGCGCACGAAGAGATCGCCGTCGTGTTCGGCGTGACGCCCGCGTCGGTGCCCGCGACGTTCGCGTTCCCTGACGGGTACTAGCATGGAACATAAGAGTGCATCGCGCGTCATGGAGGCGGTTCGGATCGCACGCGAACGGCGCCCTTTAGGGGGCGCCGTTCGCGTGCGATTCCGCCTGCTAGGATATGCGCATGCGTGAGCGCATCTTTGGCCTGCCGCGAAACGTATTCATCCTCGGCATCACGAGCTTCTTCAACGACTTCTCTTCCGAGATGATATTCGCGGTGTTCCCCGCGTTCTTCACCGCGGTGCTGCGCGCCGGCGCGGCATCCTTGGGTCTCGTCGACGGGATCGCGGAAGCGTCCTCCAACCTCTTCCGGCTCTATTCGGGCAGGCTCTCCGACCGCCTCGAAAGCCGCAAGCCGCTCGTCTTCGCCGGCTACGCGCTCTCGGTCGCGACGCGGCCATTCTATATATTCGTTTCGACCGTCGCAGGCGCCCTCGGTCTCCGGTTCCTCGACCGCGTCGGCAAGGGACTGCGCGACCCCGCGCGCGACGCGCTCATCTCTTTTTCTTCGCCGGAAGCATCTTTCGGCCGCTCCTTCGGCTACCACCGCGCTATGGACACCGCCGGCGCCATCCTCGGCCCCTTGGTCGCGTACCTTATTCTCCGCGCCTATCCCCTCCACTTCAATACGATTTTCATTACGGCGTTCGTCGTCGGCCTCGGCGCGCTCACGTCGATCCTCTTCATTCACGATGTGCTCGGCGCACGAGGCGCCCCTCTTGCGAGCGAGCCGGAAACGCTTTCGCGCCGCTTCAAACTCTACCTTGCGTCCCTTTTCGTTCTTTCTGCGGGTGCGCTCCCGGTCGCGGTCATCCTTCTCAAATCTGAATCGCTCGGGCTCATGATTGCCGACATTCCGCTCTTTTACATGGTGTACAACGTTTCGTACGCGCTCTTTTCGTTGCCGGCCGGACACGCGAGCGACCGCTTCGGCGCGCCCTCGGTCATCGCACTCGGCTACCTCTTCCTCCTAGCGGGCTACGCCGGTATCGCGTATGCGGAAGGCGCGTGGGCGCTCGCGGGCGGCTTCTTCGTGCTCGGACTCTTCCCCGCGCTCACCGACGGCGTGCAACGCTCGTACGCCTCGCAGCTCTCGGCCGCGCATGTGCGCGGCAAAGGGCTGGGGTGGATGCAGGCTGCGGTAGGCTTCGGCACGCTTCTCGCGGGCATCGGTGGTGGCTGGCTCTGGCAGGCATTCAGCCCTGCGGTCGCATTCCTGTGCGCGGGCACGGTCGTCGCCCTCGGCCTCGTGCTCTTTCTCCTTTCCGCCACCCGCGGCACCCGCGCGGCATAAAGAAAAACCCCGAACTGCCACAGCAGCTCGGGGCATTGCGAACCAACTCAGACTTCCACCGTCTGCAGCATCCGACCTTTGTGGCCGAAGATGCGCAGATACTTCTCGACTTCGTCCTTGGGGCCGGTGGCCTTGTTGACGTTGTTCGAGAGCTTCACCGCAGGCTTGCCGTTTGCTTCGGCCACCTTGCATACGATGGAGTGCCCGCGGAAAACCTCGCTCCAGGTGAGGCCGAGGCGTTCGCCGTGAACGACCGCTTCTTCCGCGTGGCGCGGATGACAGTCTTCGAAGTCGTTCGTGAGCTTCGTGCCCCACCCGAACGGATGCGCGATGCTGTTTCCGAGCATCGTGTCAATCCGCGTCATGGAGTCGACGTCGAGGCCGTCCGACGGAATGACGATTTTGCCGTCCCGCATGGGTTTAACTCCGAACCGCTCGAGCCACCCCATGTACTGTATCGCCTCCTCGACCGGATCACCGGAATCGAGGCGGATGCCGCGCCACTCGCGCGCCACGCGCTCGGCAAGGTCTTCGGGCATGCGCTCGAAGAACTGCCGCGTGCCGTAGGTGTCGGGCAACGCGATACGCAAGCCGCCGCGTGGAAAGAGCTCTTCCCACTCGCGGAGCACGTCGTACTGCGCCAAGCGCTTCTCGTCGTCCGGCGCGAGCGCGGTGAGCACCATAGGGAGCTCGTGCGCGTTCGTGCCGATGGCCGGAAGGTCTTGGTTGAAGGCCATCCAGGCATTACTTGAGCCGGTGAAATGCACACCGAGCACTTCCCGCGCCATGGCAATGGCGAACCGCTGCCACAGGAACGAGAAGCGCCGGCGCTGACCGAAGTCGGCGATGAAGATACCTTCGTGCGCGGCGAGCGCTTTCAGTTTTGCGAAAAGCTTTGCTTTCGCTTTACCGAACAGTGCCTCAAGTTCCATCTCGCTCATGCTTTGCATGAGCGCGCGGAAAAAGAGTTCGGAGATTATCGCGAGCGCGATGGTTTCCCAGAAGGTCACGACCTCCCAGGGGCCTTCGAATGCGAGCACGTACTGATCGCCTTCGCGCCGAAGGGTATACGGCGGCATCCGCAATTCGGACAAGAACGCGAGGTACTCGTCCGGAAAGAGGTTGGCGCCGTAATAGTCTTGGCCGCGCAGCCACGCGAGGTCGGTGCGCGTGAAGCGCAACGTCCGCACATGGTCGAGCTGCCGGCACAATTCCGCCCGGTCGATGATCTTCGCGAGCGGAATACGCACGTGCCGATTGATGAGCGAGAACTTCACGATGACGCCACGATGGAGCCACCAGATGAAGTACCCCATCGTGAACTTGTAGAAGTCCACGTCGAGGAGCGACCGGATAATCCAGTCCGGGTGTTCGGGGCGCAGGACGCGCCGTACGAAGTCCGTCATAGCCTTCTCTCCTTTAGTGGGATTGGAAGCCGTAGAGGCCGCGGCGTTTGATGCACACTGCGACGCCCTTGGGCACAAGGTGTTCCCACGGTTTGCCCGAACGAATATTCTTTCGGACATCCGAGGCGTTGCCCTTCATCTTCAGGTCGAGCAGCGTGTGGTGGGGCGGGAGTTCCGCCGACACCGTGCCCTCGCGCGAGAGGATGATGAACCGGCCGTGTTTCCACAGCGCAGACCCGTCTTCCCAACCAGTGATGTTGGGCACGTTGTCGGCACCGAGCACGTGCCACACCTGCACGATTACCGTCGGCATGGCGCGCACGGTGTAGAACTCTTCATGCAACGCGGTGCGCGGACGAGCCGCGAGCCGCGCCTGCATTTCTGCGGTAGGCGTGTAGCCAGCGTAGGCGTAGTCGAGGTCATGCGTTTCGAGCACAACCTTCTTCGCCTCGATAAGGTCGCTGAGTCCGGCGTAGAGCATGTCCTTGCGCGCTTGTGGCGGCGCAAGTTCTCCGCCCTTGCCATAGTCTCCCACCGGCCACACGACGACCGAAACCGGAACGACCGGTTCGACCGCCTCGCGCCGTTCTTTGATCTTCACAAGCGCATTGACGCACGTGCGGTGGTGCTCGCACCAAGGATTGAAAGTTCCGGGGTACAAGAGCACCCGTTCAAAGAGGACGGGCGGCTTCGTGCCAATCTGCTTGGCTACTGTTGCGATGGTCATCGCGACACTCCTTTTCTGTCTGAGTTGCTGTCAAAAAGAACTGCTGTTCCCCGAATGGAACAGTGAGAAACGCCGAAAGACTTTCGGCGCAATTCACTGTTTCCGATGCGCGCGAGCGAATCGGAACAAGAAGGAGGCGCGGATGGGCGGCAGCCGCCCATCCGCGAACCAGGGCATCACGGCCGTGCGTCCGGCGTCTGCAGATACGAGGCTTTCAGCGCCGCATATTGTCGCGTGAAGTACCCGTCGGCAATGGGCGCGCGCCGGTCGAAACCGAACGCGTGCCGCGAGCAGATGAGCACCGGCGGCAACTGCCCGCGCTTCCATTCCGTATTGAAGCGCGTCCAGCACCACTCGAGGTTCTGCACGAAGCCGGCGCGAGTCGGAAAATACTTCCGCACCGTACCGCCTGCGCAGCCGAGCGCTTCGTCGAGCGTACCCGTGCGCGCGTGGCCAAGCACCGTCTCCGCATCCCACCGTCGTTCGATGAACGCCGCGAGGAGTTCATCATGGTACGGATAGAAGATGGGGTCGCCCTTGCCTTCATCCACGTTCTGCTCGGCCGAAAGCTCTGCCGAGGGAACGATGTCGATGATGCCTTCCGGGATGCGGCTCCAGCCAGCGCGCTCGTTTATGAGCCGCGCGAGGCCATACACCTGTCCCTTCCACACATCACCAAGCATCGAAACCCAGCCTGCCCCGTCGCCGTAGAGCGTGAGGTAGTTGAGCGCGAGCTCGGTCTTGTTCCCGTTGTTGAGGAACACGCCGTGCTCCATCTGTGCGACGAGCGCAAGGATGTCGGCACCGCGGGTACGTGCCTGCAGGTTTTCGTACGCGAGCCCTTCCGGCCGCGGGAATCCTGCTTTCATCACGGCATCGACGATGCTGTCGACGACGCCTTGAATCGGCGCCGCGCGGTACTCGAGGTTCAGGTTCCGCGCACACGTAGCAGCAAGCTCCTGCGTGGTGCGCGAATTGAACTTCGTCGGCATGTTCACCGTGAGCACGTTGTCCGGCCCGAACGCATCCGCCGCTAGCGCGGCAGAAACGGCCGAGTCGATACCGCCCGAGAGGCCGATGACGACCCGCCCCGACGGTTTCTTGAAGCTCCGCAGCGCACGCGGAATGACCGCGTGAATTTCTTCCAGCTCGGAAGGCATCGGCGTCGAAACGCCCTCGCCTTCTTTCACAAGGAAGAGCCCTTCGGTGTGCTGCGGCGCGCGCCAATGGAACGCGCCATCGCGACCGACGAGCGCCGAACTGCCGTCGAACCAGATGAGGTTCTTCGTGTTGTTCTCGAGCCCGACCGCATTCACGTACAGGATGGGAATGCTCGCATCCTTCACGCGGTTGGTAAGCATCCGGTCGCGCGCACGCCACTTGCCCGCGGTCCACGGCGAAGCCGAGACGTTTATGATGAGGTCCGCGCCGTGCTTCGCATAGATGCGCGAAGGCTTCGTCGCATACTCGTCTTCCCACAGGTCTTCGCAGACCGTGAGCCCGAGCTTCACCTTTTCCCCACCCACGGAAACCGTAAACGGCGAAAGGATCTGTCCGAGACCGACGCCCCACTCCGCTGCCAGCTTGTCGGCCGGGTAGAAGTAGCGGGCATCGTCGAAGATGCGGTACTTGGGCAGATTCGTTTTGGGAATCCAGCCGTCGAACCGCCCGTTCGATACCCGCCGTCCGTTTTGGGCGATGCACGCGGCATTGTACTTACGCAGGCGGCCGTCTTCGCCGATCTTAGTGCGATCGGCGACGATGGATCCCCAGATGACGATGAGGCCGTTGCTCGCGTTCACGATTTCTTCGTTCGCGCGCGCAATCTCTTCGATGAACGCGTCGTTCTCGAAGAACTGATCGCCGAGCACGTAGCCCGACGTCGAGAGTTCCGGAAACACTACGAGGTGCGCCCCGTTGTCGCGTGCGCCCTGCATGAACCCGAGCATGCGCTCCAGGTTCGTGCGCACGGCGCCCGGCACGGGATGCATCTGTGCCACCGCTATTTTCAGGTCTGCGATGTTCATCGCTTTCTCCTTCTTGGCGATTGAAAGAACTAAAATCTTTTTACGAAAGCCGAGCAACGCTCCGTTTCCGTATAAAAGGCAGGATGGCGAGCCATCCTGCGAAGGCGCGGCGGCAAAAAGCGCCGCCGCGCCCGCAAAGAACAACGAACCCGTCCGATTCCGGAATTAGCTTCCGAAACCGCCCATTGCCGTTTTGCTGAACGAGCCGGCATTCTGGCTGGCTCGCACGGCCGACTGTGACACCGTGGCAAACGCCTGACGAATTTCGTGCGGCGAATTGCCAGGCGTGAGCACCCACTCTTCGGGGATGCCCATGCTCTTGAAAACGGCTTTGAAGTCCGTCGAGCCGTCGTCGATGCCGACGCCGATGACGATATGACTTTCCGTTTTCAAGAGGTCACTCACAACCGCGGCGACATCTTGCGCCCGCTTGCGCGAGTGCATGTCGGCGCCATCGGTCACGACGGCCGTCACCACGCGGCAAGGCACGCCGTTGTCGACGAACTCCTGCTGCTTCGCAGCGGCGGTGCCGAGCACGACGATGGTCTCGTCGTAAAGCGGCGTACCGCCGTTGGGGTTGTAGTTGCGCGCGTCCATCCGCACTGCGTCTTGCAGACGCGAGAACGGATACAGCTGCTCGCCGTTTAGGTACCGGCAGGAGACGAGAACCCCGTCTTTCTGCTTGGTAGCCAAAAGCGCATCGAGGATGCTGTTGTGGCCCGTGCGGACCGCATCGGCATTCCCCGAGACGAACCGGATGGAACCGGAGTCGTCGATGAGGAGTGCGATGATGGTCACCTCGCTCGCCGAAATGTCGTCCGGCGAAATGCCGAGTCCTTCTTGGATGCGCGCGCCGAGGTCTTCGATCTCGATTGCGGCAACCGCGTCGTCGCCGAGCGTGCCAGCGGCTTGGGCGCCCGCGAAGAGCGCGCCGATGTCTTTGGAGCTCATGAGTTTTCCTTTCTTGAGCTTTCAGGAAGGCCGCGGACGACGGGATTGCCGTCCGCGGAAACTTCCTCGATTACGTACGATGACGTGACTCAGAGTTCGATGCCCGGCCAATCCTGGATGGGCGTCGTGCTCTTCACCACATGCATGCCGGCGTTCGCGAATTTCGCGAGCGCCGCTTCCGCCTGTGGCGTGTAGTCGGCAAAGAAACCGCCGTTAGGATTGGGCACCGTAACGGAAGACATGCAGTCTTCCATCACGTACACCTTCTTCGCGAGCGCCGGGTCCTTCGCCAGAATTTCATCGAGGAAGTCCTCGATGGAACTCTTCACGCAATGGCTGGCCGCCTGACCGGCCATCACGACGTAGTCCGCTTCGAGCAGCGTCTGGATGAGCTTCACATTCTTCTGGTCGAGCGCGCGGCCGTCGAAACGGTCACGCACTTCGGCGCCGAACACCGAGTAGCACTCGGTGAGCGGGTTGCCGCCCTTGATGGCCGCATCGCTCTGCGCATAACGCGCATAGCTGTGGAACATCCGCGCTTCCTGAATGACGCCGACGAGCGTGTGCCCGTCGGAACCCAGGATGCAGTGTTCCGGCCAGATGAGAAGCTGGTACTTGCCGGCCTTCTCGAGCTTCTGACAGTAGTACTGCGCCTGCTTCACGAGCCAACCGTAATTGCCGCCGACAAGCGGCGTTACGGCCGGATTCGGATGCGCCTTCCCTGCCGCGCCGCCGCCGCGCAAAATCGTGAGGTCGCCCGTCACGACGTCGATCGGCTGGAGCGGTTGGTCATTCTGGTCGAGCCAGAACGACCGCGAGAAGATCTGGAACGCGAAATGCGTATCCATGGTCGGCGTGATGTGCGAGACGACGCCCAGGTTGCGATAGATGAACTCGGCCATGCGACGCGAGTCGTCGATCGCTCCCGTACCCGAGCGGCCGCCCACATAGAGCGTGCCGTCCGGGAAGCAGAAGTCCTTCTGCACGTCGATGAGCATGAGGTGGATTTTCTTTTGATCCGCCGCCGCGCTCTTCATTCCATGCCGTCCGCGCCAATCTTGAGCGGCTCCAAAGAGCGCGCCATGATCGGGGCGGTAATTCCACGCGCCAGCGTTCTTCGGGTCGAAGAACGGCGGGAGCGGGAGATTGGGGGAGGTTCTGGTCATAGTTTTCTCCTTTCGAGAGATGTTACTCGTCCCCACCTATTTGAGAACGAGGCGCCAGAGTGCATGACGCTGCACCGCATAGAGCCCCTGGTTACCCAGGAGCACATGCGTTTCAGCATCGACGAATTCCGCAGTTGCCGGAAATTCCTTTACCACCGCGAGCGTGCCATTGTCGATTTCCACTCGAACAACGCCTTCGTCGGTAGCGGAAAGGAGGAATCCTTTCGCTGCGCATTTGCCCCGCAGGGTGCCGAGCCAGGTGCCGTCTCCGACCTCTGCTTCGGCGCTCGCGAGGAGCGTGCCGCGCCCATCAAGGACGTGGCACCGGTTCACCGTCTTGCCGCCTTCGGCGGTGGTGACGAAGAACCAGGCTCGGTCGTCTCCGAAGAGACACGTCGCGTCGACGAGCTGCCCGCGCAGTGCGGGAAGCGTGACCGAGTCGTTTATGCCGGCGTGTTTCGTGCCGAACACGAAGAAGCTTGAAAGCTCGCCCGCCCGGTAGAAGCCGAAGCCGAGGTTCTCTCCGGTCCAGAACAGCGTCTGGCCGGAGAGCACATCGCCCCAGCGTTCCGGGTAGTCGAGCCCGAGCTTCCCTATGCGCCACAAGCTGCCGCCTTTTGCGAAGAACACGTTCTCCGCATTGGCGTCGAACTGCGGCAAGAGCCGGTACGCATCAATCGCAAGCGGGTCGCGCCGCGCGCCTTCAAAGATGAAGGCGTTCGTGCCGCGACCCATGATGGTCTTTGCGCCCGAGATGCGAAAGCGGAAGTGCGGATCGAGCGCGCCGGTGGCGAACTCGGTGCCGTCTTCGCGCTTGTACGAACCCGCTTCGTGGTATGCGTAGCGGGGCATGCCGTGTTCGAGCGTCGCCGTAAGAATGACGCCGCTCGTCGAGAACTCCTTGAAGGCGGAGATTCCGCCCTTGTGGATTTCCTTCTGCATCGGCGGCGTCACATGGACGCACACCGGACAGACGGCGCGCGCGTGGCGCGCGCCGCACTGAGCGCAGGTTGTGAATCGAAGATTCGCAACGAGCGCTTCGGGCATCGTGCCGCGCACGTCTTTCCGGAATGTCTGCTCGAAGTAATCGAGAAGCGCATCCGGCAGGGTCGCGAGCGGCCGCGCGGGTTTCGGGTATCGAACCTCTGGGTCGAATACCGTTATCCGCGCCAAGGGTCGCAGGTCGTGCGGCAATCGCTTCTTCGGGTCCTTCGGGAGGTATACGCCTCCGTAGGGGCCAACGAACAAGAGCGACTGCATGAGCATGATTGCGAACGCGTACCAGTCGGAATCCGCGTTGTGCGGCTGCCGCATGGTGAGCGCTTTCGCGTTCGGGTCGCAGATGAGCGGATCGACGAATTTCGTCGTGAACACCCGCGTGTAGTACGGTCCGAATTGCATGCTGTCGGCATCGATGAGGAACGCGTCCGTGCCCGAGACGAGCACGTTCAGATCGTTGAAGTCGCCAATGACCACGTTCGCGCGATGCACGCCTTCCACCGTCTTACGGAGGTCGGCAAGCACCGCGACGGTCGTGTCGTCGGAAACGCCCGCGTCACGAAAGGCGCGTTCGCCATAGCGGTACAAGACTTCGGCTCCAGAGAGGAGCTTCATCGCGTATCCGGCAACTTTTCCTTTCGTATCGAACACGAGCTCCTCGGGCACAACGACGCGCGCGGGAAGTCCGTGCGGAAACGCGGGAAGTTTTTCCTGATGTTCACCGATGCGTGCGCGTGCGGCCGCTTGCGCGGCCGCATCGCCCACAAAGTCTTGGTGCGATGGCGGCTTGAAGATTTTTACCGCGCGGCCACCTTCCACGAAGATGTCCGCTTCCCCGCCCTTGCCGACCGCGTCGGCAGGCCGGAGCTTCAGCCGCTTCGTGCCGAGTAGGTATTCAGGCATGAGCATCTCCCTTCATGCGACGCACGACCACGATGGTCGTGTCGTCTTTGAGCGGTCCTGGGCGGACGATGCCTTTTTCCACACGGTCCCGATTCAAGATGTTCAGCTTGCGCTGAATCATCTGTCGGTTCGGCAGGAAAAGGCGGTCGTCCCTCCAGAAGGGCGCAAGCGATTCGAACGGCGCCACGTTTTGCTCGTCGATGAGATAGCGAACGCCGTCGGTGCCAAGGAATATGCTCTCGACCGAGTTGGTCGGAAGCGCTTCCCGCACCCGCAAGGTCACGAGCCGAGGATCTTCCGCGCCGGTGATACGGTACGCAAGATACGGCGGGGTGCCGTCGGGCAAATCGCCGAGCCTTACCACCGCACCGTTCACCGCATAGAAACCGTCGCCGGCTTCAAAGAGGAATGTGCGGTCATGCTCTATAAGCACGCCGACAATCGTGAACATGCAGTAGCGTTCGATAGTCATCGGGCGCACGCCGCGGCCAATCGCTTGCGCGGTGGCGCGGATGAACTCGATGAGCTCGACCTCAAGCACTGCGAGAGCCGCCGCGCCCGAAAGTGTTCGGGCGAGTTCTGGCAATCGCTTCGCAATGAACGCCGCGCCGAGCTTTGCACCCACTTCGGAGTCTTCCCCGCTGCCGCAGCCGTCGCAAACGACGGCCACAATGCGGTCCGATTCCTCACGGATTGCAAACGCGTCGTGGCTATTCTTCCACCCCGGCAGGCCGGGCATGGTGTGGTCGGTTCCGGGGACAGAACCCCCAACCGTAACGAATCCGTCCATGACGGTCTCCTTTTGCAATGGGTATGGGTTCTTGCAAAGAACCTTCTCGACCCCACGTCGAGACGGCTCGTCCCCTTCCTAAGAGGGGGCGAAACGCCTTGAAACGGGCACGAAACGGATGGTGTGGTTTTACCTTGCAGGAGTGAACCCGTCAAGGATGTTCGCCACCGTTTCCGCACAGTCTTAGTGTAGTATATACACTAAGTAATTGGCGTCAAGCACCTCCCCTTGCGGCCGGGTGTGGATAAGAAAAAGGCCGAGGGAATCCCCTCGGCCTCTCGCGCGCTACGCGCGCGCCCCGATGATGCCGAACTTCGTGAACCAGTGCCGCCACACGGGCTCGAGTTCAAGCGCGGCGACTTCGTCACGAGTGAACCAGCCCCGCTTCCCCGCTTCGTGGTCATCCACGCGCACGTCGTGCGCACGCACACGGGCTTCAAACAGATGCCAGTAGTGGTTCGACGCGCGGTAGCAGTGGTTACCGAGTACCTCTTCTTCGGTAAGGAAGTCAAGATGCAGCAGCTCTGTGCCGATTTCCTCGCGTCCCTCGCGCAGCATTGCCGCACGCGGGTCGTCTTCGCCCTCGTCCATGTGCCCGGCGACGCTCGCCCAACCAAAGGGTTCGAATTTACGTTCGAAGAGCAAGTAGCGGCCCAGCTCGTCCCGCACGAAACTGCCCACGCTGTAGTGGAGCAGCTCGCCATCGCTTGCGACGCCGACCTTCGGTTTTGGTTGTGCCATCAAAGGACTCCTTCCTTGTTCCTGCGCTACTCGTACTACGAGCGCATATTCTCGTCAAATATAAAACCGGAAGGGGCTGCCTTCCGGTTCTTGGTCACCGGTACGTCGCCGCAAAGGCGACAGCGTCGATGAGGTACGGCTCGCCGTCTGTTTTGCCTTGAGCATCACAGGTATCGGCGATCATGCATTCGGCGTTGCCCTGCTGCGGTTCACCCCAGCTTGCCATTATTTCGATTGGCTCGCCGAACGGATTCTTGACGGCACGACAGTAGCCCTTTGCGCGATACACGCCGGGCTCTGCGGTCGATTCATAGCGACCCAAGAATTTCTCGGCCGAAATGATGTAATCCTCGCCCGACGGATTTGTGACGATCCAATCACCCGCGTTCGCCGCATTGCTCGTTTCGCGCGCGCCATTTGCAAGCGTGGTGGTGACCTTCTCGCCCAGTTGCGCTTCGCGCGCCTTCACCGTTCCGAACTTGCGAAACACTGGAGCCACAACTAAAACAGCCATGATCCCGGGCGATTTCCGATCTATGTGCTTATGACTCATCATGCGCCTCCTTCCGAGAGCCGTAGGTTTGGGAACATTCCCGATATTTACATTAGCACTATACTATATAATCGTCAAGTTCTACAACCCCAGCGTGCGCAGCCCCGTGCCGGTGAACGCGAAGAGTTCGGCCGGGCGTTGCGCGCCTTCTTTGCGCTTTTTCCCCGTGGCGCGCACGAGCCCGAGCGAAAGGAAACGTTTCCTAAAATTGCGCTTGTCGAGCACGTGCCCGAGCACCGATTCGTATGCGCGCTGCAGTTCTGAAAAGGTGAACGCGCGCGGCATGAGGTAGCGCGCGATGTTGGTATAGGAAAGCTTGCTGCGCAAGCGCTCGGTAGCCGCGGCGAGAATCTCGTCGTGGTCGTAGGCGAGCTTCGGCACCTCGGCAAGCGGGCACCAACGCGTCTCAGTCGCCGTGGGCTCCCGCTCTTCCCCGCCATGCATGAGCGCAAGGTACGCAACCGAGACGACGCGATTGCGCGGATCGCGGTCAATGCGGCTGAAGGTTGCGAGCTGCTCCTTGTAGACTTGCGCGATGCCCGCCTTCGTCTTCAAGTGCCGTTCGACAGACTGCTCGGCAGTTTCGTCTGCGAGAATGATTCCGCCCGGCAGCCCCCAGCGATTCTTATAGAACGGCGGCAGGTGCACCTTCGCCAAAAGTACTTCGAGCCGCCCGCTCGCGACGCGAAAGCAGACCACGTCGGTCGCGAGCACGGCGAAACGCAACTGAGCGGAGATGGGGTTGGGCATATGTGTATGCTATACACCAATAGTACCGGATGTCGAGCGGCCGCGCGGCAATTCCAAAGTATTGCGCCGTCATAACTCCTCGTGGTACAACGCTCCCGGTTCCAGGTAACTCTATCGGAGGATTCCTGAATGATCTTCGAGCTGCATGACCCCGCAGAGATCGATGTCATCCAAACGTTTCTCGAGCGCGCGCGACGTGAGGGCAAGAGCGTCGGGCTCACCTCGGGCTCGTTCGACGTCTTCCACAACCTCCACCTCGAGTATCTGGTTCGCTGCGAGCGCTGGTGCGACATTCTCATCGTCGGTGTCGACTCGGACGAACACGTGCGAGCGACGAAAGGCCCGGGGCGTCCGTTGATTTTCGATGCGCGCCGGCTCGCCGTAATCGACAACCAGAAACAGGTCAGGTTCTCGTGCATCATGAACAGCATCGAGGACTTCGGCCTCGCGGCAGAACAGCTCACGCCGGATTGGATTTTCAGGAACGACGCCTTCCGCGGCCGCGAAGGAGAAATCCTCGGCAAGGAGCATGCGAGGCAGGGCATCAAAATCATCCATGATGTGGTGGACTATTCATCAACCACCGCCATCTTGCGTGCCGCAGCGAAGCTCGCCGCGGAACATGCCCCCGCTTCCTAACCAATCCGCTCTCCCCCAAAGGCCGCCCCATGGCGGCCTTTTTTCTTGTAAAAAGCTGCCTCGTGCTCTTTGTGCTCTCGTCCCGAGCGTAATCGGCGTCTCCGCGCTGCGAGCCGCTTGCGCGGTGTACCATGGTTCACCTATACTGGAACCATGGATTCGACGCATAAGGCGAAACTCCTTTCGTTCTACACGCGGCACCGCCGCCTGCCCTCGTACCAGGAATTCCTGAAACTCACGGGCTTCAAATCGAAGAACGCGGTCTACAAGCTCATCAACCGGTTCGTCGAGGAGCGCGTCCTCGTCAAAGACGCGCACGGGCACATCGCACCCGGAGACCTCATGCAGGGCGCGCGCATGCTCGGCGTCGTCGAGGCCGGGTTCCCTTCCCCCGCCGAAGAAGAGCTGAGCGACACGCTCTCGTTCGACGACTACGTCCTGCCGAACAAGGAGTCGAGCTACATACTCAAAGTCAAAGGCGACTCGATGATCGAAGCGGGCATCTGCGACGGCGACATGGTCATCGTCGAACGTCGGCAGACCTACAAGCCCGGGCAGATAGTCGTCGCCTCGCTCGATGGCGCGTACACCATGAAGTACCTGCGCAAGAGCCCGCGCGGCTACTGGCTCGAGCCGGCGAACAAGGACTTCAAGCCCATCTATCCGAAAGGCGGCGAGACGCTCCTCATAGAAGCGGTCGTGACCGCTGTGGTGCGCAAATACTAGGTATGGCCTGGGGCAGCACGAGCTCGTTTCCGCGCGCGATACTCCACGTCGACGGCGACTCGTTCTTCGCATCGTGCGAAGTGGCGAAGGACCCGACGCTCCGCGGCAAGCCGGTCATCACCGGCAAGGAGCGCGGCATCGTGTCGGCCTGCACGTACGAAGCGAAAGCGCGCGGCGTAAAGCGCGGCATGGTGCTTGGGGATGTGAAGAAATGCTGCCCGGACGCCATCATCCTCCCGTCGGATTACGAAACCTACAGCCTCTTCTCGGAACGCATGTATGCCATCGTGCGCCGCTACACGCCCGAGGTCGAAGAGTACTCCATCGATGAATGCTTCGCCGACCTCACCGGCCTGCGCCGCACGCTGCGCCTCTCGTACCCGGACATCGCGAAGAAAGTGCAGGCCGAACTCAACCGCGAGCTCGGCATGACCTTCTCGCTCGGACTCTCTGCCACGAAGACGCTCGCGAAGATAGGCTCGAAGTGGCAGAAGCCCGCCGGCCTCACCGTGATCCCGCTTTGCGACGCGCCCCGCTACCTAAAAGCCATGCCGGTGGGCGCCGTGTGGGGCATCGGGCCGCAGACGGCCGCGCTCCTCGGCAAATACGGCATCCGCTCGGCGCACGACCTCGCCCGCAAAGACGAAGCGTGGGTGCGCGCGCACCTCTCGAAGCCGTTCGTCGAGACCTGGCAGGAGCTCACCGGCACGGTCGCGAACGAACTCGACTGCACCGGCCGCGAAACGTACCAGTCCATATCGAAGACGAAGACGTTTACGCCGGCATCGCGCGACCCGTCGTTCATCCACGCGCAGCTTTCGAAGAACATCGAGAACGCGTGCATAAAGGCGCGCCGCTGGAAGCTCGCGACGCCGCTCGTGTTCTTTTTCCTCAAGACCGAAGACTTCCGCTACCACGGGTACGAAGTGGCGCTGCCCTTCCCGACCAACAATCCGGTCGACATCCTGCGCGCGGTAGACGAGCATTTCTTCGAGGCGTATAAGCGCGGCGTCCGCTACCGCGCGACGGGCATAACGCTCGCGAACCTCGCAGACGAAAGCGCGGTGCAGCTCGACCTCTTCGGCGCGGTGCGCGCCTCGTCCGGCAGGAAACGCATCTTCGCAAGCGCGGACGCGCTCGCAGAAAAGTACGGGAAGCACGTGGTGTTCCTGGGCGCGAGCTTCGCGGCGATGCAGGGCGCGCATCGCGGCAGCCGCGCCGACGCGCCCGCGCGCACGACGAACCGCTTCCGCGGCGAAACGAAGCGCCAGCGCCTCGGCATCCCCATGCTCGGCGAGACGCGGTAGCCGCGCATCAGCGAACCATCCTTCTTTCGTGACGGATAGATGCCGCTAGAGTTTCTCGAACCGATACCCTTGCGCCTCGAGCTTCGGCACCACCTGCTCGAGCACGGCCAGACTCCGTGGAGCGTTCGGACCGCCCACATGCATGAGGATGGTCGCGCCCGGAGCCGCCTGCGCGAGCACCGCGCGGACTATCGCGCTCGTATCCTTGTTGAAGGGATCGCCGGAGATATCCGTCCCGTCGTTCACTGTGTAGCCGAGGCTCCTGATGAGCGCGTCGTTCTGCGCGTTCGTGCAGGCGCCGGGGAAACGGAACAGCGCCGCGGTCTGCCCGGTTTCCTTCTTCAGTATCTGTTCGGTGTCTTCTACCTGCCGGATCTTCTCTTTGTCAGTCGTGAGCGTGCGGAGCCAATAGCAGTGCGGAATGAACGAGGATTCGTCGTAGCTGTGATTCTCGAACGCGAACTGGCTGCTCGAAGCAAGGTTCTGGATGAGCTCCGGGTACGCGACCGCAAAGAGTCCGGAAACGAAAAAAGTTGCCGGTACCTTCCTCTGCTCGAGGTACGCGAATACCGTCGGGTCGTACCAGACCTTTCCCTCGCTCCGTATCTTCCGGTACATCAACCCGTTCATATCCAGGTCGAGGGAAAGATAGATCGGCTTCCCCGTAGCGGCGACGGTCGTACTCGCCACCGGTGCCGCAGATGCTGCCGCGGCGACGGACGCCGCGTGAACGTGCTGGAATCCCGGCCATGTAGGGGCGAGTGATGCGATCCCTATGAGAAACGATGTGAGCATGCGCATGACAGTATTCGGCGTCCGATTTGCTTGAGCATCATACCCGCACGGCGG
>JAKAGB010000039.1 GCA_021817705.1 bacterium | reverse complement strand
CGTCGGCAATTTTTCCCCAAGGAGTTCCGCAACCGCGCTGCCGAAGCCGCCATTCGCCTGGTGCTCTTCCACGGTCACGACGCGGCCGGCCTTGCCGGCCGCGTCCAAAATCGCCGCTTCATCGAGGGGCTTCACGAACGGGAAATGGAGCACGACCACGCGTACGCCGTCCCGTTCGAGTAGCTGCGCGGCTTTCAGTGCCTCGTACGAGAGCGAGCCGGTCGAGAAAATCGCGACCTTCGGCTCCTCCGCGCTCCAGAGCGTGAGCGCCTTCCCCGCCACAAACGGCGTCTCTGCAGTCGTGAACAGAGGCGTCGCCGCGCGGCCGAAACGCAGGTACACCGGTCCCGCGTGTTTCGCCGCCCACAGCACCGCCTTCCGCGCTTCTTCCGCGTCGCCGGGCGCGACCACAAGCATGTTCGGCAGCATGCGCATCATGCCGATGTCCTCGAGCATCTGGTGCGTCGCGCCATCGGGCCCCACCGAAACGCCCGCATGCATGCCGCACACTTTCACGTTAGCTTCGTTCAGCGCGATGGTCGTGCGGATATGCTCGTAGTTCCGCCCGGGATTGAATGCCGCGTAGCTCGCAATGAACGGCACCTTGCCCGCCGCCGCAAAACCGCTGCCCAACCCCGCCATGTTCTGTTCGCCGATGCCCACCTCCACGAATCGCTCGGGGAATTCCTTCTCGAACCATTCCGCGCGCGTCGACTCGGTCAAGTCGGCACAGAGCACTAGTACGCGCGCATCCTTCTTCCCCGCTTCGACCGCACCCTTGCCGAATCCGTCGCGCGTGGGCGCGGTAGCGACGTCATCGGCAAACACGGTCTTCGAGAGCTTGGCGTCAGGATTAAGCATACTCGTGCGGGACTTTACCGTTCATGGTGCGGATCTCTTTCAAGAATCGCTTACCCTCTTCTTTGGTCGGTGGCTTGCCGTGCCAGTGGTAATCGAATTCGATTTCCGGCACGCCCTTACCCGGAATCGTATGCGCGATGATGACGACCGGCTTCTCGTAGATGGCATCGGCTTCGGCAACCGCCGCGACGAACGCACGGATGTCGTTGCCGTTCACTTCCAAGACATGCCAATTGAATGCTTCGTACTTTGCGCGGAGATTTTCGAGCGGCATCACGTCCTCGGTCATGCCGTCTATCTGGATGTTGTTGCGGTCGATGACCGCCGTGAGGTTCGCGAGCTTCTGCTTGCCTGCCCACATGGCTGCTTCCCACACGCTGCCTTCGTCCTGCTCGCCGTCGCTCATGAGACAGAACACGCGCTGCTTAGCATGATCCATGCGGAAGGCGTACGCCATGGCTGACGCCTGCGAGAGCCCTTCGCCCAAGGGGCCGCTCGTGGTCTCGAGTCCGGGCAAGCGCAGGCGCTCCGGGTGCCCCTGGAGACGGCTGCCGAATTTCCGCAGCGTGAGGCATTCCTTCACCGGAAAATAGCCGGCGTGCGCCATGGCCGCGTAGCGCACGGGTACGATGTGTCCGTTACTGAGGATGAGTCGGTCGCGCTCGACCCAGTCGGGACGTTTGGGATCGTGCCGCAATATATAGAAATAGAACGCAGTAAAGATGTCGGCCATGCCCAAGGGGCCCGCGGTGTGCCCGCTTCCGGCCGCGACGAGCATCTCGATGATAGTCTCGCGAATTCTCTCGGCCTTCGTTTCAAGTTTCTTCACTTCCGCGTCAGTGAGTGCCATCAGATTCAGTATACCTTACACCCCGAACGGATTTTCGAGGTCGGCGTATGCGGCGGCTTCGGCGAGCGGATTCTTGGCGCGGAGGATATCTGAGCCGACGACGACATTCGTGACGCCGAGCAAGGCGAGCTCCTTCGCTTCGGCGAGCTTCACGCCGCCATCTACCTGCACGGGAATGCGCGGATACCGGCTACGGAAAGCGCGGACGCGCTCAAGCACGCGCCGGTCGAACGGCTGCCCTTGCATGCCGATGCGCCGGATGCCCATGAACTGCACGTAGTCGACTAAGGGTAGCACCGGCTCGATGAGCGCGATGTCGCTCGCGGCACTGAGCGCCACGCCGAAGGCGACGAGCCCCGGCAAGAATCCGGCGCCGGCCGTGTAGCGCGCATGCATGCGCGCGAGAAGGCGCGGCAGGTCGTTCACGCTCTCGGCGTGGAAGGTGAGCCGCGTGGCGCCGAACGCGAGCCATGCGTCTCCCGCGCGCTCCTGGTCAAGGCACATGAGGTCGATCTCGTATTCGAATCGCTCGAGCAAGGGGAGCATCTCGCCGCGTTCGCGCATCGCGCGGAATGACGACACATCCGTGTACGGCCAGGACGCCGGGCGCACGAAGCGGCCATCGACGGTATCAATCTGCACGCGCTTCACGGTGGGCATCTTCGCGAAAAGCGCGAGGTCGGCCTCGAGTTCCTTGAACGACTCGACGAGCGCTGCCGGGACGAGGAGGCTCATGGGGAAAGTATAGCCCGCGCGCCCCTCGGGCGCGCGGGCGCTGTGGATGGCAATTCTTAGAATTTCCCGATGCGGCGCGCGTGGCGTGCTTCGTTCGAGAACGGGGTTTCGAGGAAGGTTTTGAGGGCATCGCGCGCTTCGGATTCCGAGACGAAGCGCGCGCCGACTGAGAGGATATTCGCATCATTGTGGGCGCGCGCGCTTTCCACTATGCCGAGCTCGTTACCATCAGCGTCCGTTTGTGCGTGCCTGGGCTCGCCGTAATACACTGCCGCGCGCACGCCCTTCACACGATTCGCGCACATGGCTTCGCCCTGCCCGCTGCCGCCGATGACCACCCCGAATGCGCCGGGCTCGCCCGCGACCGCTTGCGCGCACGGCGTCACGAAGTCCGGGTAATCGTCCCCCGCGACGAGCTCGTGCGCACCCAAATCTTCCACCTCGTGCCCGAGTTCGCGCGCATACGCGACGAGCTTCCCCTTCAGCTCGAACCCCGCGTGGTCTGCCGCAAAATAGAGCTTCATCGGTTTATGACTGCGCCACCTTGAGCACGTGCTGCACCAAGGCCTCCGTGTACCCCATCTCGTTGTCGTACCAAGCGAGCACCTTCACCAGATTGCCGCCCACGACGCGCGTCATGCCGAGGTCGGCGATGGACGCGTATGCTTCACCGACGATGTCGCTCGACACGAGTTCGTCGTCGGTCGTGGCGAACGTAGCGCTCCAGCGCGCGTCCTTCGCGGCTTTGCGCAGGATGTCGTTCACCTCCTCTTTCGTCGTGTCGCGCTTCGCGATGAACGTGACGTCCGCGATGGAACCTGCGGGCACCGGCACGCGGAGCGAGATGCCGTCGAAATTTCCTTCGAGCGGCGTGTACGCCTTCGTCACCGCGATGGCGGCGCCGGTCGAGGTGGGCACGATGTTTTGTGCTCCCGCGCGCCCTTCGCGCATGTCTTTCTTCGACGGACCGTCGACGATGGACTGGCTCGCGGTGTATGCGTGCGTTGTCGAAAGCACCGCCTTCTCCATGCCGATGGCTTCGTCGAGGATCGCAATGACGGGTGCCGCGGCATTCGTCGTGCAGGAGGCATTACTCGTCACCGCGCAGGTGCCGAACTTCTCCTCGTTCACGCCCATGAGGATGGTCGCGCCCAGGGATTCGTCGCCCTTCGCCGGCGCAGATATGACCACATGCTTCGCGCCCGCCTGTACGTGCTTCTCGGCATCTTCGTACTTCGTAAAGAATCCGGTCGACTCGATGACGACATCGATGCCGAGCTCTTTCCACGGCAGAGTGCCCGGGTCCTTTTCCTGGAGGAATTTCACCTCTTTCCCGTCCACGATTAAATTGCCGTCCTTCGCCTCCACCGGGAATGGCGCGCGGCCGTACACGGTATCATATTTCAAAAGATACGCGAGATTCTCGAGAGACCCAAGGTCATTCACCGCAACGAGCTCTACGCCGCGTCCGTGACTCCGGCGCGCGAACGCGCGCCCAATCCTGCCAAATCCGTTAATCGCGACTCGTACCGCCATACAATATATAGAAGTTAGCTAAGCAAGCCCTTGTAGTGTACACCCGGAACGCTCCTCACCTTTTCCCCACCTACCAATGTAGGGTGTCCGACACCCTACATTGGTAGATATACTGTAACAATGCCGATGCAGCTATTCCACGTGCTCAACCGGGGCGTAGAGGGACGCCCGCTATTCCTCGATGACTCAGATCACGTTCGCTTTGTGCACGATTTGTATGCATTTAACGATGAGGCAATCGCACTTCCTCACGTAAGGCGAAAAGAATCCAATGTTGGGTGTCCGACACCCTACATACGCAAGAGATTGGTGGAGGTGCATGGCTGGTGTCTCGTTAAGAACCATTACCACCTCATACTTTCCGAGCTTATTGAAGGCGGCATGTCCTTGTTCCTCAAAAAAATTAATGGTGGATTTGCGAACTACTTTAACGCCCGTTACGAGCGCGCAGGCGCTCTCTTCCAAGGAAAGACGAAACGAGTGCTCGTCGAGTCTGAAGCGCAGTTCCTCTACCTGCTGCATTACGTCCACTTCAACGCCTTTGACGTACTTGGGGTTAGAGACTGGAGGATTCGAGATAGAGGCGGCATAAAGGATGCCGCTCGCGCGCTTCACGAACTTGAGACATACCGTTGGAGCAGTTACCTGGATTACATCGGTAAGAAAAACTTCCCCTCTATTCTTACTACCAACCTGTTCGATACTGCCTACGGCGGATATGCGGCGTCTGCGGAGGAATTTTTGAAGGAAAGCGAGGAGAATGCCTTTGCGGCGTCTTGTTTGGAATAACGCCCTGCTCCGTTGAGGTGGCATGTAGGGTGTCGGACACCCTACATACTACTGAGAGAGGTTAGGGGGTGGGCGTGGTGGTGGAGGCGGTCGTGGTGGAGGACGAAGAAGAGGTGGTCGGGGTCGAAGAGGCGGTGGTTGAGGACGAGGTGGATGTGGTAGTCGTAGTGTTCGAGGAAGATGTGGTTGTGGTGGATGAGGAAGAGGTTGATGAAGAGGTGGTGCTAGAAGTGGTGGAGGACGAGGTGGGCGTGGTCGTCGCGGTACTCGAGGAAGACGTGGTTGATGTCGAGGATGAGGGGGTGGAGGTGGCCTGCGTGGTCGGAGGCGGCGTAGAGGCGACCGGTGTAGTGGTCGCGGTGGCGGTCGTGCTCTGCGTCGAAGACGTCGCGGCCGCGCCCGTCTGCGCGGGCGCGGACGTCTGCGTCGTGCTCGTCGCCGGCGTCGAGGTGGCACTGCCCGAGATGACCACGCCGCCCGGGTTGCCCACAATCACCGAGCGGCGCGCGGTGGAGAAGTTGCCCGAGGAATCGGTGGCCTTATAGGTGACGAGGTAGGTGGTGGGCGCAGAGGTGTCGAGCGAAGAGAGGCTGCCCTGGAATTGCACGCCGTTCACATAGGTTTGGTAGGTGGAGATAGTGCCGTCGACGTTATCGGTGATGGAGAGCCCGGGCTCCACGTACGTGCCGCCCACCGAGACGTGTACCGGATTGTCGCCGAGCACCGTAATGACCGGCGGCGTGGTGTCTTTACCGGAAGACACGCCGCTCGCTCCGCTCGCGGCACTAAAGCTCCCGTCCGGCGTCGAGGTCGCCACCTGCCCCACCGTCTGCACGAGGAAGTAGTCGAAGGACACGTCCGTTGCCTGCGCCTGCGCAAGCACCACGCGGAAGCTCC